>JAZRFC010000044.1:0-21419 GCA_045661145.1 Clostridia bacterium | reverse complement strand
GTTTTCAGAGCTTGTAAAAAATGGGTACAGAATAAATCGTTGTAAAATGTGCGGCAAGTATTTTCTTGTCATTACGGCTCGTGATGTGGAATATTGTAAGAACATAAATGAAAGCGGATATTCCTGTGCAAAACTTGCATCCATTGAAAAATATAAGGAGTCGCTTAATGACCCGTTTTTGAAAGAGTATTCCAAAATCAACGAGAAGATGTATCAACGATATTATCGTGTAAAAGATTCTTGGCATGAAGAAGAGTTAAGCGGAAAAGATATGACATCTGCGGAATATTACGAGTGGAGTCAGAAGGCACAGCCATTACGAAAAGAATATATTGATACTCGTGATGCTATCAGCAAAAATCCCAATCTTACCTCAAAACAAAAATATAGCAAAAAGCAAAAGCTTGGCGAAAAGTTTATAGCTGACATAAAGGCGATTCCGTATCCCGACAAACCGGGCAAACGCAAATCCAAGGGCATTATTATGGAGTAATTTTTTTGATATAAATTCAGCTCTAAAAATCTTCGTCAAAAGCAACAGAAAAAGAAGGGTTATTGGCGTAAAAAGACCTCGAAAAATGGGTTCAGACTCTTAATATTCCTTCAATATTTGTGCATATTACCCCTATAGTCCGTACAATCGAACAGAAATCTCACAAACGATGTACGGGTCGATTGGATGTAAACAAACGGCTAAAAAGCAGAATCCCCGCCAATTTCATGTTGGCAGGGATTTTTCTGTTCCAATATCCTATTCCATTGAACCGGCCATTTTGTTTATATCTCCATCTGTGTCTACGATGATGGTTTGAGTTTTGGCAGGCGTTACATAGCCAAAGCCTTCGATGTAGGTTTTATTTTTTTCTTCTATAAGTTTATTTCGTATTTTTGTTTCCTCGTCTGTGAGGTAGCAGGTATCCTTGCTCATAATTTCGTCATTCGGATTTACGGGTTCTTCCGGATTCTTTTCCCATTTCGCATATAGGACATCAGGCTTTGTGAATTTGAATGTTGTCACCTGATTCTGCTTTGTTCTGGGATCGGTGAACCAGCCTTTGAACGTGTATCCGTATTTTGTTGGGATGTAACTCTCTAAGCTGATACTCTCGCCATATCTTTTTGTTATTGGCCTGATAAAGCTTCCACCGTCCGATGCGAAGGTTAAGGTTACATTTCCAAAGAATCCGATTTCGCTGTCGTATATCAGTTCATTTCGATGCCATTGCCAAGGTGCTGCCGATGCTGTTTGTGATAGCAACATCGTTGTAGCAAGTACTGTACATATTATTCTCTTTTTCATGAGTTACGCTCCTTTCATCTTAGACATAAAAATACCGACATACTCGAATTTCATTCATCGAATATGTCGGCATCATTTTCGAAGCATTCTATAAAGAACCTTGCTCCTAATTTGAATCCTTTTATAAATGTTTGACATTCTGTTATTTGTATCATTTCGTCATAACAGGCTTTTACCTTGTTAAATGATTCTTTTTCCTGCTCATTCAAATTCTTGAGCAATTCTTCTTCGTTCTTGGTAAGCAACCTGAATACCTTGTCAAACTTTCTTTGTCTTTGGAATGGTCTTTCCATCGGATTTATATTCCCATACCAGAATTCTTCAAGCACCTTCATTTGATTTCACCTCCTTGCGACACAAATAGTATCACAAGAAGAGGCGGAAGTCAACGAAGGAATTCACCAAAAAGTTTATCTTTGTTAAGGCGTATAATATTTTAATATAGGCTACTTAACAATTTGATCTACTTTTTATTTTTATATATCAAATATGAATACACAGTCGGAATAATAACAAGTGCAAAGATTATTGCCATGAACAGAAATGTTAAATTAAACAGTCCTGGCACAACCATTATTATACCGCCGTAAATCCAAAGTTTTCCTGAGAGCTTGTGTGTCTTATCCCAATTTTTTTCATCGTGTAATGTCCATGGGAGCTTGATTCCGATTGTGTAATTTTGTTTGCATTTTGGGAGAATGAAACCGAGAACTAAAAATAAAACTCCCATAAAGACAGGCATTATGCTCTCGACACTTATTTTATATCCCAATGCATTAGCATAGATACAAATCCCGCAAAGCAATGAACAAACAGGAACTATGCTTAAAACAATTGAAAACACCTTGTTATTTATATTCTTTCTTCTTGGATCGGCACTTGTTGCAATAATACATATTAAGTTCACAAAGGTCAGTATAGCAGGAAGTCCAACAACTGCAAACATTTTACTGCTGTAACCTGTAATCTCACCATTCCATCCAAAGCTTGTCGCTACATTTTCGGGAAGTCTGTCCCATACTAAAAATCCGAAAATCATCGGCAGCAATGTAATCACAGATGAAATAATAATTTTTAATATATTCTTTTTTATCATATAACCACCTTATTCAACTTTCATCATTCTGTACCCTACACCTATATGTGTCTGGATATACTGCGGAGAATCGGGAAGTTTTTCAATCTTTTTTCTGAGTGTTGTCATAAACACACGAAGAGAACCTATATCGGTTTCCCAGCTACTACCCCAAATCTTTTCTGCAATAAATTTATGTGTAAGCACCTTTCCGACATTTTGCGACAACACGCACAGCAGCTTATACTCTGTCGGGGTGAGGTGCATTTCTTCATCATCAAGATATGCGCATCCTGCTGCATAATCTATTTTAAACTTTCCGTTTGTAAACATTGACTCGGATGCAGCCACTTGGCTTTGATAGTTTAATCTTCTTTGTGTTACCCTGAGCCTTGCAAGGAGTTCTTCAACAGAAAACGGTTTTGTCAAGTAATCATCAGCACCGCAGTCAAGAGCCTCTATTTTATCTGAGTCCTCGCTTCTTGCGCTGATAACAATAATCGGCATATTAGACCATGAACGGATTTTCTTTATGACTTCGATTCCGTCTATATCGGGAAGTCCCAAATCAAGCAGAACAACATCGGGATTATGCGAAGATGCCTGCATAATAGCATCATTTCCGTCCTTTGCTGTTAAAAATTTATAGTCATGTGTTTTTAAGGTTGTTGAGATTAGGTTGCGTATGGGCATATCATCCTCAACAACCAAAACAGTCATTGCTTTATTCATTTATATCTACCTCCTTTATCGGCAGGGTAAATGTGAACACCGCTCCATGCGGAGTGTTATCCGATACAGTAATTTCTCCGCCGTGTGCAGAAATAATTGTTTTACAGAGCGCAAGGCCTAAGCCAAGACTTCTTCTGCTGTCAGCAATCTTATTTGCCCCCGTATAGAACATCTCAAACACCTTATCTTTTATATCATCTGCAATTCCGTTTCCGTTATCTGCAATGCTTACAGAAAGCATTTTATCATGTTTTTGTGTGCTGATAGTGATTTTTGAGCCTTTCGGTGTATATTTAATTGCATTATCAACAATGTTTATAATTACCTGTACGATAAGCCTTGCATCAACATCCACAAGGACAATATCATCATTTTCGTATATTTCTATTTTATGTTCTATACCGCTTTTGTTTATGTGATTTAATGCTTCCGCAATTATTTCATCCATAAGCTCTGCAGACTTATTAAGCTTCATATTGCCGTCTTCAAGTCTTGTAACTGATAACAAGTTTTCAACAAGATTTGTAAGCCATACGGAATCGTTATATATATCCTTATATATTTGCTGCTTTGTATCTTCATCAAAGCTTTCTCCGTTAGAGAGAAGATTATCCGCGTTACCTGATATGGAGGTAAGGGGTGTTCTTAAATCATGGGATATTGCTCTTAAAAGGTTTGCTCTCATTTTCTCGTTTTTAGCAAGTATTTCTGTTTCTTCTTTTTCACGGGCAATCTTTTTGTTTTCAAGAGAGATTGCGCACTCGCCCAAGATAGAAAGCAAAATACTGCTTTCAAAGGAATCAATGGGGTTTTCGTTTATATGAATACCGATAATTCCGTAAATGTTCTCATTTATTCGGATTGCATAGTATAAGAACTTTGCCTCCGGAAAGTTATCTGTTGTCGCTCCTGTCTGATGGTTATTTCTTAGTACCCAATCGGCAATGTGTTTTTCGTTCTCTGCGATTTTTCTTATCTCATCTTCATCGCCTTCAGCTAAAAAGACGTTAATGTTACCTATTGTATCATTGGCAACAGGATATATAACAATATCCCGTTTTAACAACTTCATAAGTTGATGGGCTGTTATAGAAATAATATCATTCTCACTGTCTGCACGCTGCAAAAGCTGATTTGTATCAAAAAGAATTTTAGTACGGTATGCCGATTGTGCAGATTTCTTTGCGTGATCTTTCAGTTTTATCGCAAGTGTACTTGATATGAATGCTGAAATAAACATAATTGCAAAGGTTGCAGGATATCCTTTTTCGTATGCCTTCATAGTGAAATAAGGCTCTGTAAAAAAGAAATTAAACAGAATGACACTCACAAGTGAAGATGTAAGTGCATACATTCTGTATTTAGTAAGTATTGAGATAAGTAAAACCCCAAGGATATATACGGTGATTATATTTGCTTCTGTAAATCCAAGTCCAAAAAATACATACCCAAGAAGCGTAGCTGCAATAAGAAGTCCCACACTTATAATAAGGTCACGGAAGGAAAAGAGGGACTCAATCCTTTTTTTGGGAGCAGGTGCTTCGTAATGTGTAACCTCTATACCGTCAGGGATGATGTGTATATCAATATTCGGTGCATGTGCTATCAGTTTTTCCGTCAGAGTCGGTTTTCTGATAAGATGCTTTTTAACTGCCGCACTTCTGCCGACTACAATTTTTGTAACACCTGAAAGTCGTGCAAATTCAGCAATCTGGTATGGTACATCATCGCCGTTTATAATCTCAACCTTTGCGCCAAGCTGACGGGCAAGCTTCATATTTTGTTTAAGCCTGTTTTTATTTGTTTCATCAAGCGATGCAAAGCTCGGAGTTTCTATATAAATTGCAGTAAAATTTCCGGTAAAGGCATTGGCCATTTTTGCTGCTGTCCGTATAATTTTCGGGTTTGACGGTGCAGATGAAAGGCATACAAGTATATGCTCATCTGTTTCTTTTTTATGTTGAAGGTTCATGAAAACCACCCCCCTGATGATACTATTTTATCATATATTCAAATTTTTCTCAATGGATAGCCGGTATTTTCTTAATTTTGGTACGTAGTTTTATCACTTTTGTTATCCTTTTCAAAATCGTAGTCATATCCCTTGTAATTTTCGTCAAAGAATTCTCCGATTTTCCCGACAACAAAATATCCGCCAATCATATAGGCTAAAACCGCAATCAATAAAATAATATCACGCATACCATCATCTCCCAACTAACACTTCGGGATGATATACCAGGCTATATCCGAAAACATTTCTGAATGTCTTTAAGTTCACCAAGCACAAGCATGGTTTCATTTTCTTTTAAAACAGTATCAGGGTGAATTGTCATACTCATTTTTCCATCCTGTTTTAATGCCATAATATTTATCCCGAACTTTTTACGAATATCTATTTGTCCTATTGTTTTTCCAATCCAGCTTTCGGGTGTTGTTACCTCGAAAATTGCATAATCATCATCAAGCTCAATAAAATCAAGAATGTGGTCTGCACTGTAACGGATTGCCGCCCACGAAGCCACCTGCTTTTCGGGGTACACGACCTGATCTGCACCATTACGGAGCAGAAACTTTTCCTGAACATCCCGTTCTGCTCTTGAGACCACGAACCTTGCACCAAGCTCTTTAAGAAGTGAGGTTGTTTCCAGAGAGCTTTGAAAATCTCCGCTGATTGCAACAAAGCAAATATCGAAATTTCCCACACCCAAGGAAGTTAAAAATTCTTCATTTGTACTGTCCCCAATCTGTGCATTTGTTACATACGGAAGAACCTCATTTACAAGCTCTTCTTTTTTATCTATTGCCATTACTTCGTGGCCAAGCTCATTTAATTTTTTCGCTATATGTCTGCCAAATAGCCCAAGTCCTATAAGCAATACAGATTTCATATTAAATTCCTCCTTAACCTACGGTAATTCTTTCCTGTGGTTTTTTTGATATGTTTTGCTGTTTTTTTGATAGTGTCGCAAATATGAGGGTAAGACCTCCAACTCTGCCAAAGAACATAAGACCTATTAAAACGATCCTTGATACCGTTCCGAGAGTAGGTGTAATGCCAAGTGTAAGACCTACCGTGCCTATTGCCGATGCTGTTTCAAACAAGCACTCCATAAGAGGAAGCTTTTCAACTCCGCTTATAACAAGTCCGCCTGTTAAAAACAGAATAAAATACATTAACAGTATTGCTGATGCAGTTTTAAGAGCTGAATCTTCTATCCGTCTGCCAAAGCACTCAACATCGTCCTTCTTTCTGAATACAGATATCATAGAGAGGATAAGCACTGCAGCAGTTGTTGTCTTCATACCGCCGGCAGTCGAGCCGGGAGAACCGCCAATCAGCATTAAAATAATTGTAATTATCTGACCTGTTCCTGTTAATTGAGTCAAATCCGCCGTATTAAATCCCGCTGTTCTCGGTGTTACAGACTGAAACATAGAATTTAATATTCTTTCGTTTAGTAGTAATCCATTAAACTCTGCAAAATAAAAATATATTGCAGGTGCGATTATCAAAAACAGTGTTGACGATAATACAACCTTTGTCTGCATACGGTATTTTTTTATATGATGCTTGTTTGTTTTTACATCTTCCCATACAAGAAAACCAATGCCGCCTATGATAATGAGAAGCATTATAACTGCATTTATTAAAGGCTGTGCGGAGTAGGATGTCAGCGATGAGAACGGTGATTTTGCACCCATCAAGTCAAAGCCTGCATTACAAAATGCCGAAACAGAGTGGAATATTCCGAGCCATACACCTTTTAACCCAAACTCTTTGCAAAATACTGTTGAAAGTAAAATTGCACCTATAAGCTCAATTAAGAATGTTGTTTTAAGAATAAATCCTGTGAGCATTACAATTCCGCCGACCTTTGGTGCGGATATTGCATCCTGCAATGTGCTTCTTTGCATAAGACTTATTTTTCTTCCTGCAAGCATCGCCATTGCAACAGACAAGGTTACAATTCCAAGACCTCCAACCTGAATAAGCAAAAGGATTATAAACTGCCCGAACATTGACCAGTGCGTTGCTGTGTCATGTACCACAAGCCCTGTTACACACACCGCAGATGTTGATGTAAAGAGTGCGTCTGAAAAGGGTGTCATATTTCCGCTTGCTGACGATATCGGAAGCATTAAAAGAATTGTGCCTAATATTATTGCTCCTGCAAAACCGAATATTATTATCTGAGAAGAAGACAAATGCTTCTTTATTTTTGCATCCATAATCAAAACCACCAATCAAGTGTATCTTTTTTCTATTATCATTGTATCATAATATATTTTAAAATGGCATTAACGGTTGAATATCCGCATTAAGATTGCATTAAGACTAACATGTATTTTAAAATAAGAATATTGCATTTGCATATTACCCTTTTTGATATTGGCTAAAAAATAGCATATGCAAAAGAAAATAATTCTTTCACATATGCTATATAACCATTAGGTTCTTGTGTCCCGAGACGTGCAGGTTCGACCCCTGTCATCCGCACCACCACCCAAAACACTTATAGGATTTCCCTATAAGTGTTTTGTTGTTTTAGGTGTTTATGTATCGCTATTACGAACAATTATTTTTTGTTCGTTTTTCTCTTTTTCTCAGCCTTAATTTTACGACCGAGATCTTCACGATACATCTTCTCAATCAATTCTCTGATTGGCGCGGTCATATCATATGCCATATCATTTCTTCTTGTCATATTCTCACGCTCCTTTCTGTAAGACTTCATTATCTACTATCATATATTTCTTGAGTAAAGACTCTTTCGCTTTGCTGATGAACGGGGATTTTAATCTCAGGTCAAGATTTAATCCTTCGTCCGTTTCCTCAATGATAATTTTGTCGAACATCAGGTGCAGGTTTCCTTTGATTTTATTATACTCCATACGCAGTACATTTTTTTGTACATCAAAACAAAATCCCCACCGTCTACGATTATTATATAGTAAACGATGGGCGATTTTTTGAACATAAATAGTTTTTCATCGAGTATTAAATAGATGATATTGTGCAATTTTGTATTCCGTCAGTCTTCACCTTTGCCACAATTGTTATATTTCGGTTTAAAATCCTGGATTAACTTATATTCTAAATCCTTATGCGGAATTGCATATATCTTATATGATTTAATCTTTTCAATTGCTTCTTCGATCTTCTCTTTTGCTTCATCATCATACTTTTTTGAATCTGATAATTTCTTAGCAATTGTCTTTCCAAGCGTATTTCCCGAATCATGTGTCCTTAAATATTGTTGCAATCGTACTTTGATAGTACGAGCATATGCACTTCCGATATATACTACTCTGTCTTTCTTATCGCAGATAATATATACTCCGCTAAAATCAAAAATCTTCAATTTTTTAAAATCGCCCGAAACAATGTTATCATATTTTGACAATATCTCTTGAACTTTCATCATTATTCTCCCATTATCATATCTCTATAAGAGCCAAATATAAACTCTTCTTTAACCTCTCTTACAAACTTTGCATCCGTTATAAGTCGGTATATTGTGACAGCTAATCCACCAATATCTAATTTACTAAAATCATTTGTAATCGCTGTTACGGCAATATTTGTACTAGATGCAATAAGATTTGAATATGAAAGTATTTTTCTTGTTCTTACCTCATACAACTTCCTATCGCTATCTGTTTTACCATCGTAAAAAAGGCTGTGAACACAATAAATCAATTGATTGATAAGAATAGACACCGCAGCACCTCTTGTAATGCTGTACATATCAATATGCCACTTGGATATCATATCCCCTGCAAGTTGATTGTTTACTGTGGATATAATTGGAACAGGTAAACCTTGCTTTGTGAAATAATCACTTCCAAAATGTACTGCTTGCCTTGCAACAGCAGCACCCAAAAGCATCGGATCATTTTTACCATATTCAACAGCCTTTTCAAGCATGCCGACAGCACCTAACGGATAATGTCTTTGTATGGTCATATTTGAAACCTGATATGTCTCCAAATTGTATTTAGTTAAGGAATTGGTCATAATATTAGCAGTCCCAAATATCCATCCTAAAATTGGATCATGTCCTAATGTTCTATATCTATGTGTTGTTCCGCTTATTCCTGTTGATGTAACATGCGAACTAGTTTTTATCGCATCATATGGAACACTTTGAAGTAATACATCCTTCCATGACGGTGGAACAAGGGACTTTGCGAGACTATCTCCTTGCTTTGAATCAAGCCTAAATTGATTGTTTGATAGCAAATATTGCCTTGCTATCTGTAGACCTGCAGCGAGAAAAAGTAATATAGAGTCTGTTGCAGTAAGTTTTGTCCTTTCACAAAACTCTCTATCAAGGTCATCTAATATCATCTTTGTTTTTGATACAATATTCTCAACTCTTTTTAGTTCAGATATTTCTTCATCAATATTTTTAATTGTGCTATCAAAGTCACTATTAATACCAGCTTTTCTTTTTACAAGATCATCGTACCCCATATTATTCTCCAATCATAAGTTTCATCTCTGCTATTCTCAGTTCCATACACGAAATTTCGTTTAGAATATCAGCTATGAACTGTAGCATCTTTTTCCCATCTTCATTTTCATATATTAAAGCATCAGACGGTTTCTCTTGTCCATTTACTCTCATATTCAATTTTTCTAAATAAATTTTCCCTTTTCCCAATTTTCGTATCTTCTTTACAATCACATACAGATTATCTTAGCCCCTATATATGCCTTTTAGTTTAATTTCTTTACTTTCCAATAATTAATTCAATTTGAGCAATATCTAATTTTATCAGAGCTATTTCATTAAGTATATCAGTTATCAAGGACATTGCCTTCTTTGTATCTTTATCACAGTTTTTCTTCAAATCAATTATTTTCTCTTTTTCTTTTTCTATCTTTTCTTCAAAAATTATTCGTGCTTCTTCATAACCCTCAATCTCAGCTTTATTAAACCTATATTTTTTTAATAAAAACGAAAAATCAAATACTAACATACCGAATCTCTGTGTTGTTTCTGTCCCATATTTTTTATCCATTTCACTTGATTTTTCACTTCTAATTTTCTCTAATTGCTCCTTTTCCTTCTCTAATCGTTTTAGTTTTTTTAGAAGATATTCGGAATATTTATCGAATTCTAATTTATTATTCTCATGCTCTTTTCTTAGCGTTGCACATTGTCTGCGTAATCTTGCTAATATTGGCTTAAATTCCTCTGCAGCACGAGCATATCCAGCCTTTTTTCCTGCCGTTATAGGATCTTTTCCCTTCCAAGGATGCCGAGAAACCTCCCTTTCTATTTCCATTTCTATTTGAATTTTCTTTCTATCTAACCATCTTGTAAAACTGTTTGACATTTCAATTCCTCATCACTATATAAAGATTTATCACAATAAATAGTATAGCATAGAATCTTATTTCTTTCAATAATTTGAAGCATATTTCCTATCTTAAACATTTAGAGTTTTCTCTCATTAATACCTTATTTTTATTATTTCCATGTATTTTTCAATCATATCCACGCCAATATGCAAATCCCAATTCCAAACTGACAAGCAAACTATTAATACTGTAATTGCGAATA
The DNA here is from genome assembly GCA_045661145.1 of Clostridia bacterium. Lineage (GTDB taxonomy): Bacteria > Bacillota > Clostridia > UMGS1883 > UMGS1883 > UMGS1883. The sequence continues at coordinate 10,735 of JAZRFC010000044.1, read as the reverse complement.
CAACTTTATAATGTGTTTCAGAGAATTTTATCCAAATAAGAATAAGGGTATTAATGAGAGAAAATATCATTGCTACAACAGGGATATGCCACCATGTTAGAACAGATATAGTTGTAAAAATTGTAGTTAATGTTTTCATGATCAACCATTCCTTAAAGTTACAAACAAAGTTTTGTCGCCCTTTGTGTAACTCACTCTGACATTTTCCTGTGTTTTATTGTTTGAAAGAGTAAAGATAAACATACCAAATATCTCATTTTCTGTATCGATTAAGAATCCTGCGCTTGCTAAATATGTTTCTATATACTCGATTACCTGTTTTCCTGTTACTCCGTTGTATGTGTACGCACCGTTTTCCTCTTTGACACATGCGATATTAAAACACACACCAAAATCAGGTGTTTGTGTTCCTGCATAGTATCCAGGAATATCTGTATCCGAAATCGTTAAGCCCTTCATTTCCCCTGTTATAACTACCGTTTGAGTTGAATCATCCCAATCGACCTTATATCCTGTACATTCTGCAATAGCTCGCACGGGAACTAATGTCCTCATATTGATTATCTGTGGTGGAACATCGGTAAAAATTGAACGGTCCTCATTTTCATTTCTGTAGCTGATATAATTACTGCCAATGCCTAATGTCATCATACCAAACTCAGTTGCTACATTTACTATTTGATTTGCTCCATCCCAAAGAACAGTGCATCCCATTGCCTCGAATATTGCTCTCACCGGAACAAGAGTTCTGCCATTTCTAATAACAGGAGGCTGATCAAAATATATTTGTTCGCCATTAAGTGTAACTTTTATTCCTGATGCCATTGCGTTCATTGGTATAATTGCTGTTAATGCCATAGTTAATACGATTATAAAACTTACTATTCTTTTCCTCATTTCTTTTTCTCCTTTATGTTTAGTCTTCATCTTCTTGGTCTTTGAGTTCTGTGTACTTTTCTTCGGCATCCATCAATTGCGAATATACATTATGAATCAATTCATCAATTGGCTTAGATATTTCTTCGCATGTCACATTGTCTTTAGGGTTTTCTATAAAGTCAGTCAGCGTCTCCAAGTGTCCTTGAATCTTTTCCCAATTAGATAGCGTATCCTTGTCAGACATATCAACTTCGATTTTGTATGCAGGGATATGAATTTCAGGAATATTTATTATGAAATACCCTTCAGCCATCTCCTTTTCGTCAACAACAGTTTTATATTTTTTGATCAACGATTCTATGCCATGTTTTTCGACCTGCATCGTTATCTTTTCAAGTGCTTCTTTGTAATCTCTTCTTTTTACTGGGAATAAGTCGAACACACCGCATAAACTATCAAAGAACTCTTCTCTATCGCATGGGTTCCTTTCATAGTAATACAAATATGCAAACTCCAAGCATATCTCCATTATCTCCTTTGGGTGTTCCATTTCATCCGGATACTCATTGTAATCAATATGTTCCGTAAGACATTGCTTTAGGTCAACCTTTTGAACCGACAAAGAAGGCATAACCAAACGACTTGGTTTAATCCGACAATCAAATGGATCAAGCACTGTGCAGAAGAATTCATCTTCCGCTTCATTTATATCTGGTTTGCTTTGTTCTTTTGTCATTTCGGCTGCAAGTTTAACTAATGATTGCATCAAAAATCTTTTTTCTTCGTACTCCAATTTTATTTTTGGCATAAAATAAACCCCTTTCGTATTTGGTAACTCCATTATACGAAAGGGGTGTGGTCAGTTATTGTCCAACCTAAAAATATTTTATAAAATTTTCACATTATCACCTTGCGTTCTCAACCACATCAGAACACCATCACCGTAGCACTCTGCTTTAATGGTTGTTTTATCATCATCCTGTTCGGTAATTTCAGCGGTTTGTATTCTATCAAGTATCGCTTCAAGGGAAGGTCCTGAAAACTCAAATCGTATTGTTTTAAGCGGTCCTGAATACATAAACTGTACACGCTTACGGAATTCACCTTCTTCAAATCGTTCAGAATAAGGTATATTGAATTTTTTACCATCGCATTTTACATTTGATATTCTATCAACACGAAATACCGCAGGATAATCTTTCGAATCATCGGCAAACCAGGCTATCAGATAAAAATAATATTCTGAAAACATTATTGACAACGGTTTGACTGTTCGATGTGTTATTTTATGATCCTGTCTTTCATAATCAAATGTGATTATATTCTTGTTGTATATGCACTCGCTTAATTCCCAAATAGCATTTAACAACGGTTTATTATGTTTCAAGGGGATGTAATGGAATTTTTCATTAAGTATCATTTCCTTGATGTTCATTCTGGCGGATGGGGTTGCTTGAATAAGAAGCTTGTCTATAAGTCCTTCAAGTTCATCTCTGTTGTATGCCCTGCTCTCAAGTAATATCTTTGATATTCCGAGTATCTCTTCGTTTGTGAGGAATTCCTTATCTTTTTTTACAAGATAATATCCGTTTTTAACATAGCTGTATTCAACAGTTATGTCATCTCCATTTTCATAACATTCTGCAAGATAAACTCTTAAGTCATCAATATCTCTTTGAACAGATTTTTCACTGATTCCAAATGCATTTGCAAAGTCTTTTTTGTTTACAGTTTCTCCTCGATTAAGCCTTTCATAAAGATTTAGCAATCGAAAAGTTTTTGCATTATCTAATTTCATTTATATCACCTCACAAACCATTATACATCAGCAGATGGACAGAAAATGTCCTATCATTTACATAATAGCATATTTTATCACCAATATCAATTGCTTGTATAGAAATATAATTCTTTCACATATGCTACATAACCATTAGGTTCTGGCGGGAAACCGTGTGAGTTCAAGTCTCTTCGGGCGCACCAACAAAGTCGGTTGATTTTGAAATAAAAATCAACCGACTTTTTAACTGTAAATTTACTTTGTTATAAAATTGCAATTTGACGATATAATAATACTATGAACACAATTTATGAGCAAAACAACAAATTCAAGTTAATATGTCTATTACTGTGTTTTATATTTTTTACTGAGATTTTTGCATTATTCAGCACAAACGCTTTTTCACATGAAAAAAGCACGGTAATTGTATCCTTGGGAGATTCATTTTCATCAGGAGAGGGAATTCCGCCTTTCTACGGGCAGGATGACACGCTGGAAAACAAAGTAAATAATCATGATTGGCTTTCCCACCGCTCAAAAAAATGCTGGCCCGGACAGCTTACTCTTCCCGGAGTAAGCGGTAAAATGAGCGAAAACCGAAACACAAATTGGTACTTTGTTGCTACTGCAGGTGCTACGACGGAGCACCTGACCAAAAGCTTCAGGAAGGACTACCATGTTTCGGGGCAGATAGGGTATCAGGAAATCCCTCCACAGCTGGATATTTTCAAGAAATTAGGCGAAAAAAAAGCAGACTATGTTACCATAACAATAGGAGGAAATGATGCCGATTTCCAAAACCTTGTAACAGATTCCGTAGCGGCAACCCTGAATCCTGAAGTGTTGGATATAAGACTTACTATGGTCTGGGAAGAATTCTTCCGTGAAGGAGGCACCCGTGACAAATTAAGGAAAGCGTATACCGATATATCCCAAATTGCCGGTTCTCAGGCAAAAATAATAGTGGCAGGATATCCAAAACTGCTGGATAAGGATGGCAAAAGCATCCTTTTCACAAAAGAAACAGCAACTTTACTTAATAAGTCCATATCAAAATTCAATGATGAAATTAAATCTGTTGTAAATTCGTGCAAAGAAGACGGAATGCAGATTTATTTTGTGTCTGTCGAAGAAGCATTTGACGGGCACGAAGCATATTCCAATGACCCCTATATTAACCCCGTAATGTTTAAGCAGAGTGAGGAGCTTTTTCCCGTTATTGTAAGCTCATATTCAATTCATCCCAACGAAAAAGGTGCGGCTATTTATGCAAAATGTGTTCAGGAAATGATTGACAAGCTTGAAAAGGAAAAGAGTACCGTTCCCCGTAAAAAAAGGATTACGGACTATTTCAAGATTAGTTTTTAAGAAAAATGACACAAACCAGGGAGAGTCCCCAATTTGTGTCATTTTTTCATATTACAATCCTGCTATCTGCATAATAAAGGCTGTGAGTGCCGAACCTACGGCAACGGTCAGAAGTCCCCGTTTAAGGTATGCCAATATCACAGCAACAACAAAGCCTGCCGCGGCAGAATAAACCGAGCCTGTACTTGAAAAAACTGCAGGGACAGTCATTGCCGAAAGAACTACATAGGGTACATAATACAAAAATGACTGAATCCATCTGTTTTTTATTTTCTTACGGAAAACCACCATTGGAATAAGACGGATGAGATATGTGACAGCCGCCATTACACCTATTGCAGAGAGGATATATGAGGTGTTCATCATACTTCTCCCCCTTCCTCGGTTTTTATCGGGAAAAGTGTTGCACATAAACTGCTTACCAGAAGAGTAATTATTATAATAGTCCATCCGCCCGAAATACTTTTAAGTAAAGGTGCATGGTAAAACAAAAGACTTGTACAAACTGCCATCAATACTGCAATAAATACATTTTTATTCTCCCTTGCAGGAGGGAGAACAATTGCAATAAACATTCCGTAAAGAGCTATTCCCATTGCGGAAGAAAGTGCCTCGGGCATAACGGTCGTTGCTATTGCCCCTGCCGCCGTTCCCATTGTCCAGCCAAGCACGGGAGTCATAATAAGGCCTGCCATATAAACTGCCGTAAGGGGTCTTGTATGGCGCATTGAAACGGCAAAAATTTCGTCTGTAATTCCGAACGACACCAAAAACCTCTGCCACAGGTTCATTGAAGAATCTACTTTCTGTGAAACGGAAAGCGACATAAGAAAATAACGCATATTGATAATCAATGTTGTTATTGCAAGCTCAAAAAAACTACCTAAGGCAAGGATTATATTTACCCCTGCAAACTGACCTGCACTTGTCACATTGGTAAGTGATGTGAGAATTGCTGCCCACGACGGAATCCCACCCTTGACTGCGGCAATACCAAAGGCCATTGACACAGAGAAATATCCTAAACAGATAGGTATTCCATCTTTTATTCCGTTAAAAAACTCATTTCGTTTCATCTGTAACCTCTTATAATCTTTCTGCCAGAGTATGACGCTTTTTCCACTTGCCTGAAAGGAAGTAAATCATACTTGGGATTGCAAAACCGTAGGGCGCAAGTGCATACCCCAGAACAAATCCAAAAAATCCCCAATGGAAAACTATACCGAAAAGATAACTAAGACCGATTCTTAAAAGTACACCGTCAAGGAGTGCAAGCACCATACTGAGTTTTGAATGCCCTATTCCCTGAATAAATGCACCGCTTCCGCGCATAACTGCAAAAGCAGGGAACATCCAGAGTATTGCACTTATAAATGTCTTTGACATCCCGTGAACAAGGGGGTCATCAGAGAAAATTTTAAACAACCATTCTCCAAAGCCTATATACAAACCTATAAAGAACACTGTCAATATACCTGAATACAACCACGCATAATAAACAACCTTTTTCGCTCTGTCACCTTTTCCTGCACCGATATTCTGGCTTATCATAGGAATTGCGGCATACTGAATTCCCATACAGATTTTGTTTACAATGTCATCTATTCGAACACCTACACCAAATGTTGCCGATGCTACAACACCGACTTCGTTGATGAGGGAATTTACAAACAGCATTGAAATATTGATAAATCCCGATTGGATTGCCATAGGTGTACCAAGACCTACAATCATTTTTACATAATTCTTTTTTATCCTGAAGCTTTCTTTTTTAAAATTAAAGCCAAACTCTTGTTTGTTTTTATAAAGGTAATATATTGAGAATATGAATGATACTGCCTGACCGATTATGGTTGCCCATGCCGCACCTGCCACGCCAAAACCCATAAACCCCGTAAAAAGATAGTCAAGGACAAGGTTTACCATGGATGCAATTACAATAAAAAGCAGCGGTCTTTTGGAATCACCCATTCCCCGAAGAACAGCCGATACCATATTATATCCTGCTGTAAAAACCATTCCCCCACCGCAGATAATAAGGTAATGCACCGCCATATCATAGGATTCTTTCGGCATATTAATTGCAGTTAAAATAACATTCTTGAAGAAGATAAATACACCCGTGAATATAAGGGCAATAATCATAAGAAGGCCAAAAAGCGTACCTATGATACTGCTTAATTTTTCTCTTTTTCCCGAGCCGATTGCCTGAGAAACAAGGACCTGACCTGCGTTGGAAAAGCCAAGGCAGACCATTGCTGCAAAGTTTATAAGCTGACTGCTTTGCGAAACGGCTGAAAGCCCATCCGTGCCTACATATTTCCCGACAATAATCATATCGATGGTACTATAAAGCACCTGCAGGGCATTTGATGCCATAAAGGGTAGTGTAAACCACAGAAGCTGTTTTGCTATATTTCCTTTTGTAAAATCTTTTGCAAGTCTTCCTGACATTTTATCTATCTCCGTTTCAAAATTAGTTTTATTATACAACAGAAAAATAGTTTTAACAATATAAATAAAGAGGTTTTTTTATAAAAACTGTCTGTATCTGTGTTGATTGATAGATTTTTTTGTGATAGAATAATTTTATTACATATCATAAGGGATGATACTAATGAAACTTTCAGAAATCTTTTCAAGCAAACTTTCTCTTTCCTTTGAGGTGTTTCCGCCAAAAACCGATATGGCTTTTGACAGCGTAAAGACGGCAACCGAGGAAATTGCAAAGCTCAGACCCTCGTTTATGAGCGTTACCTACGGTGCAGGCGGAGGAACAAGCAAATATACGCTTGAAATAGCAAAGAATATAAAGCAGAGATATAATGTACCCACTCTCGCCCACCTTACCTGTGTTTCATCGACAAAGGAAACCGTCCGTAAAAAAATAGCCCAGATGCAGGAAGCAGGGATTGAAAATGTTATGGCACTCCGCGGAGACCTTGTCCCTGAAATGGAGGGACTTGACCGTAGCAGATGGGATTACAGGTATGCCATTGACCTTATCCGTGACATAAAGGAGAGCGGTGCAAATTTCTGTATCGGGGGTGCTTGTTATCCCGAAATTCATCCCGAAAGTCTAAATCAGAAAGAGGATATAAAGTACCTTAAAGAAAAAGTTGATGCAGGGCTTAGCTTCCTTACCACACAGATGTTTTTTGACAACAATCTTCTGTATAATTTTCTCTACAAAATCCGCGAGGCAGGAATTACCGTGCCCGTGATTCCCGGAATTATGCCTATTACAAATGCCAATCAGGTTGAGCGTGCAGTAAAGCTTTCGGGGTCCTTTGTTCCGCAGAGGTTCAAGAGTATTGTAGACAAATTCGGTTCATCCCCCGATGCTATGAAGCAGGCAGGAATTGCCTATGCAACAGACCAGATAATAGACCTTTTTGCAAACGGAATAACCAATGTGCATGTTTACTCGATGAACAAGCCTGATGTCGCAGAAAAAATACAAAATAATCTTTCAGATATTTTAGGTTGATTATGAATACGATATTTACAAAGACATTTGATGCCCCGCCCTTTGATAAAAAGGAAATACTTCGCTATGCAGGTACAAAGGAAAATACACCCGAAATATCTGAGCTTATTGAAAGTTGTATTGAAGAAGTAAAAAGCAAGCTTTCCTATAAGGTATGCTACGGACATTTCCCCGTATCGGTAAGGGAAAATTCTGTCGACCTTTCCTTTATGAAAACCGAAAGTGAAAATCTTGCAAAAAATCTTGCAGATTGCAAAAATATTATACTATTCGGTGCAACGGTGGGAATTGAAATTGACAGGCTGATTTCCCGATACGGGAGAATTTCTCCCTCAAGAGCACTTATCTTTCAGGCAATCGGTGCTGAAAGGATAGAAAGTCTGTGTAACGAATTTACAAGGTTTGTAAAAAGGCAATACGGTCACACAGCCCCACGGTTCAGCCCCGGGTATGGCGACTTCAGGCTAGAAGCACAGAAAGACTTTTTCAGGGTTTTAGAGCCGAGCAAGAGGATAGGTCTTACTCTCAATGAAAGTATGCTGATGACACCGACAAAGTCGGTTACGGCAATTATCGGCATAACTGACAGCAATTGCGAGGAGCTAAATCACAACTGCAAGGATTGTAATAAAACTGACTGTATGTACAGGAGAACATTATGAACATTAAAGATTATATAAAAGACAATTTTCTGTATCTTGACGGAGGAATGGGAACACTTCTGCAGAAAGAGGGGCTCCTTCCCGGTGAAATGCCCGAAAGGTGGAATATCACCCGCCCTGAAGTAATTACGAAAATTCATCGTGAATACTTTGATGCAGGAAGCAATGTGGTTAATACCAACACATTTGGTGCAAATTCACTTAAGTTTTCCCTTAGCGAGCTTGAGGAAATAATAAAAGCGGCAGTTGAAAATGCAAAAAGAGCAAAGGAGGAATCCACATCTTCACAGCCAAAGTGGATTGCTCTTGATATTGGTCCAAGCGGAAGAATGCTTGCGCCTTACGGTGATTTTAAGTTTGAGGATGCGGTTTCTATGTTTGCTGAAACTGTCAAGCTTGGCGTGAAATACGGCGCTCAGCTTGTCGTGATTGAAACAATGAACGACAGCTACGAAACAAAGGCAGCACTTCTTGCCGCTAAGGAAAACTGCGACCTTCCCGTGTTTGTTTCAAACGCATACGGTGAAGACGGCAAGCTTATGACGGGTGCAACACCCTCTGCAATGGTCTCGTTGCTTGAGGGTATGGGTGCAGATGCAATCGGTGTAAACTGTTCCCTCGGTCCGAAAGCACTTATGAAAGTGTGCGATGAATACCTTGAAAAGGCATCTGTTCCCGTTATTTTAAAGCCCAATGCAGGACTTCCCAAATCATTAAACGGACAGACGGTGTATGATGTTCTCCCCGATGAATTTGCCGAGGATGTTGCATCCCTTATGAAAAAAGGAATCCGTATTGCAGGAGGTTGTTGCGGTACTACACCCGAATATATTAAAGAGCTTGTTGAAAAATCCAATAAAATTACACCTTTACCGATTGAGGAGAAAAACATTACCTGTGTATCTTCATACACACATACGGTAGAATTTATGAATGTGCCCATCCTTATAGGCGAAAGAATCAATCCCACGGGGAAAAAGAGGTTTAAGGAAGCACTTAAGAATAATGATATTGACTATATATTAAACGAGGGACTTTCTCAGCAGGAAAAGGGTGTGCATATCCTTGATGTCAACGTTGGACTTCCCGAAATTGATGAATCCGAGATGCTTACTAAGGCTGTTTTTGAACTGCAGGCTATTATAAATCTGCCACTGCAGATTGACTCCTCCGATGCAGTTGCAATGGAAAAGGCTCTTCGTGTTTATAACGGCAAGGCAATGATAAATTCCGTAAACGGCAAGAAAGAAAGTATGGACAAGATATTCCCCCTTGTAAAAAAGTATGGAGGGCTTGTGGTTGCCCTGACACTTGATGAAAACGGAATTCCCGATACTGCAGAGGAACGTTTTCAGATTGCTGAAAAAATACTTGCAGAAGCAAAAAGATACGGAATTGGGAAAAAGGACATCATATTTGACCCGCTGACACTGACAATCAGCGCGGAGCCTAAGGCGGCAAAAGAAACGCTGAAAGCTGTAAATATGATAAAACACAAATTGGGTGTACACACATCTCTCGGTGTGTCAAACGTATCATTTGGGCTACCCCACAGAGATACAATTAACAGCACTTTCTTTGCATTAGCTATGGATAATGGTCTTTCTGCGGCAATAATGAATCCCTATTCCGCTGAAATGATGAAAGCATATTATTCGTTCTGTGCACTTTGGGGACTTGACGAAAACTGCGGAGAATATATTGCATTCTGTGATACATTAACTGAGGTCTCTACAACTGTATCAACCCCTAAGACGGAGGCTGAAACCGAGCAGGGCACGGAGCTTAAAAAGGCCGTTATCAAGGGACTTCGTGACAAGGCGGCAGAAATCACAAAAGAGCTTCTTTCTGTTACCCCTCCCCTCACCATCGTTCAGGAGGAAATTATTCCTGCGCTTAACACGGTAGGTACGGGATTTGAAAATAAAACGGTATATCTTCCCCAGCTTCTTATGAGTGCTGAGGCGGCAAAGGGTGCTTTTGAGGAAATAAAAAAAGCAATGCCGACTTCCAATGCCACAGCCAAATGCAAAGTCGTTATTGCAACTGTTAAAGGTGATATTCACGATATAGGTAAAAACATAGTGAAGCTTCTCCTTGAAAACTATGGTTTTAGCGTAACCGACCTGGGAAAAGATGTTCCCCCCGAGGAAATTGTTAAAAAGGCAAAGGAGCTTGATGCCCCCCTTGTTGGACTCAGCGCACTTATGACAACTACCGTTCCTGCTATGGAGGAAACAATAAAGCTTCTTCGTAAAGAAGCTCCCTCCTGCAAGGTTATGGTAGGCGGTGCAGTGCTGACTCAGGAATATGCTGATTCCATCGGTGCAGATAAATATGCAAAGGATGCTATGGATGCAGTGCGGTATGCAGAAAGCATAAATTCTAAATAAGCAAAGAGCGTGTAAAAATAAGTGAACAAGTCCAGTAAAAACGGACAATAGAAAAAAAGAGCCTCCTATGGTATAATGAAAAAACCATAGGAGGTATTTTTATGTCAAGAAACTATAGACACATGTTAATGTATGAAGAAGAGATACTTGTATTGAAAAATAG
>JAZRFC010000043.1:0-9053 GCA_045661145.1 Clostridia bacterium | reverse complement strand
TCCGGTATAAACATCGAGAGAAACACGGAAAAAGAAAGTGAGGTCAACAGTATAATAACCGCGGTTAAATGGCATTTTTTCCACATCGCTGAACACCCAGATAACTTCAGATTTTCTGCATTTTACATCGACCGCACGGTCGACTATTTCCTGACCTGTTTCAGTTAAGTACACTCTCATACATTCTATACATTCCTTGCTTCTGCAGGAATCGTAGATTTTATCTGTCTGTATACAAACCTTTTCCTTACAACCAAAGGAACCGGTAAGTTTTTCTTCCATAAAAAGTCCTCCTTATATACTTGGTAGGCATTGCCTATTAACAGTATATGAAGAAGGACTATATTTGTGATTATTAAAGTCTTTTTTTAGATAATTATGCCACCATCAACACCTATTACCTGCCCTGTTATGAAGCTTGCGCTGTCAGAAGCAAGAAAGAGAACTGCTTTTGCAACCTCTTCGGGCGTTCCGATTCTGCCCAGCGGTGTTTCCTCACAGAAAGCCACTCTATCCTCTTCTGTTACATCACAGTTCATATCGGTATTAATAAAACCTGGAGCAATACAATTTATTGTTATTCCCGATGGACCAAGCTCCTTTGCCAATGCCTTTGTAAAGGCTATCACGGCACCCTTTGATGCACTGTAACAGCTTTCCATCGAGGCACCGCTTACTCCCCATATGGAGCTTATATTTATAATTTTACCGCTGTGGTTTTTTATCATTTCCTTTGCGGCATATTTACTTGCAAGGAAAGTTCCCGTAACGTTGATTGAGAAAAGCCTTTCCCACTCCTCAAGAGTTGTATCGGTAACAAGATTTACCACGGATATTCCTGCATTATTCACAAGAATATCGATGCTGCCGAAATGAGAAACGGTTTTTTCTATCATTTCCTTTACATCGTCTTCTTTTGAAACATCACCTTTTAAAAGAAGGCTTCCCGAAAGCGAATTAGAAAGTGCAAGTGCATCTTCTTCGCTACGGTTGTAATTTATAGCAACATTGTATCCATTTTGGTGAAAAACCTTAGCGATTGCCGCACCTATTCCGCGGGAGCCTCCCGTTATAAACACTGTTTTACTCATAAAATTACTCCTTGATATATGAAAGTGCATCAGAAAGGGAACGCACTGCAAGAAGCTCTATTCCCTCACACTTGTCAAGGCTACCGAGACAGTCAAATGGAAGCATACAGCGTTTGAATCCCATTTTTTGAATTTCTGCAATACGCCTTGCCGCCTGAGTTACTGTACGGATTTCACCCGTCAGTCCTATCTCTCCAAAGAATGCCATATCTGACGGAAGCGGCTGATTGCGGAAGCTTGATGCAATTGCACAAGCTATTGCAAGGTCTGTTGCAGACTCATCAAGCTTGATTCCGCCCGTGACATTTACATATGCATCCTGGTCACCAAGACAAAGTCCCATTCTCTTTTCAAGAACAGTCATGATAAGGGACACTCTGTTAAAATCAACGCCCGTTGCCATTCGTCTGGGCATTGCAAAACTGCTTTTTGACACAAGTGCCTGAATTTCCGCAAGGATGGGTCTTGTTCCCTCAACGGAGCACACTATTGCTGAACCTGGGGCATCCACAGGTCTTCCCGAGAGAAGCATCAGTGAGGGATTTGGCACATCCTTTAGTCCCTTGTCGGTCATTTCAAAAACGCCTATTTCATTGGTAGAGCCGAAACGATTTTTTACTGCACGGACTATTCGGTAGCTCTGGTGTCTTTCGCCCTCAAAATAAAGCACAGAGTCCACCATATGCTCAAGCACTCTCGGTCCTGCAATTGAGCCCTCCTTTGTAACGTGGCCAACAATAAATATTGTTGTTCCCGTACTTTTTGCAAGCTCCATAAATTTCAGGGTACACTCTCTTACCTGCCCTACACTGCCGGGGGCGGAGGTAAGATTACTTGAATAGAGTGTCTGTATTGAATCGGCAATTATAAGAGATGGCTTCATAACCTCTATTGCCGAAAGTATTGATTCAAGATCTGTTTCGTTAAGTACATAAAGATTGTCCGACACTGCGCCAAGTCTTTCTGCACGGAGCTTTATCTGCTTATCGGATTCCTCGCCCGATACATAGAGGACTTTTCCGCTGCCCGAGGCATATTTTGCAACCTGAAGCAGGAGTGTGGATTTACCAATTCCAGGTTCACCACCACAAAGGACAAGAGAACCCTTTACAATTCCTCCGCCAAGGACTCTGTCAAGCTCGCTGCTTCCTGCACTGTGGCGTTCGCCCTCATCAGTGGAAACATCTTTAATTAAAACGGGCGAAACCTTTTTGCGTATTTTGGCTTCCGAGGTTTTTTCGATAACCTCTTCTATCATAGAATTCCAAGTACCGCAACCGGGACACTTTCCCATCCATTTTGCAGATTCATTTCCACATTCTTTACATACAAATACTGTTTTTGCTTTCATTATACCACTTCCCTCGGTACACGCTTGCTTATATTACACGCAACCTCGTAGTTGATTGTCCCTGTCAGTTTCGCAATTTCATCGGCACTTACACGCAGTCCGTTCTGCTGACCAATAAGGACAACTTCATCCCCTGCCTTAACATTTTCAATGTGGCTGACATCAACCATAAATTGGTCCATACATACTCTTCCCGTTATGGGTGCATAATTGCCGTTTATGATAACCCTGCCCTTGTTCGACAAAAGTCTGGGATAGCCGTCTGCATAGCCTACAGGAATTGTTGCAATTTTCATATCCTTTTCTGCAGTAAAGGTTCTTCCGTAGCTTACTGTGTCACCCTTTTTGATTGTTTTTACAAAAGCTATATGGGAACGAAGTTCCATTACGGGGACAAGGTCAAGAACCGATTTGTCCACCTCATCTGATGGATAAAGTCCGTAAAGGATTATCCCTGCACGTACCATATCAAAGGAAAATTCGTTATACTGCATAATTGCACCGCTGTTTGCACAGTGAAAAATTAAAGGCTTTACTCCGTGCAGAGAAAGAAGCTCTTTAAATTCTCCAAATCTCTCTGCCTGAAGAATGGTAAATTCCTTGTCTGCTTCATCAGATGTTGCAAAGTGCGTAAATACACCCTCAAGCAAGATATTATCAAGAGATGCTATTTTTGATACATCATCTGCACCCTTTTCATCAGGTGTGAAGCCTATTCGCGACATCCCCGTATCAACGGGAATATGAATCCTTGCGGTTTTCCCCATTTTCTTAGCTACATCGGACATCTTTTGTGCATCTTCCAAAGTGAGGATTGTAACGGTTATATCATTTTCTATTGCCGTTTCAAAATATATTGGATTGGTATATCCAAGCAGCATTATCGGGATTTTCACCCCGTGTTTCCGAAGCTCGACAGCCTCCTCTATAATAGCAACTGCAAAATAATCTGATACATCTTCCAGAATATCTGCAAAGACATCCGCACCGTGACCGTATCCGTCAGCCTTGATTACGGGCATTATCTTTACACCATCGGGAACAAGCTTTTTAATATTTACAAAGTTATGTCTTATTGCCTCTTTACTTATAAGGGCAGTGACTCTGCTGTACTGCATATGCAGTTCCCCCTTATTTCTCGTCCTTGAATACGGTAATGTTTTCAAAAATATAGGCAATCCAGCTCGCAATTGTAAAGAGAGCTGAAATCCAGATAAGTATTGCCGCAATTTCTTTCTCGTAAGGGACTATATTTCCAAGACCCAGAAGAAGCATTGCACCGATAAGGGCAAAAAGCTGAACATTTGTTTTTATCTTACCCCACCAGGATGCTGCAATAACCTTGCCCTTGGAAACTGCTACAACACGCATACTTGTGACAAAAAATTCTCTTGCAATAATTATAATAGGTGCCCATACAGACACTACATCCATCTGAATAAAGCACACAAGTGCGCTGAAAACAAGAAGCTTATCGGCAAGCGGGTCCATAATTTTCCCGAATGATGAAACAAGATTATGCTTCCTTGCAAGATAACCGTCAAAGAAATCTGTAATTGCCGCTACACAGAAAATTGCAAGTGCAGGCAGATAGTACCCCATAAGCATAACAGCTATAAAAACAGGCACTAAAATAAGTCTTGACATTGTAAGTTTGTTAGGTAAATTCATAATCAAACCGTCCTTTCAATTTCTTCACCGTAAAGGTCATAGTTGTCGGCGGATTTTATCACTACATCCACAAAATCTCCCAGAGAAAGCTCTCTGTGAGCACCAAAATAGATTTTCGGGTCTATCTCGATGCTTTCCCCACCGCTTCTTCCGTAATACAGGTTATCTTCAAAGCCCTCGGTCATAACTGTAAGGGTTTTTCCAATCATTGATTCATTTCGCGAAAGAGAAATTTTCTGACAAAGCTCCATCACCCTATCACGACGGGCCTCTTTGACCTCTGTTGGCAGCTGGTCTTTCATCCTCGCCGCAGGTGTCCCATCCTCACATGAGTAGGCAAATACACCTACACGGTCAAACCGCACCTTATGGAGGAACTCGCAAAGTTCTGAAAATTCTTCCTCCGTTTCACCGGGGAAGCCTGCAATGATGCTTGTGCGCAGGGTTATATCGGGAATTTCTCTCCTGAGCTTTTCTATTAAGGTTTCAATCTTTTCACGGGTTGTTTTTCTTCCCATCCTTTTAAGAACACTGCTTGAGCCGTGCTGAACGGGAATATCAAGATATTTTACTATTTTATCTTCGTTTTTAATCGTCTGTATAAGCTCGTCATCAAGCTCTTCAGGGTATGAATAATGTATTCTCACCCATTCTATTCCATCAATTTTGCAAAGATTACGGAGCAGAGATGAAATTCTCTTTTCCCCGTACAAATCAATTCCGTAACGGGTTGTGTCCTGAGCCACTACGATAATTTCCTTTACACCATCATCTGCAAGAGCCTGTGCTTCGGAGAGTATTGCTTCCTCGCTCCTGCTTCGGTACTTTCCGCGGATATAAGGAATGGCACAATATGTACATCTGTTATCACAACCCTCTGCAATTTTAAGATAGGCTGTATAATGAGGTGTTGTTCTGACTCTTGGCAAATCCTCGGAAACATTCTTGTCTATATCGTAAATATATGACGCTTTTTTCCCCGAAAGTCCGTCTTTAACAGCCTCGGTAATTTCATCAAATGCCGTAGTGCCGACAATAACATCAATTTCGGGCAATTCGGCCAATATTTCTTTATAAAAACGCTGTGCAAGACATCCACACACTACAAGAAGTTTACAGTTTTTCTCCTTATAGCTTGCCATTTCAAGTATTGTATCTATGGACTCCTGCTGTGCACTTTCAATAAAGCCACAGGTATTTACAATGATGACATCCGCTTCTTCGGGGTCAGGAGTTATCATAAAACCGTCCTCAAAAAGAATTCCCATCATGTTTTCTGTATCGCAAAGGTTTTTATTACATCCGAGGGATACGAATCCGATTTTTATTGCCACATTGTCACCTTCAATCCTCGCAAATTATATCATTAAATGAACACATTTTATTCATTGCACCCTTTATTTCGTCGGGAGAAAAGCCACGGCGCATAAAGAAATTAAATATCCTTGTCCGTTCTTTTATATTACTGAAATCAGAATTTTTAAACCGCGATTGCATCTGTGTAAGCACAAGGTCATCCTCTACCTCGAAAAATGCATCTTCGATAGTATTGTCGATGGTTTCCCTGTCAATTCCCTTTCTCATAAGTTCAGTACGGATTCTCATTTTTCCCCACTTTTTTATGTTAATTGCATCGTGGGTATAATGCTTCGCATACCGAGTGTCGTTAATATATCCGTAGTTTTTTAAAAATTCAATTTCGTCTTCTATATCGTTTTCTTCATAGCCCTTTCCCTTGAATTTATCACGGAGTTCTTTTTCCGTTCTGTCTTTAAATTCAATAAGGTACAGGGCGTAATCTCTTATACTAATCATCCAAAAACTCCATAAACACAAGATTGGCGCAATCTGTTCCGCGTTTGGTAAGACGGAGTCTGCCGTTTCTTTTTTCAAGCAAACCTTTTTCCAAAAGGGGGTTTACCCTTTCAGGAAATTCGCCATTGTATTCTACACCATTTGTCATTCTGAGTCCTAACATAAAAAGTTCAAGCTTGCGCTCTTTTTCGGAGATGGGAGCGTAGTCCTCCTTCCTGCCGTCACCCTTGATATATTTGTGTATATCCGAGGCATTTGAGTAGCGTGCCCCGTCACAGTAGGAATGAGCACCTGCGCCAAGTCCGATGTACTCTTTATCCAGCCAATAACCGCTGTTGTGCCTGCTTTCAAAACCCTCTTTGGCAAAGTTTGAAATTTCGTACCTTGAAAGTCCCATAGACTTAAGACGTTCCTCTGCCAAATAATACATCTGTCTCTCAGTATCTTCATCGGGAAGCTGAAGTTCCATATCGTAAAAAGGGGTCCCCTCCTCCACTATAAGCGAATACGCGGAAACGTGTGTTGGGTTTATTTTTTCAATACAGTCAAGAGAACATGAAAGACTCTCTATTGTCTGCTTAGGGGTTGCAAGCATCAAATCTATACTGAAATTTTTAAAACCCGCTTCCTTAATAGCCTCTACGCTTTCAAAAATCTCTTTTGAATTGTGGATTCTTCCCAACGCCCGTAGCTCACAGTCATTAAAGGACTGAGCACCGAGGCTAATGCGATTAACTCCTTTTTGAAAAAGCCTTTTCAAAATATCTCCGTTAACCGTTCCCGGATTTGCCTCAACTGTAAATTCACAGTTTTCAGACAAAATCAGGTGTTCATTTATGGCATCAACAATTTCCAAAAGGTAATCGCCGATTGCCGTGGGAGTACCGCCACCAATATAAACGGTGTCGGTTTCTGTTCCCTTTATACTTTCAATTTCCTTTATGAGTGCATCGGTATATGCCCTGAAAAGTGACTTGTCCGTCACCGAATAAAAGTCACAGTAAAGGCATTTTCTGATGCAGAACGGAATGTGAATATAAATCATATCAATCAAACTTGAGAACGGACATAAACGCCTCCTGAGGAAGCTCTACGCTACCAACCTGCCGCATTCTCTTTTTACCTTCCTTCTGTTTTTCAAGAAGCTTTTTCTTACGGGTAATGTCACCGCCATAACACTTGGCAAGTACGTCTTTACGCATAGCCTTTACGGTTTCACGGGCGATTACCTTACCGCCGATTGCTGCCTGAATGGGAACTTCAAAAAGCTGACGAGGAATGGTTTCCTTAAGCTTTTCGGCAATTTTTCTGCCGCGTGCGTAGCTCTTTGTAGAATGAACGATAAAGCTGAGTGCATCCACTACATCTCCGTTTAGGAGAATGTCGAGCTTCACAAGGTCACTCTTGATATACTCATCCATTTCATAGTCAAATGATGCATAACCACGGCTGCGGCTTTTAATTGCATCGAAGAAATCGTAAATTATTTCATTAAGGGGAAGCTTATAGTGAAGGTCAGCACGGTCAGAATCAAGGTATGTCATTCCCACATAGTTTCCGCGTCTGTCCTGACAAAGCTCCATAATCGCACCTACAAATTCCTGCGGCACATAGATGTGAGCATTTACAAAAGGCTCTTCCATATAGTCAATTTCCGCAGGAGCAGGAAGATTTGTGGGGTTGGACACAAAAAGCTCTTCGCCTGTGGTTTTTATAACTCTGTAAACAACGCTGGGTGCAGTTGTTACAAGGTCAAGATTAAACTCTCTTTCTAATCTCTCCTGAATTATTTCCATATGAAGAAGTCCCAGAAACCCACAACGGCAACCAAAGCCCAGAGCCGCACTTGTTTCAGCCTCAAAGGCAAGAGAAGCATCGTTTAACTGAAGCTTTTCAAGGGCATCACGAAGGTCACCGTACTTTGCACCGTCAGCAGGATAAATACGACAGTAAACCATGGGATTTACACTACGGTAGCCCGCAAGAGGCTCGGAAGCAGGATTATTTGCATCGGTTACAGTATCGCCAACCTGAGTATCCCGAACTGTCTTGATGCTTGCGGCAATATAGCCAACCTCACCTGCTTTTATACATTTTGCAGGCATAACACCCTTGGGGTTAAGGTAGCCCGTTTCAACGACATCAAATTCACCGCCCGTTGCCATAAAGCGGATACGCATACCGGGTTTTATCTCGCCCTCCATCACACGGACATATACAATTACACCCTTGTATGAGTCGTAGTAAGAGTCGAATATGAGTGCACGGGGAGGTGCTGTTTCATCACCCTTGGGTGCAGGAATATTCTTTACAATATATTCAGGGATTTCTTCTATGTTGATTCCGTTTTTTGCACTTACCCTTGGAGCATCCTCCGCAGGAATACCAATAATGTCCTCAATTTCCTTAACAATATCATCAGGACGTGCTGACGGAAGGTCAATTTTATTTATTACAGGGAGAATTTCAAGGTTATGGTCAAGTGCAAGGTATGTGTTCGCAAGAGTCTGCGCCTCAATACCCTGTGATGCATCAACAACCAAAAGTGCTCCCTCACACGCCGCAAGAGAACGGGAGACCTCATAGTTAAAGTCAACATGACCGGGAGTATCTATAAGATTGAGGATATAATCCTTTCCATCTTCCGCCTTATAATTAAGCCTTACAGCACGTGCCTTGATAGTGATACCTCTCTCTTTCTCAAGGTCCATATTATCAAGCAGTTGCTCAGACATCTCACGGCTTTCAATACTTCCTGTAAGCTCCAGAAGTCTGTCCGCAAGGGTACTCTTACCATGGTCTATATGTGCAATTATACAAAAGTTTCTGATATTTTCCTGCATAGTTTTTCCTCTCATTAATAATGTACAAATTTATACAGAATACATTGTACCACATTTTCTGGAAAAAGTGAACTGTTTTTTTGCATTTATTCTATAATTTTTCCGGTTGTTGACATAAAGATAAAAGCTGAACGGAGTAACTGAATTGCTCCATTTTGTGCAGACAGTACAAAAAGAGCTACTATGGCAAACGATATTAAGTTTTAAGCAACATACTGACTTCGTAATTCATACGGAGTCAGTTTTGTTTTTAGTTGAATTCTTTCGTTGTTGTAAAAATAC
>JAZRFC010000042.1:0-17708 GCA_045661145.1 Clostridia bacterium | reverse complement strand
GGATATTCCCGTGGGTGGTTTTCTGTTATATGCGGAATCGCAAGCTATTTCCTCGGAAGCGAGGAGGCATATGTTCTTTTGTAACCAAAAGAACGAAAAGTTCCGGGGTTCCGATTCCCCGGACCCCAAACGGCCTCGCAGGGGCGTAATGTTTCTTGGGCGTGGTTTTCTTTTACTGTATTGTTTTCGTTTTTGCAAATTCTCTGCCTTTGAACCGCCGGCTTTAAGGCAACACTCAGTTGCCTGTTCGCCTGAAATTGCTCGCCTGCAGAGGAAAATAATGCTCGCAATTTCACGGTAGCCGACAGAATATTTGCAAAAACCGTAGTTTAGTGCTTGGGCAGAAAAGTCGGGTTTTGAGAAATTCTTTGTTGACTGGCGTAAAAATCGCTCGTATCAACTTCCTTTGCTGACGAGCGATTTTTAGTCCGCAAGGAAATAAGTTTTCCTTTTAGGACGGCGGCACAAAAACAAATAATTTCGAGAAACAAAACTGATTTTGTTATTAAGAAAGAGTATTTCCTTTTTCACGCCCCTGCGAGGCCGTTTCAGGGGTGCGGGGGAATCGGAACCCCCGCGTTTTTGGTACTTTTGGCTCCCAAAAGTACAACGTCCTCTGCGACTCCGCAGAATGGCTTGCACTTCTGCAATCAAAAACAAATTTTCGACAAAATACCTTTTATCAAAAGGACTGATACCCAATGGATGACCGCACATTAAGAGTTCTTGAATTCAATTCAATACGCGAAATGCTTAAAGAACAGGCAGTATGCGCCCAGACGCGTGAGCGTTGCGGCGCATTGTTGCCTGTGGAAAATATCTACGAGGCAAGAGAGCTTCTTTCCTGCACAAACGAGGCAGAGAGTCTTATTATAAAGAAAGGCACTCCGCCTATTAGTCCTGTCAGAAATGTCCTGGGTGCAGCGAAAAGGAGTGCCTCAGGCGGTACACTTTCTATGAGTGAGCTTCTTTCTGTTGCCCATACGCTAAGAATGGCAAGAGGGCTTATCCGCTATTTTGAAGAGGACGGCTACAACGAGCTTTTCCCGACTTTAAACAATCTGTTTTCCACACTTACAGAAAATAAAAAACTGGAAAATGCTATTTTTTCCGCAATATTAAGCGATGAGGAAATGGCTGATGATGCCTCTTCGGAACTTCTTGCAATCCGCAGAAAGATGCGTTCTCTTCATTCCAAAATCCGCGACGTTTTAAATGATATGGTACACTCCCCCTCCTACGCAAATCTCCTGCAGGAGCCGATTGTATCAATGCGCGGTGACAGATACGTTATCCCTGTCAAGAGTGAGCATAAGGGTCAAGTCCCCGGTGTTGTACACGATAGCTCCGCCAGCGGTGCTACTCTTTTCGTTGAGCCTATGGCGGCAGTGGAAATAAACAACAAACTCCGTGAGCTTCACTCTCAGGAAAAGGACGAGATTGAAAGAATCCTTATGGAGCTTTCTTCCCTTGTAAGTGAATATGCAGATGATGTATCAACAAATTACAAGATTATCATCGACCTTGACTTCGCATTTGCCAAGGGAAAGCTTTCACGAAAGATGAATGCTTCCATACCGGAGCTTAATCACGACGGAATTATTAATATAAAAAAGGGCAGACACCCATTAATTGACCCCAAAAAAGTCGTTCCCACAGACATATATCTGGGAAAAGACTTTGATACCTTGGTAATATCAGGTCCAAACACGGGCGGTAAGACTGTTTCACTTAAAACTCTGGGGCTTTTTACCCTGATGGCACAGTCAGGACTTGCAATTCCCGCAGGAAGCGGAAGTCAGATTTCCGTATTTGACAGTGTTTTTGCCGATATTGGTGACGAGCAGTCAATTGAACAATCTCTCAGCACCTTTTCAGCGCATATGACAAACATCATAAAAATTCTTGATAAGGCAAACTATAACTCCCTTATTCTTTTTGACGAGCTTTGCTCGGGAACTGACCCGACGGAGGGTGCGGCACTTGCCATTGCTATTCTGGAAAGGGCAAGAAGCCTTGGCGCAAAGGTTGCCGCAACCACTCATTACAGTGAAATCAAGCTGTACGCACTTTCCACCGACCGTGTTGAAAATGCAGCTTGTGAGTTTGACGTGGCTTCACTTCGTCCCACGTATAAGCTTCTTATCGGGGTTCCCGGAAAGAGTAATGCTTTTGCAATTTCAAAAAGGCTGGGTCTATCCGATGATGTTATTGATCGTGCAAAAGAACTTATCGACGGGGAAAACACCCGCTTTGAGGATGTAATTACATCCCTTGAAGAGCACCGTACAAAGGCACAGGAGGAACTTGATGCCGCATCCGAGGCAAAGGCACAGTCCATTGCCCATAAGCAGGAGGCTGAAAAGGAAAGAAGCCGTATCAAGGCACAGAGGGAAAAGCTTCTCAACGATGCCCGCCGAGATGCGAAAAAGATATACGAGCAGGCAAAAAAGGAAGCCGACGAAATTGTTAAAAAGATGCAGAAGCTCTTTGAAGAATCGGCAAGCAATAACCGTGCCGCTATTGAGGAGGGCAGACGGGAACTTAAGAAAGGGCTTGACAGAGCCGAGGGCAAGCTAAGTGAGGATGTATTTAAAAATAAGTCCAAAAAACGTCTTGACCCCAAGAAAATCACTCTTGGGCAGGTGGTAGAGGTTACTACTATGAATTCCACGGGCAATGTTCTTACTCTCCCCGACAAAAAGGGAGACCTTACAGTGCAGGTGGGTATTCTAAAAATAAAAACTAATGTAAATGCCCTTGCTCCTGCCAAGGAAGAGAAAAAGAAGAAAGAAGCCCACGCATATATTTCAAACGAAAGCCGTATGTACAGTGATGTGAAGATGGAGCTTGACCTCCGCGGAGAAACCGTTGATGATGCACTGCTTCTTGTTGATAAATACCTTGACGATGCAGCACTTTCGCATTTTGAAACAGTTACTATTATCCACGGCAAGGGCACGGGGGCACTTCGCAGTGCCATTACCGATATGCTCCGCCACCATCCCCACGCAAGAAGCTTCCGACCGGGACGCTATGGTGAGGGTGAAGCAGGTGTGACCGTGGTTGAAATCAAGTAAAAAATCAAAAATCGTGAATTTACAATGGGTTTTGTAAATAAAAATATGTTGACATCATTTTTTCACGGTGTTATAATATCCCTAATGTAGAATTTTGTAAAATTGGAGGTTTTTTATTATGAAAAACGAATACTTACTCAGCGTTTTGGAAAGCGTTAAGAAGAAAGATGCTAACGAGCCTGAATTTATCCAGACCGTTACAGAAGTACTTGAATCTCTCGAGTACGTTGTTGAAAAGCGTCCCGAGCTTGCAAAGACAGGCCTTTTCGAAAGACTTGTTGAGCCTGAAAGACAGATTATCTTCCGTGTTCCGTGGGTAGATGACAACGGTACTGTTCAGGTTAACCGCGGTTTCCGTGTGCAGTTCAACGGTGCAATCGGACCCTACAAGGGCGGTCTTCGTTTCCATCCTTCCGTTAACCTTTCTATTATGAAGTTCCTTGCTTTCGAGCAGACATTCAAAAACAGCCTTACAGGTCTTCCCATCGGCGGTGGTAAGGGCGGTAGCGATTTCGACCCCAGAGGTAAGTCTGACGGCGAAATCATGCGTTTCTGCCAGAGCTTTATGACAGAGCTTTACCGTCATATCGGTCCCGATGTTGACGTTCCTGCAGGTGATATCGGCGTAGGTGCAAGAGAAATCGGTTACCTTTACGGTCAGTACAAGAGAATTAAGGGATGCTGGGAAAACGGCGTTCTTACAGGTAAGGGCCTTTCTTACGGCGGTTCTCTCATCCGTCCCGAAGCAACAGGCTACGGTGCTACATACTACGCTTGCGAAGTGCTTAAGCATTTCGGCGAAACAATTGAAGGCAAGACAGTTGCAATCTCCGGTTTCGGTAACGTTGCATGGGGTGTTGCTGCAAAGGTTGCACAGTTAGGTGGTAAGGTTATCACAATTTCCGGTCCCGACGGCTATGTATATGATCCCGACGGCGTAACAACTCAGGAAAAGATTGACTATATGCTTGAAATGAGAGCTTCCGGCCGTGACCGTGCTCAGGATTATGCTGAAAAGTTCGGTTGTCAGTTCTTTGCAGGCGAGAAGCCCTGGGGTGTTAAGGCAGATATCTGCATGCCCTGTGCTACACAGAACGAAATCGGTATTGAAGAAGCTAAGAAGATTATTGCTAACGGTACAAAATACTATATCGAAGTTGCTAATATGCCCACAACAAATGAAGCAGTTGCACTTCTCAAGGACAGCGGTCTTATCGTAGGACCTTCCAAGGCTGTTAACGCAGGCGGCGTTGCTGTATCTGCTCTTGAAATGGCTCAGAACTCTATGCGTTACAGTTGGAGTGCAGAAGAAGTTGACGAAAAGCTTAAGGGCATCATGACAAACATCCACAAGGTTAGCGCTGATGCTGCAGAAGAATACGGCCTTGGCTATGACCTTGTTGCAGGTGCTAACATTGCAGGCTTCAAGAAAGTTATGGAAGCTATGCTTGCATACGGCGTTTGCTAAAAAAACTTTTTAAACACATCAAAGGGAATCCAAATGTTCGGATTCCCTTTTTGGTTGCAAAAAAATTCAAACTTTTTGCAGAAGTGCAAGCCAATCTGCGGAGTCGCAGGGGACGTTGTACTTTTGGGAGCCAAAAAGCTTTTATAGGGGAGCAGGGGGATTGCGATTTCCCCCTTAGGACCCCTATGACCCCATAACCCCTTGAAACGCCCTCGCAGGGGCGTAGAAAATTAAAAACATTTTCTTAACAAGAAAAGCTTTTTTGTTTCTCGAAATTATTTGTTTTTGTGCCGCCGTCCTAAAAGGAAAACTTATTTCCTTGCGGACTAAAAATCGCTCGTCAGCAAAGGAAATTGATACGAGCGATTTTTACGTCAGTCAACAAAGAATTTCTCAAAACCCGACATTCTTATGTTGTTTTTCCTCAACTTTAACCATTACATACTGAGGATTTGTTATTAAAATCCCTTTTTCTGTTTCAACCAATGTTACTTCTTCATTAAGATGATAAAACTCTCTAAGTTCTTTTGGAATTACAACTCTTCCTAATTCGTCTAATCTTTTTTCTACTCCTATTGGCATTTTTCTTTCTTCCTTTCATTAGCTATTAGCATTGAGATATGCTATATGCTTATTATAACACAAGGGAATGACGATTTTTGTCGAAATATATGCTAAATAGAAAAAAAGAGCTGAATTTACAGCTCTTATGATAAATTATCGATATATGCATCTAAAATACTTGTCGCAGTCTTTCGTTGTTGGGGAGTCAAATTCTCAAGTTTTCGTGTCATTTCATCAAAAATATACTCTTTCCCTGAAGATAGTTCATTTCGGAGAATATAGTCTGAAGATACTTCAAGTGCTTCCACTAACCTGATAAAAACTTTCAAACTGGGCATTTTTACCCCTCTTTCAATTTCTCCAAGATACATAACTCCTATATTTGCTTTTTCTGCAAGAACTTCACGTGTATATTTTTTGCTGTTTCTTGCTTCGCGTAATTTTTTACCTAAAGCTTTCTTTTCCATATAATCCTCCAAGCAAATAGCATAGATTAAGTATTATTAGTATATTCTATTGACTATTTTTTAGGAAGTAGCTTATAGAGTTTTAGTGCGCTATACGCTTTTTGTATTTTAAATTTTTCTGTTTATGATACTCACAAACTATGGTTTTTGAAACACACTTATCTTTGAGGAAATAGTTAAGAAAGCTCTTTCTTATAAGAAAAAATTTTGCAATAAAAAATGCTTTTTTGCGAAAAGTATGCGAAAAACTCTTGATTTTCCCCCTAACTTGGTATTATAATATAAAAGCAGGTGATTTTCTTTTGAAAATCTTGAGACAGATGCAGATTGCGTCGGAGTCTTCAAAGCAAATATTAAGGACCACTCTCCTGGGAGTTGAGGCCATACGGACAGCCGGGTCCACTGCCGATTGGCGGCTTGCCGCCTTATTATTGATTGAGTTAAAAGCTCAGTTTTATAAGTTGGTTACTTTATAACCGAAATGCGTAATTACGCTAACTTGTGAAATGGTCAATAAGAGTAGTGACTCTGTATGTCCAATATTGTTATCCTTTGGGGGAACTGACTTTTTTGACTATTAACACAAGCTAAGTAATTGCAGCTTGTGTTTTTTATTTTTCTGACAGAGGTGTTACATATGGCAAACAACAATTTAATCATCGAACTAAAAAATGTTTCCAAGCATTTCGGACAGACATATGCTGTGGAGGACTTCAATCTCAATGTCAAAAAAGGGGAATTTGTAACCTTTTTGGGACCCAGCGGTTGCGGAAAGACCACTACCCTCAGAATGATTGCAGGATTTGAGCTTCCTACGGGCGGTCAAATTCTTTTAAACGGTGAGGATATTTCCCTGCTTCCGCCGTACAAACGCCCCGTAAATACAGTTTTCCAGAAGTATGCTCTTTTCCCACATATGGATGTTTATGATAACATAGCATTCGGCTTAAAGCTGAAGAAAATTCCCGATGGGGAAAAATTGAGAAAGCTCACCAAAGAGGAAATTGACAAAAAAGTCAGAAAAGCTCTTAAAATAGTTGACCTTGAAGAGTATGAAAACCGTGATATATCCACCCTTTCGGGCGGTCAGCAGCAGAGAATTGCCATTGCCCGTGCCATTGTAAACGAGCCGGAGATTCTTCTCCTTGACGAGCCTTTGGGCGCTCTTGACCTGAAGATGAGAAAGGATATGCAGCTTGAACTTAAGGAAATGCACAAGAAGCTGGGCATTACTTTTATATATGTAACTCACGACCAGGAGGAGGCGCTTACCCTTTCCGACACGATTGTGGTTATGAAAGACGGTATGATTCAGCAAATTGGCACTCCCGAGGATATTTATAACGAGCCTAACAATGCCTTTGTTGCAAACTTCATCGGGGAAAGCAACATTTACAGCGGCACGGTAACGGGCGATAAAAAAGTCAGATTTATAAATCACGTATTCGATTGTGTTGACGAATTTCCGAAGAATGAAAAGGTTGACGTGGTAATCCGTCCCGAGGACGTTCATATTACCGATGTATCGAGCGGTATGGCAAAGGGTAAGATTGTCAGCAAAATTTTCAAGGGTATTCATTACGAATATATTATGATGGTCGGCAGAAATGAGCTTGTAATAGTTGATACAAGAGATTTGAATGTGGATGAAACCTACGGCTTTGATATTGAGCCTGACGGTATTCACATTATGAAAAAGGAGCTTACTGCCAATATTTACGACGATGCCTATATTGACAAGGAAAACCGTGTTGTTATTTCCGAATGTCCTTTTGAATGTGACATTACTACCCTTGTACAAGGCTCAATCGTTGACAGCGAGGGCTATGTTGTAGGTCCTGACGGTACCCGTTACGACTTTACCGATGCGGATGTCCGTGCAGAGATTGGACTCACGGACGTTGAAATCCTCGATGATGAGGAAGCAGGTATCGTAAAGGGGGAAATTGTTTCCATCATATATAAGGGTGACCATTATCAGCTTACAATTCGTACTCCCGAGGACGAGGATTTCGTTCTTGATACAGAATATACATACGATGAAAACGACCTTGTGGGACTTAATGTGCGACCTCAGGACATAAAGCTTACGTTGAAAGGAGAGGCGAAGAAGTATGCGAAAAAATAATATTTTTTCCAGAAAGATTCTCGCCCTGCCTTATGCTGTCTTTATGATTCTTTTTGTTGTGATTCCCCTTTTCCTTATTGTAATGTACGCATTTACAGACGCTCAGGGAAGGTTTACTTTTGATAATTTCCGCACATTTTTCTCAGGGGGACACAATATAAACACATTGATGTTCAGTATATTTATAGGTATGGCGAATACGGCACTCTGCCTCCTTTTGGGCTATCCTGCCGCATACATATTGGCGAAAAAGGAAATGGGCTTCGGCAAGGCAACTGTACTTCTTTTTGTAATGCCCATGTGGATAAACTTCGTGCTTCGTACCGCCGCAACGAGAGACCTTCTCTTTGCAATGGGTATTTCAGGTGGCGAGCATCCTTATTTTGCAACAATGATTGGTATGGTGTATAACTACCTGCCATTTGTAATTCTGCCCCTTTATACTACTATGACAAAAATGGATTTAAGCCTTATCGAGGCATCCTACGACCTTGGTGCAAATAAGGTGCAGACCTTCTTCAAAACGGTGCTTCCTATGACTATGCCGGGTATTGCATCTGCGGCAACAATGGTGTTTATGCCCACTATGAGCAGCTTTGTAATAAGTGACGTTATGGGTGAAAGAAAAATTTCTCTCATTGGTAACAGTATTCAGCTTTATTTCGACCAGGGCTTGTGGAATTTGGGTAGCCTTGTGGCTCTCATAATGCTTATAATTATGGCATTTGGCGCACTCTGTGCTGATTCTGAGGGCGA
Source organism: Clostridia bacterium (assembly GCA_045661145.1). GTDB lineage: Bacteria > Bacillota > Clostridia > UMGS1883 > UMGS1883 > UMGS1883. The sequence goes on along the minus strand of JAZRFC010000042.1, from coordinate 9,245 downwards.
AAGTGATGTGAGAGGAGGTCTGTGGTAATGAAGAAAAAGCTTTCTTTTACAGAATTTCTCAGCAAGTTCTATGTGTATATCCTGCTTTTGGTTATGTATGCACCGCTATTGCTTCTGATTGTGTTCAGCTTTACCAATACGAAAATTATCGGCAAGTGGGACGGCTTCAGTTTGCATCTGTACGAGGCTCTTTTCAAGGATGCGGAAATTATGCAGGCATTTGGCAACACATTCCTTGTTGCAATTTCCTCTGCTGTGGTTTCTACAATCTTAGGAACAATGGGTGCAATAGGCATTTTTTACAGCGGAAAGAGAAGCAAGGCGATAATGGAGGGAATCAGCAATATACCTGTTATAAATGCGGAAATTGTCACGGCACTCTCCCTTACCATTCTTTTTGTTATGGCAGGTGTGACATTTAACTTTATCACACTTCTTATCGGTCACGTAGTGCTGACTATCCCCTTTGTTATATTGGCGGTACGTCCCAAGCTTATGCAGATGGACCCCAATATTTACGAGGCGGCTCTTGATTTGGGTGCAACTCCCAAAAAGGCACTCAGGACAATTATCATTCCACAGATAATGCCGGGAATTGTGTCCGGTTTTATTCTGTCAATCACTCTTAGCCTTGACGATTATATTATTACCGCATTCACGAGGGATACGGCTTTTCAGACACTCAGCACCTATGTGTACGGTGTTACCAGCAAAAAAGGTACACTTCCGCCGTCGCTTCGTGCGCTTACCACGATTATCACATTGATAGCACTTGTGATACTTATTATTGTGAATATTAACAGTTCCGGGGAGAAAAAGAAAAATGAAAAGATTTAGTGCATTAATATTGTGCCTTATATTGTGCTTTTCCTACGCACCCTTGTCCTTTGCGGAAGAAACGGTGCTGAAAGTTTATAATTGGCAGGACTATATTGACGAAGGAAAAGACGACGACGGTGCGAAAATTTCAGATTCCGTTATGGAGCTGTGGGAAAAGGATTATCTGAGCCGCACAGGAAAAAAGGTGCGTGTACAGTACGATACCTTTGAAACAAACGAAACAATGTTAAACACCCTTCGTACAGGGCGTTCCGATTATGACCTTGTATGTCCGTCGGACTATGTCATTCAGAAAATGATTTCTGCAACGGAAAAAGGTGATGACGAAAATATCGCCATTGAGAAATTTGATATATCCGCTATGCCAAACTATACGAAAAATGTTTCTCCGTATATTTCGGAATTATTTGAGAAAAACGGCTGGACAGAATATTCGGTAGCATATATGTGGGGCACAGTAGGATTTCTCTACAATCCCGAAGCAGTTTTGAGAGAAGATATTTCCACATGGGATTTCTTCTGGAATACCGATTACAGAAACAGAATGACTTGTAAGGACGTTTCCCGTGATGCCTATGTTATAGGCTCGCTATATGCTCACCGTGACGAATTGCGTGAAGCAAATGAAAAGTATAAAAAGGGTGAAATTCCAGCCGAGGAATTGCAGAAAATTGTAAACGTTGCGGCAAACGACACCTCAGTGGAAAACATAAAAAATGTGGAAATTGCCCTTTCCGATATGAAAAAGAACATCTACGGCTTTGAGGTGGACTCGGGAAAAACCGACATCGTATCAGGGAAAATCAGCGCAAACCTTGCATGGAGTGGTGATGCTGTTTACGCAATGGACCTTGCTGAGGAAGAAGACGGAAAAGAGCTTGAGTTTGTAATTCCCAACGAGGGTAGTACCATATATTTCGACGGATGGGTTATGCCGAAAGGAGCAAATGTTGAGCTTGCTCAGGACTTTGTTGACTTTTTGTGCAGACCGGAAATAGCCGTTATGAATATGGATTATATCGGATATACCAGCGCTATTGCAGGTGATGAAATCTTTGACCTTGTATGCGAAAATTACGAGGAAGAGGACGGCGAGTACGAGTACGACCTTTCTTATTTCTTCAACGGAACTTTGTCCGAGGACAAATACACCGACGGAAAGGCAATCATCCGTACAAATACATTCGGCAGACAGCTTACCACGCAGTACCCCTCTACCGACGAGGTTGCACGTTGCGGTATAATGGAGGATTTCGGGGACAGAAACGAAGCAGTTCTCGAAATGTGGACCAAGGTCAAGAGTAATAACATCACAGCATTTTCCTATGTAATGATGGTTTTTCTTGCTCTTGTGGCGGTATTTATGCTGACATCATCAATAAAGAAAAGGCTGAAAAAGAAAAAAAGAATGAGAAGATAACAAAAAAATGCAGTTCAATTTTATTGAACTGCATTTTTTTGTAGTCCGAATATACATTCGTAAATAATTTGAGATACTTCACCAATGGACTTTTCACAGCCGTCTTTTAACCACTCTGTCACCACAGCGGTTATTCCGTTAAGGTAAAACATCATAACATACTTTCTGTCAGCAAGAGGGTAATCAAATCTTTCTAAAATCGGATTGAATATGTTTTCATAAAGCCTTTGAAATACCTCATTAAAGCCAAACGAATCTGCATGTGACAAAACTGTCGTAAATACACGCTTATTTTCTTTAATGTAGGACAAATACGGATGCAAATATTCGTCTGATATGAAATTTAATTCAGTAAGAGATGCTTCTTTAAACTTATTTATTACATTTTTTGTATCAACATTAAAATACGATATAAAATCATCAATCAGAAACCTTGCTGTTTCATTAAGCAAATCAACCGTATTTTCATAATGAAGATAGAATGTAGAACGATTAACACTTGCCTTTTTACATATTTCACTAACTGTTATATACTCAAAAGATTTTTCTTCAAGAAGAGATATAAGTGCTTTGTCCATCTTTTTTGCAGTATTAAAATATTTGCTTTCGGATTTATTCAAAGCTACCCCTCCTTTAAATATTTATTTTTCCTCGCTGATTTCGCGAGCAAGTTCAACAATCTCATAAGCATATTTTGCTTTGCCTTTTTCAAGCATCCTTTTGTAAATAGGATAATTAATCCCGCAAAGAATAAATCCTATAATACCTATAATAATTCCTGCAACCATTGATATAACACCGCTGCCGATTGCCTGCATTGCAAGACTCATACCTGTACCAAGAATGAGTGATGAGATAATACCAAATGTGTAAGTAAAAATTGTTGCCGGCAGTTTCGCCTTCTTATCAAGCTTTTTAAGGGCAACTATCTTTGAGCTATCCTTTGGTGCATAGTCCTTTGCGATTGCTTCTGCTAAAATTTTGTCCGTGTTCATAATGAATCCTCCTAATTTAATTTACACTTTGAGTATAAATCAAATTAAGAGTAAAATGAACAACATAATTTGCGTTTTTTGTTGTTTTGAACATTTATTCTATTAATATAATATCACAAAAAACAGAAAATTTCAATTACAGGATGGATTCGCTTTTCTGCGGAAAAGCCATCTCGCGGCTCTGACAGTCCACCGGACTGTCATTCACTACCGCTCGTTCGAATCCTCCGTTTTCAGCACCAACAAAAAAGCACCGTCTATCGACGATGCTTTTTTGTTGGTGGGAGAGGATGGATTCGAACCATCGAAGTCAGTGACAACAGATTTACAGTCTGCCCCCTTTGGCCGCTCGGGAACTCTCCCTGGAGCTGGTGATGGGACTCGAACCCGCAACCTGCTGATTACAAATCAGCTGCTCTGCCAATTGAGCTACACCAGCTTGTATTTAGTTTGTCACAACCCGTGACACGCATATTATAATAACATAGGATTCTATCGTTGTCAACATTTTTTTATAAAATTTTTATTTTTTTTGGACAGGCAGGTTTTTCTGCTTCAATTCAAAAATTCTTATTGCCTTTTTCGTGAAAAAAGTATAAAATAATATAATAGCGGTAGTGTACCGCTTTGGCGAAAGGACTTGATATAAATGTTACACACAAATTTGAGTATTAATGAAAAAGGTCATCTTGCGTTTGCAGGTGTTGACACGGTAGAGCTTGCGAAAGAATACAAGACCCCTCTCTACGTTCTTGACGAGGAGCGTATTCGTGAGAAGTGCCGTGCATATATAAATTCAATGAAGAGATATTTTGGTGAAGATGCGCAGGCACTCTACGCCAGCAAGGCACTCAGCTTCAAGGAGATATACAGAATTGTAAAAGACGAGGATATGTCCGTTGATGTGGTTTCGGGCGGAGAAATATACACCGCAAAGGAAGCAGGCTTTCCTATGGAAAGAGTGTATTTCCACGGAAACAACAAGACAGATGACGAAATCGCTTTTGCAATGGACTGTGGTGTAGGCTTCTTTATGGCAGACTGCCGTGAGGAGCTCCTTGCAATCAGCCGTATTGCAGGGGAAAAGAATATTACCCAGAAAATTATTATGCGTCTTACCCCCGGAATTGACACCCACACCTACGAAGCGGTAAAGACAGGTCAGGTAGATTCCAAATTCGGTACTGCCATTGAAACGGGGCAGGCTATAAAAATGGTGGAATTTGCCCTTTCCCTCCCCAATATTTCTCTGGAGGGCTTTCACGCGCACGTAGGCTCTCAGGTTTTTGACGGAGAAACCTTCTGCCAGAGTGCGGAGATTATGATAGATTTCATTGCTCTTGTTAAAAAGGAGCTTGGCTACGAGGCAAAAACTCTCAACCTCGGCGGTGGCTTCGGTGTAAGATATGTGGACTCCGACCCCCATCTTGATATTGAAAACACAATTAAGGAAATAAGCGTTTATGTAAAAAATAAATGTGCCTCTGCAAACGTAAATATGCCCAGAATTCTTATGGGGCCGGGCAGAAGCATTGTTGCCGATGCAGGACTTACCCTTTACAGTGTGGGCAGTGTAAAGACAATTACAGGTTACAAGAGCTATGTCGCAGTTGACGGAGGTATGGGTGACAATCCCCGTTACGCTCTTTACGGAAGCCTATACAGCGCACTTATTGCCAACAAGGCAGACAAAGAAGCTTCTTTCAAATGCACAATAGCAGGAAAATGTTGTGAAAGCGGTGACCTTATTGCCGAGGATATAAATTTGCAGGAATGTGAAAAAGGTGACATCCTCGCGGTGCTTACAACAGGTGCGTATAACTACTCAATGGCATCTAACTACAACCGAATTCCCCGTCCCCCCATTGTTATATTAAAAGACGGAAAAAGCCGTATTGGTGTAAAAAGGGAAACCTACGCGGATATAATTAAAAATGATAACTAAGAGGTAATCTTATGATTATTAAGCTTGCAGGACTTATTATCGATGTAAAAAATAAATACCCCTATTTCAATGATTTCTGCCGCGGATTTGAAGCGGAGGGAAAACCTCACTTTACCGTGAAAGTACCTGACAAGGTAATGAAGAAATCAATAGAAAAAAACCCCGACTATTCCGACGGATATCTGGAATGTCTTGAAATCTACCGTATCATATGCCGTAAGATTTTAGATTACGATGCAATGCTAATGCATTGTGCCGCAGTTGCAGTTGATGGAGAGGCGTATCTTTTCACGGCAGTCAGCGGTACGGGAAAGACCACCCACATAAATTTGTGGCGTGAAAAGTTTGGCGACAGATTTTTGGTGGTAAACGGTGACAAGCCCATTCTTCGTATGCGCAAGGGCAAATTTTTTGCCTGCGGAACGCCCTGGAGAGGGAAAGAAAACTACGGTCACAATGTAGTTGCACCTATCAAAGCTGTGTGTGTTCTGGAACGGGGAGAAACCAACGAAATCAAAAAAATTGCCCCCCATGAGGCAATTTCAACGGTGCTGACACAGACTTTGCGTACCGAGGATATGCGTGAAATGGAAAAAATGCTTATTCTTACGGACAAGCTTTTAGGCAGCGTGCCTTTTTACAGACTCCGTTGCAATATGGACCCCGAGGCGGCGGATGTATCATACAATGGTATGCAGGAGTGAAAATATGGCTATATTCAACAAAAGAAAAATTAAAGAATCCGACTGTTGTCGTTATTGTAAAAACCTTGTGAAAAACGGTGAGGAATATTCCTGCAAATATGCAAAGGGTGAATTTAAACTCAGCGGAATCTGTAAGAAATATGTATTTAATCCCTTTGCTCCCAGAGTACCAAGAGTTCGTAACCTCGACACAACGATGTTTGACCCCCTCGATTTTAAAATATAGGGAGATTAAAACCGTCCAGACCATTCGTTGGCAATTTTTTATAACTAAAAAATCAAGAAATTTATAGAAATGGTTTTAGGTGGAAATCCGTGTAGCGGATTTCGGTTTTGAAAGCCAACGAATTACGAACAAACTTCGCCTCTCGCTGTATACACATACAGCTTCGGGTGGCCCAAGCTTCGCTTGGCTCAGTTTGTCCGTTCTGAACGCTTTTCCCTATCCCTAAACTTCGCAAGAATGACAAAAGTGAGGAAAATTATGAAACCGCAGAAAATAGAAAGCTTCAAAATAGACCACAATAAACTGAATCCGGGAATATATGTGTCCCGTACAGACGGGGACATTGTGACATATGACCTCCGTACAAGGAAACCCAATATGGGGGACTTCATGGACAATGCCACAATGCACAGCGTGGAGCATATGATTGCCACATATATCAGAAGCTCGTCAATCGGGCAGGATATAATATATTTTGGACCCATGGGTTGCCAGACGGGATTTTATCTTCTTGTAAGAAACGGTGATAACGACGAAGTTCTTTCTGTCCTCAAGGAAACCTTGCAAAAGGTTTTCTCCCATGAGGGCGAGGTATTCGGTGCATCACAGATTGAATGCGGAAACTACAGAAATCTTGATATAACCCTTGCAAAGGAAGAATGCAGAAAGTATCTGGATATTCTGGAGAGCTACACTCCTGACTTTAAATATGAGGTGTAAAAAATGATTGGTATTATCGGCGCAATGGACATAGAAATAGAGCATATCAATGCCGTAATGGACGAAAAAGAAGAATTTACCGTAAGCGGTGCTCTGTATACAAAAGGAAGGCTTGACGGAAACGATGTTGTCACAGCGGTATGCGGTATCGGCAAGGTGTTTGCTTCTATGTGTGCACAGACAATGATAGTAAAATTCGGCGCAGACAAGATTATAAATACAGGTGTTGCGGGCGGTCTTACGGACAAGACCGACATTCTCGATACCGTGGTTGCAACAGCACTTGTTCAGCACGATATGGACACTACATATTTCGGTGACCCCCGTGGGTTAATTTCGGGCATCAATGTGGTGGAATTCCCCTGTGACAGTACCCTTGCAGAAAAAATCACTGCTAATGTTGAGGGCAAATGTGTCCGTGGTATTGTGGCATCAGGGGACTGCTTTGTTGCAGATAATAGTAAAAAGAAAGAAATCAGCGAAACGTTTAATGCTGTTGCCTGCGAAATGGAAGGTGCGGCAATTGCACAGGTGTGCTATGTGAATAAGATTCCTTTCTGCGTGCTTCGCACTATTTCCGACGGTGCAAACGGTGAAGAAATGAGCTATGAAAGATTTAGAGTGGTAGCGGCTGAAAAGGCGGCTAAGGTAATAATAAAAACTATAAAAGGGTGAATGAAAAATGAAAAGTATAGTACTCGCGGCAGGATACGCTACAAGGCTTTATCCTCTTACTGAAAATTTCCCCAAACCTCTTTTGATTGTTGCAGGGGATAATATTCTTGATTTTTCATTTAAGCCCTTTGTAAGCTTTTCAGGCAGAAAAACTCTGCCGTTGTTATGTGCAGTTACATGGAGGATGTATATGCACTCAAAATGCCGGGAATGAGATATGATATCGGGACATTGGAGAGCTACGAAGAAGTACAGGCTATCTTCAATAAAAAGAACTGAATAAAAAAGGATGCAGAATTTTCTGCATCCTTTCTTGTTAGTTAAGTTTCGAAAGTGCTTCAAGTACCTTTTCGTACATTTCCTTATATTTGACACCTTTTGCCTTTTCTTCTTCAATCAGCTTCGCAGGAGCTTTAGCAACAAAGCCCTGATTGGAAAGCTTATTTTCAACTCTGTCAATTTCGGCCTGGAGACGCTCTTTTTCCTTAGTAAGACGTTCTTTTTCCTTTTCTGTGTCAATAAGCTCGTCCATGGGCATAAATATCTTTGCACCCTCAACGATTACGCTTACGCTACCCGCGGGAACACCTGCTTCATTGTCTGTTACCACAACATCCTTGGCACCTGCAAGCTTTTCGTAGAAGAGGGTACCGCTTTCAAAAAGCTCCTTGTTATCTGTTACGATAATCATGCTTGCTCTTCTTGACGGAGGAACATTCATTTCTGTTCTCAGGTTACGAACACTCTTGATTGCATCGCAGATAACTGCCATCTTCTTTTCTTCCTCGGGGAAAGAAAGGGAATCTGTGTAAAGAGGCCACTGTGATGTCATTATTGTTTCTTCACCGGTGGGAAGTGCACAGAAAATTTCTTCTGTGATGAAAGGCATAAAGGGATGAAGAAGCTTTAAAATTCCGCTTAATACATAGCAGAGAGTTCTCTGTGCATCAAGCTTGCTTTCTGTATTTTCGCCGTAAAGACGGGGCTTTACAAGCTCGATATACCAATCGCAGAATTCATCCCAGATAAAGTCATAGAGGTTTCCGAGTGCTACGCCAAGCTCGAACTTGTCGAGATTTTCGGTAACGGACTTAACAACGCTGTTATAACGGGAGATAATCCACTTATCCTCGGTCTGGGGTGCTTTGGGAAGAGTACATTCCTCAACCTCAAGATTCATAAGAACGAATCTTGCCGCATTCCAGATTTTGTTAGCAAAGTTACGGCTTGACTCAACTCTTTCCCAATAGAAACGCATATCATTACCGGGAGCATTACCTGTTGCAAGAGTGAAACGAAGTGCGTCCGCACCGTACTTATCAATAACCTCAAGGGGGTCAATACCGTTTCCGAGTGATTTACTCATCTTTCTTCCCTGACTGTCGCGGACAATACCGTGGATGAATACGTGACGGAACGGGGGCTTTTTCATATGCTCGCATCCGCTGAAAATCATTCTTGCAACCCAGAAGAAGATAATGTCATATCCTGTAACAAGTGTGCTTGTGGGATAGTAATATTTAAGCTCGGGGGTTTCATCGGGCCAACCAAGTGTTGAGAAAGGCCAGAGTGCTGAGGAGAACCATGTATCAAGCACATCCTCTTCCTGACGCATAGCACTGCCGCACTTGGGACAGGTATCAAGGTCAGTCTTGCTTACAACCATTTCACCGCAAGCATCACAGTAGAATGCAGGGATTCTGTGTCCCCACCAGAGCTG
>JAZRFC010000041.1:0-16568 GCA_045661145.1 Clostridia bacterium | reverse complement strand
GCGTCAGCTTACAATTGCTATTAAGCGCGCTCGCCAGATTGCACTTCTTCCTTTCTCTGCTGAGTAATAAGAGATACCCTTTTGGAATAGAAATATTCCGAAAGGGTGTTTTTTTATGAAAAAATATTTGTTGCTTCTTATAATCTCGCTGGGATTTATTTTGGTATTCAGAATTTCTCAGGAAAAACCGCAACCCGTTTTTTCGGAAATAATCAGGCAAATGGGCTATGATGATGTTTCTGAAACACCGTATGAGGTGGTGGAGTTTGAAATTCCTTTAAAATTTAACAGCGTATGGGAAAACTATAACAATCTTTTGAAAGAAAAAGGCTATGACCTTTCATTGTACAAAGGAAAAAAGTGCAAGAGATACACATATCTTATTCCGTCGGAAAACGCCCGTGCTAACATTATTGTGTCCGACGGAAAGATAATCGGCGGTGATATTTCAAGTATTACTTTGGATGGAATAATGATTCCTATAAAAAGTAGCGAAGAGTAATTGAAATAAGGGAAAAAATATGATAAACTATATAAGAAAGGAGGGGATAGTATGCGGCTTGACAAATTCGTGTCCGATGGGGCGGCAATGACGAGAAGTGAGTCAAGGAAAACCATAAAAAACGGCAGAGTTTCAGTGGAAAACAATATTGTCAAAGATATAGCTTTTCAGGTTTCGGAAAACAGCAATATTCTTCTTGACGGCAAGGAAATATCGTACAGGGAATTTGTGTATATTATGCTCAATAAACCCCAAGGATGTGTCAGCGCAACCGAGGATAAAAAGCAAAAAACGGTGCTTGATATACTTGACCCCTCTTACAGCCGTTATCAGCTTTTTCCTGTGGGAAGGCTGGATATTGACACCGAGGGATTTTTACTTCTTACAAATGACGGAGAGCTTGCTCATAATATGCTTTCCCCAAATAAAAATGTTGGAAAAACTTACTTTCTCAGTCTGGAAAAACCAATAACTGACAAGGAAATAAAAGCACTTGAAACAGGTGTGGACATAGGCGAGTGCATTACAAAACCCGCCAAAGCTGAACGAATAAGCGAAAGCGAAATAAACCTCACAATAACAGAGGGAAAGTTTCATCAGATAAAGCGTATGGCAAAGGCTGTGGGAAACGAAGTTATTTATCTTAAAAGAATTGCATATGGCGATTTTTACCTTGATGAAGCTCTCGAAAAAGGGGATTACAGAGTCCTTACAGAAAAAGAAACAAAATACTTGTGCAATGTTTACAAAAGAAAATCACTAAATTTGTGAAATGCAGGTATTTGAAAATACTAAATAATGTGTTACAATATAGACAATGTAAATTGATACGTTGTGTAATTTTTTTAGGAGGTCATTAAAAATGGCAAGTTTACAGTTGAAAAACATCTATAAAAGATATTCCGGTGGCGTTACAGCCGTTACAGATTTCTGCCTGGATATCGCAGATAAGGAGTTTGTTATCCTTGTTGGTCCTTCCGGTTGCGGTAAGTCTACAACCCTCAGAATGATTGCAGGTCTGGAAGAAATCAGCGAAGGTGAACTTTACATAGGCGATAAGCTTATGAACGACGTAGCTCCCAAGGACAGAGATATTGCAATGGTTTTCCAGAACTACGCTCTTTATCCTCATATGACAGTATTTGAAAATATGGCATTCGGTCTTAAGCTCAGAAAGACTCCTAAGGCTGAAATTAATAAGAGAGTTCACGAAGCTGCTCGTATCCTTGATATCGAACATCTTCTTGAAAGAAAGCCCAAGGCTCTTTCCGGTGGTCAGCGTCAGCGTGTAGCACTTGGTCGTGCTATCGTTCGTGAACCCAAGGTATTCCTTATGGACGAACCTCTCTCCAACCTCGATGCTAAGCTTCGTGTACAGATGAGATCTGAGATTTCCAAGCTTCATCAGAGACTTCAGACAACATTCATCTACGTTACTCATGACCAGACAGAAGCTCTTACAATGGGTACAAGAATTGTTGTTATGAAAGATGGTATCATGCAGCAGGTTGATTCTCCCTCCGAGCTTTACAACCATCCTGTTAATATGTTCGTTGCAGGCTTCATTGGTTCTCCCCAGATGAACTTCTGTGATGCAGTTATCGCTAATGAAGACGGTAAAATCTGCGTTAAGTTCGGTTCCAACACAATCGAGCTTGCACCTGAAAAGGCTGCAAAGGCTGAAGCATATGTTGGTCAGACAGTTGTTATGGGTATCCGTCCTGAAGACCTCTATGATGATGCAGATTCTCTCGCAAAATATGCTGACAGCAAGGTAAGTGCTGCTGTTGAAGTAACTGAAATGATGGGTGCTGAAACATATCTCTACCTTGTAATTGACGGTATGAACTTTACTGCTCGTGTTAAGGCTGACAGCGATGCTAAGATTAATACAACAATCAATATTGCTATTGATCCTGAGAAGATTCACCTCTTCAACAAGGAAACAGAGCAGGTTATCACAAACTAAGTTTAAAATTTCAAAAGACCGCTTCGTTGAAGCGGTCTTTTTTGCATTTTTTTAACCGTTTTACAAATAATAAATAAAAATCATTGAAAGGTTGATAAAAATGCAAAAAGATACACCGCTTACAAGCGACACATTATCCTCCGATAGTGTTTTGGGCGAAAATATGGAACTTCTCATTCTGCACAAGGCATATCTTGACTTGACAGAGGACGACGAAAAAAAGGAGGATGAGAAAAATGCCGATAAGAACTGACCTTACCCTTGAATTAAGGGAAATGTTTGCTGAGGAAATTATGGGTGTGGAAAGCCTTGCCCATGACAACGACGGAATAACAGTAACCCATGTGAAAATAACAACTGACGAGGGTGCAGAAAAAATAGGTAAGCCCAGAGGAAACTATGTTACAGTTGAAATTGACAGAAGCATTTTTGAAAATGATGATGTTTTTGACAGGGGAACAAAAGCAGTAGGAGATGAGCTTAAAAAACTGCTGTCACCAATGAATTTGTCATCTGTCCTTGTTGTGGGACTTGGAAACAGATATATTACCCCCGATTCTATTGGACCGAAAACTGTCAGTAAAGTTACAGTAACCCGTCACATCACAAAAGAGGGTGGAGCAGGTTATGATTTCAGCATCCGTCCCGTAAGTGCCATTGCTCCGGGGGTGCTTGGTATCACAGGTATTGAAACGGGAGAAATTGTGCAGGGGGTCAAGGAAAAATCAAATCCCTCTCTGATTATTGCGGTAGACGCACTTGCCGCAAGAAATATTGACAGACTAGGCACAACCGTTCAGCTTTCCGATACGGGAATTTGTCCCGGAAGCGGAGTGGGAAATAATAGAAAAGAGCTTACCGAAAAAACCATGGGAATCCCCGTTATAGCAATAGGTGTGCCTATGGTTGTGGATGCGGTGACCCTTGTTACTGATATGACAAAAGCCATATCAGTAAACAGTGCAGAAGAACTTTCGGAAAATATCTCCCGAAAAAACCAAAATATGATAGTGACGCCTAATGATGTTGACAGTATAAGTGAGAAGATTTCAGATATAATTGCTGAGGGAATAAATATGGCGCTTCTTTCTTGAAAAAGTATTTTTTATATGGTAATATATTCATAGATATATTCCGACAAGGGGTGTTTTTATGAGTATGATAGGACTGCATCTTAGAAAAATCAGGAAAAATTCAGGACTTGGTCCTGAGGGATTTGCCAAGGTTTTAGGAGTTGGAATAACTACTGTAAAAAATATAGAAACAGGCTATATTCCTGCACCTGATATGAAATTTATTGAAAAGGTTTGCAAGGTTTTTTCCGTTTCTGTGGAGGAATTGACAAATTCCGTATCTCCCTGCGTTGGTGACGGCTCTAAAATCGTTCATATAGCGGAATATATAAGCTGTGACAAACCGTTTCTTCAGCCCGAGCTGGTAGTTGATAGTATGTTTCTCAACCGTGATGAACTTCGCGGACATGAGTGCGTGGGGATAAAAATGAAAGATATGTCTATGATTGATTCTCACATCTGTCCCGGTGACAATGTTATTATCCGTATGGGAGATGCTGTAAAAAACGGTGACAAGGTTGCCTGCGTTTTCAAAGGTACGGACAGCATTATCAGATTTGTATATATGAACGGGAATGAGGTGGTCCTCAAGGCAGATAACACAAGCGGTCTTTATCCTGATATCAGACTTGATAAGGAAAAGGATGAGTTTCATATAATAGGCAAGGTAATCTGGTGGATGCACAATGATGAAGAAAATCGCTAAATTGAAAAATCTTGCTTGATTTTTAGTGTAAATAGTAATATACTGTAATGTGGACGTGTTTTTTACGCGTGGAATCAAAAAGAGAGGAAGCATTTTATGATATACTTGGACAATGCTGCCACAACAAAAATGAAAGACAGCGTTATAGCGGCTATGCTGCCCTACTTTTCTGAAACTTTCGGAAACGCATCATCGACATATACATCAGCTGGGCAGTCTGCGAGAAAGGCTCTTACCGAAGCTCGCGGTAAGGTTGCTTCTGCAATCGGTGCCGATGAAAAGGAAATCTTTTTCACAAGCGGCGGAAGTGAAGCTGATAATTGGGCGATAAAGGGCATAGCACTTAGAAATAAAGATAAGGGGAACCACATTATAACAACAACGGTTGAGCATCATGCGGTGCTTCACACCTGCGAATTTCTTGAAAAGCAGGGGTATAAGGTTACTTATGTTCCCGTTGATGAATTTGGTATGGTAAACCCCAAAGATATTGAAAAAGCCATTACTGATGAAACAGTTCTCGTTTCGGTAATGTTTGCCAATAACGAAATAGGCACAATTAACCCCATTAAGGAAATTGGTGCTATCTGCCGTGAAAAGGGCGTATATTTCCACACAGATGCAGTGCAGGCAACAGGTGCCGTTCCCATCGATGTAAAGGAAATGAACATTGACCTTCTTTCTATGTCAGCACATAAATTTCACGGTCCTAAGGGCGTAGGTGCTCTTTATATCCGCAAGGGTGTGAAGATTGAAAATCTTCTCCACGGCGGTGCGCAGGAGCTTGGAAGACGTGCTACAACGGAAAATGTTGCGGGTATTGTTGGTATGGCGAAGGCGCTTACAGAAGCAGTAGACGGTATGGAAGAAAAGACCGAAAAGCTTGTAAAACTCCGTGACAGGATAATTGACGGAATACTTGAAAGTGTTCCATATACCCGTCTTAACGGACACAGAACAAAAAGACTTCCCAATAATACAAGCTTCTGCTTCAGATATATTGAGGGAGAGAGCTTGCTTTTAAGCCTTGATATGATGGGATATGTAGTGTCAAGCGGAAGTGCTTGTACGTCAGGTTCTCTTGACCCGTCCCACGTTCTTTTGGGAATAGGACTTCCTCACGAAATTGCACACGGGTCACTCCGTGCGTCACTTTCAGAATTTACGACAGAAGAAGAAGTTGACTCCTTCATAAATGCGGTAGGACCTATCGTACAAAGACTTCGTGATATGTCACCTCTTTATGAAGGTGTAGAAGGAAAGGAATGATATAAATGTATAGCGAGAAAGTAATGGACCATTTCTCCAACCCCAGAAATGTGGGAGAAATTGCCGATGCCAATGCAGTAGGAACTGTGGGTAATGCAAAGTGCGGCGACATTATGAAAATATATATGAAGATTGAAAACGACATTATCATAGATGTCAAGTTCAAGACCTTCGGTTGCGGTGCCGCAGTTGCTACAAGCTCTATGGCTACCGAGCTTGTAAAGGGTAAGACGGTGGATGAAGCACTTCAGCTTACGAACAAAGCTGTTGTAGAGGCTCTTGAGGGGCTTCCGCCTGCAAAACTTCACTGTAGCGTTCTTGCGGAAGAAGCTATTAAGGCAGCTATTCAGGATTATTACGACAAGAGTGGTATAGAAAAGAAAATTGAGTGCAATGGCGACTGTGCACATTGCCACGCACACCACGAATAAGCAAATAAAAAGGAATCGCAAGATCCCTTTTTTTACTTATTCGTTTCTATAAAGTCAGCCAATGATACTGCAAAATACCTTGCACCTAAAATTGCTTCATCAAGGGTGTTTGCATTCGTACCAACCTCTACGATAATTCCTCCGGGGGCAAGCTGTTGATTAAACCGTTGGCTTCTGAAATTTATCGGACGGCACAGGTCGGGATAAAGGGAGAGTGTGTGCCTTTGAAGATGTGCGGCAAAGCTCATGTTCTCCGCCCAATTATCGTGAGTCAGTCCGCTTAAATCACTTCCTACAACAAACATTATTTTAGCCGTAGACTCTCCGTTTATTGTGGTGGAATACTTTACTTTTTCACCATCTTTTCCGACTATTGCATCACGATGGACATCAAGAACTATTTTTATGCTTTTATCGTTTTTTGTATGGTTTTCGATTGCTTTTGCACTTTTGTTATAGCTTCCGCTGTAGCTTGGGTAATCGTTTATGGTTGTGTCGTGATAAACCTTGATTCCCTTCGATGCAAGAATCCTTTCTATTTCCTTACCCACAGCCACCATATTATAGTTTTTGTCCCGTGTACGATCCGTGTCAGTTGGCGTATAGTTATATTTTTCCGAGGGAGTGTAGCTTTCCGTAGTGTGGGTGTGCACAATAAGTACAGAAAAATCCTCTTTCAAAAACGAGGGCGGTTTTAAAAGAAAATCCTCAGGATTTAATGGAAGCTCCGTGGAATTTCCTATTTTTACTTGTGCATCAGGGTTTGAAACAACAGGTGTGATGATGGTTTCGGTTTGAGAAAGTATGCCGTCTTTGTTGCCAATTGTGTCCTCCTTTATTTGGGACTCTTTTTTTACGAGGGAAAAAACTCCTGTCGATGACAGGGGAGTGCTTTTGTAAGCTGCATTGGAAGAAAGAATCATTTGCATCCAATCACCGCTTAATGAAAAAGGAGGCAATTTGGATGACAGCGTTATGCTGAGGCATATTACAAACAAAAATGTGCAAAATAAAATGAATAGTCGTGCTGATTTTAAATTTATTGTAATAACAGAAGTTTTTTTCAAAAAAATCAACTCTTTTCTCTTAATATATATTGATTTTTATGTAAATTTATGCAATAATATACTAGTGATGGTGTGCCGAGGCACATTTTAAATGTCTGTTATGCGACTTATCAGCCCGCGGTAAGAGGAGCGCATTTAGTTATGTGGGCAGAAAGGCTTTGTGATTTTATGTTAGTATCAGCAAAAGAAATGTTGGAAAAGGCTCGTGCAGGGCATTATGCAGTAGGTCAGTTCAATATCAATAACCTTGAATGGACTAAGGCTATTCTTCTTACAGCTCAGGAGCTTAACTCTCCCGTTATCCTCGGAGTAAGTGAGGGTGCAGGTAAGTATATGGCAGGCTACAAGACCATCGTTGGTATGGTTAAGGGTATGATTGAGGAGCTTAATATTACAGTCCCCGTTGCTCTTCATCTTGACCACGGCAGCTATGATGCAGCAATGAAATGTATTGAAGCAGGCTTCTCATCTGTTATGTTTGACGGCAGCCACTATCCCATCGAGGAAAATGTTCAGAAAACAACTGAACTTGTAAAAATCTGTGCTGAAAAGGGACTCAGCCTTGAAGCAGAAGTTGGTTCAATCGGCGGTGAGGAAGACGGCGTTGTAGGTGCAGGCGATATTGCAGACCCCAACGAATGTAAGGCAATTGCAGACCTTGGAGTAACAATGCTTGCAGCCGGTATCGGTAACATCCACGGTAAGTACCCCTCTAATTGGAAGGGACTTGCTTTCGATGCTCTTGAAAAAATCAGCGAAGCAACAGGAAGCATTCCGCTTGTTCTTCACGGCGGTACAGGTATTCCTGCTGAAATGATTAAGAAGGCAATCAGCCTCGGCGTTGCAAAGATTAACGTTAATACAGAATGTCAGCTTGCATTTGCAGAAGCTACAAGAAAATATGTTGAAGCTGGTAAGGACCTTGAGGGTAAAGGTTTCGACCCCAGAAAGCTTCTCGCTCCCGGATTTGAGGCTATCAAGGCTACAGTTAAGGAAAAGATGGAGCTTTTCGGCAGTGTAAACAAAGCATAAAAACGATAAAACGACAGGGGAAACATTGTTTCCCCTGTTTTTTAGGAAATATATAAATATAAAAATATCCTAAATACGAGGGAAAATTATGAATAGAAAAATTATTCTTTCAAAACAGGCACTTAAAAGATTGCCTGTATATATGTCATATCTAAAGTCTCTTGATAAAGAACAGGTGGAGTACATATCATCATCTACCGTTGCCGAGGCTCTCGATATGAACGATGTTCAGGTGAGAAAGGATTTAGCGGCAGTATGCAAAACCTCTGGAATCCCCAAAAAAGGTTTTGTTGTCCGCGACCTTATTGGCGGTATTTCCGATTTTCTCGGTTACAGTCAGGGAAATGATGCAATCCTTATCGGTGCAGGAAATCTGGGAATGGCACTTATGAGCTACCGTGGGTTTGACAATTACGGCATAAATATTGTTGCCGCATTTGACAGCCGTCCAGAGGTAATTGACAATAAAAGGGTTTTTGATATTTCCCGTCTTGATGAAATTTGTCAAAAGCTCAATGTGAAAATAGGTATTATTACAGTTCCCGATACTGCGGCACAAAAGGTTTGCGACCTTCTTGTGAAAAGCGGAATTCTTGCTATATGGAATTTTGCCCCTACGCATATAAAAGCACCTGAAGATATACTTGTACAAAATGAAAATATGGCATCATCTCTGGCACTTCTTTCAAACCATTTGAGGGAAAAGATGATAGCCGAACAGTAAAAAGTAAGCATCCGCCCATTGACTGGGCGGATGCTTGGTTAGTTTAGCGACTATTGGATGGGTGCACAATTAAAAAAGTGCACCAACAAAGTTGATGCACCGAAAAATGCACAACTCTGTGTTTGTTGCGACACAAAACCTACACATTGACATTACAGTATGCGAAACAGAGTATGCATTTTTACCAAAAGATAAAAAAACATACTATAATGTCAAACAAATATTAAGTTTTATGTCGCAATGCGATTATAACACATACATTATTGTTTGTCAAGATATTCCATCAGTAATAGGTCAAACCATACTTTTGTGTAAAATTCACTAAAACATTGTCGAAAATTATCTCTTTTTTTAGTTAAAATTCCCTAAAACCGTTTGACTAAAGTTGTGAAATTTGGTAAAATAGATATAATAATAGAATTATATCAAGCGGAGGCATATGAATGGCAACGAAGAACAAAAAGACAGTAAAGAACGAAAACCCTTTTATAACTACCTCTCAGCTTGCTCAGTTTAATAACGGAACGAATTTCCGATGCTACGAATTTATGGGAGCCATTCCGTTAGAATATTGCGGCGAGCTTGGCTATAGCTTTGCCGTGTGGGCACCTAATGCCGAGTCAGTCAGCGTTGTTGGCGATTTTAACGGTTGGGACACAGAGGCACACCCCATGAATCCGCAGGGAAGTTCAGGCGTGTGGCACTGCTTCATAAAAGGTATAAAGGATGGGCAGTGCTATAAATATTTTATACGGTGTAAAGACGGTACAACCCTTTACAAGGCAGACCCTTATGCCCGTTACGCTCAGCTTCCTCCCGAAACGGCATCGGTGACTTACGATGCATCAGGATTTGAATGGAGCGACTCCGGGTGGATGAAGAAAAGGCACAATAACGCACCTTATAACAAGCCTATGCTTGTGTATGAGATGCACCTCGGCAGCTGGCGCACGCATCCCGACGGCTCGCTTAAAAATTATCGGGAAATTGCCGACGAGCTGTGCGAATATTTAACTGAAATGGGTTATACTCATGTAGAGTTAATGCCCCTTACAGAATTTCCTTTTGACGGTAGCTGGGGTTATCAGGTTACGGGATATTTTGCCGCAACATCAAGATATGGCACTCCCAAAGATTTTATGTATTTTGTGAATAAATGCCACGAATCAGGCATAAGTGTAATTATGGATTGGGTTCCGGCTCATTTCCCACGTGATGCTCACGGACTTGCTAAATTTGACGGAACACCTGTTTATGAGTACCCCAACCCACTCAAGGGGGAACACAAAGAATGGGGCACCCTTGTTTTTGACTACGGCAGGGAGGAGGTTATATCTTTCCTGATGTCAAGTGCCTTTTATTGGCTGGATATGTTCCACATTGACGGACTTAGGGTGGATGCCGTTTCTAGTATGCTGTATCTTGACTACGGCAGGGAGGAGTATCTTCCCAACAAGTACGGCGGCAAGGAAAACCTTGAAGCAATTGAATTTTTGCAGAATCTTAATATAGCAGTTTTCTCAGAATATCCCAACATTCTTATGATTGCGGAGGAATCTACCGCATGGCCCGGTGTTACAAAGCCCGTGTCAGATGGTGGCTTGGGATTCAACTTCAAGTGGAATATGGGCTGGATGAACGATATGCTTCGGTATATGAGTATGGACCCGTATTTCAGGCGTGACAACCACAATCTTCTGACGTTCTCAATGATGTATGCTTTTTCTGAAAACTATATACTGCCTTTGTCACATGACGAAGTAGTACACGGAAAATGCTCCCTTATTCAGAAAATGTCGGGACTTTACGGGCAGAAGTTTGATTCATTGCGTGCGTTTTTTATGTACAAGATGGCACACCCCGGGAAAAAGCTTCTCTTTATGGGCGGAGAGATTGCTCAGTTTATTGAGTGGAGATACTACGAACAGCTTGAGTGGCATCTTCTTGATATAGACAAGCACCGTCAGTTCCAATCCTTTATGAAGGAGCTTAATCATTTTTATAAAAATAACAAGCCTTTGTGGGAAATAGAGGACAGCTGGGACGGTTTTGAGTGGATAAATGCCGATGACCGTGACAGAAGTGTAATTTCCTTTGTAAGACGGGGCAGGAAAAAGACTGACGAAATTGTAGTTCTGTGCAACTTTACTCCTGTGGAATACAATAACTATGCTGTAGGTGTTCCCAGAAGCGGAACTTATGCTCCTGTACTTACAAGTGACAGTCTTGAATTCGGCGGAAGCGGGCGAAAGTTAAGACCAATCTCCGCCAAAAAGAAAGGGCAGAATTCAATGCCCTATACAATAGCTCTGGATATTCCCCCTATGAGTGCGATTTATTTAAAGCGTACTCAACCTAAAAAATAGTTAATCTAAGAGAGGATGGATTTATAATGAAATCAGCCGAGTGTTTAGCAATGATACTTGCCGGCGGACAGGGAAGCCGACTTGGCGTACTCACGAAAACTGTGGCAAAGCCTGCAGTTCCGTTTGGAGGAAAATACAGAATCATTGACTTTACGTTAAGTAACTGTATTCATTCCGGAATTTACACAGTAGGTGTACTTACGCAGTACCAGCCACTTGAACTCAATACTTATATCGGCAGCGGACATCCCTGGGACCTTAACCGTAATTCAGGAGGAGTTTATGTTCTTCCTCCGTATCAGAGTGCAGAAAAAGGTGAATGGTACAGGGGAACTGCAAATGCGATTTATCAGAATATTGAATTTGTTGACAAATTCAATCCGAAATATGTTGTAATCCTTTCCGGCGACCATATCTATAAGATGGATTATTCCAAGATGGTGGAATATCATAAGGCAAAGAATGCCGATGCAACTATTGCCGTAATTGAAGTTCCATGGGAGGAGGCAAGCCGATTCGGTATTATGACCGCAGACCCTGACGGAAAGATAGTTGAATTTGCAGAAAAACCCAAAGAACCCAAGAGCAACCTTGCATCCATGGGCGTATATGTATTTACCTGGGATGTTCTTAAAAAATATCTTCAGAGCGACGAGCAGGACCCTGCCAGTTCCAACGACTTCGGTAAAAACATTATTCCCGCAATGCTCGGAAACGGTGAGAATATGTGTGCATATGCATTCGACGGTTATTGGAAGGATGTAGGTACTGTACAGAGTTTGTGGGAAGCGAATATGGACATCTTGCAGGAGCCTCCTGCTTTTGACCTTAACGACGGTGATTGGAAGATTTATTCCAGAAATCCCGTTAAGCCTCCTCACTTCATTGCAAAGGGTGCCAAGGTAAATAACTGCTGTGTTACCGAGGGTTGCAATGTATGCGGTGATGTAAAGCACAGTATACTTTTTGAGGGTGTTACTGTTCAGAAAGGTGCCGTTGTTGAGGATTCAATAGTATTCCCCGGTGCAGTTATAAAGGAGAATGCAGTTGTTAAAAAAGCTGTTATCGGTGAAGATGCCGTTATCGGGAAGGGTGCGGTTATAGGTGATGAAAACACCGACAGCAGTCAGTTCGCAAGCCCGTACTGTACGGGTGGAATTTCACTTATCGGCGGAGGAATCACCATTGCAGACGGTGAAAAAATAGGTATAAATTCAATGGTTGCAACAGAAACAGGAAAGGGGGAGAACTGATATGAAAGATATGATGGGAATTGTAATGGCTGACAACAGTGAGCTTGCTCTTAATGAGCTTACAGAACTTCGTTCAGTTCCGGCGCTCCCCTTTGGCGGAAGATACAGACTTATTGACTTTATTCTTTCCAATATGGTTAACTCGGGCATTATCAATGTAGGTCTTGCCACAAATATCAATTATTCTTCTCTTATGGACCATGTAGGAAGCGGTGCTCCTTGGGACCTTAACAGAAAGATATACGGTCTGTTTATGCTTCCGCCCTATGTTCGTGGCGGTGCAGGCGGAATCAGCACGGGAAGTATTGACCAGCTTTACGGAGTGCTTACCTTCCTCCGCAGAAGCCGTCAGCAATATGTTATTTTAGCTTCGGGAAGAACAGTTTGTAATATGACCTTTGACGAGGCTCTTAAACTTCATATTGAAAAAGAGGCAGATATTACGGTTGTTTACCGTGATATGAAAGAAAAAAATGACCAGCTCAGCCGTTCCAATGTCTATGAGGTAGACGAAAATGGCAGAGTAAACGGTATGGAAGCAAATCCCCGTTATCCAAAAACCACTCTTCAGGGCATGGGAATGTTTATTATTGAACGTATCAAGCTCATCGAACTTATTGAGGATGCGTATGCACGCGGAAGCCATGACTTTGTGCGTGATATTCTTATGACTGCCGTAAACAGCCATAAGGTTTACGGGTATGAATACAAAGGTTTTGTAGGTATAGTTGATTCTATACGCAGTTATTACGATACCAATATGAAGATGCTTGAATCTGACGTGAGAAAGGATATCTTCGGCTCTGAAAACCGTATTTATACAAAGGTTAAGGACCAGGTACCCACACAGTACGGAAAAACGGCAGAGGTTTCGGATTCTCTCATAGCCGACGGTTGTATCATTGAGGGAACGGTTGAAAACAGCATAATTTTCCGTGGTGTTCACATTGCCAAGGGTGCAGTTATTAAAAACAGTATCGTAATGCAGAACAGCGTTATTGAGGAAAACTGTGATATAGAAAACGTAATCATAGATAAGGAGTGTACTCTTCGTCAGTCAAAGAGGCTTGTAGGACAGCCCAACTATCCGGTTATCCTGCCCAAGAGAACTCTTTTGTAAGAGTCTTTAGCAACAAGAACCAAGAAAGGAAATAACATATGAAAGTTTTATTTGCCACAAGTGAATGTGTACCGTTTATTAAGACCGGCGGGCTTGCCGATGTTGTTGGTGCACTTCCGGCAGAGCTTTGCGCCCAGGGGTGCGAGGCGAGAGTAATTCTTCCCAAGTACGGAAAGATTGCTCAGAAATATAAGGATGAAATGCAGTATATCAGCAACATCTATATCAAGATGGGCTGGAGAAGTCAGTATTGCGGAGTATTTCAGCTGAAAATAGGGGAGGTTATCTACTACTTTGTAGATAATGAATTTTACTTCGGATCTGATACTATATACGGAGATATGTCCGAGGATATAGAGCGTTTTGCGTTCTTCGACAAGGCTGTGCTTGCGCTACTTCAGGTTATAGATTATTGGCCTCAGGTAATCCACTGCAACGATTGGCAGACGGGTATGATTCCCGTACTTCTCAAGGCACATTACGATGTAGACAGCCGTTATGCGAGCATCAAAACCGTTATGACAATCCACAATCTGAAATTTCAGGGCATATACGATAAAAAGATTATTCAGGACGTGTGCGAACTTCCTGACAGCTATTTCACAGATGACAAGCTTGAATTCTTCAACGATGCAAGCTTCTTAAAGGGCGGACTTGTGTATGCTGACTTTATAACCACAGTAAGTAAAACCTACGCAGGTGAGATTATGACTGACTATTTCGGTGAAAATCTCAACGGACTTTTGTGGGCGAAGCGTGACAGCGTGACAGGTATTATAAACGGTATCAACTATGATGAGTGGAACAGCGCAACCGACACATTTATTGAGAAAAACTATAACCTTAGAAATATAATCTCAGGCAAAAAGGAAAACAAACTTGCCCTGCAGAGACAGTTCGGACTTGAGGAAAATCCCGATAAATTTCTTGTGGGTATGGTTACAAGACTTACGGGACAAAAAGGCCTTGACCTTGTTGAATGTGTAATGGATAATATCTTCGAAAACGGGGATATTCAAATGATAATTCTCGGTACGGGAGAAAGTCAATATGAAAATATGCTTCGTCATTTTGAGTGGAAGTATAAAGGCTCCCTTGCATCTTTGATTATGTTTGACAATTCCGCAAGCCACAGAATATATGCAGGCTGTGATGCATTCCTGATGCCGTCACTATTTGAGCCCTGCGGACTCAGTCAAATGATTTCCATGCGTTACGGTACACTTCCCGTTGTTCGTGAAACGGGCGGTCTCCGTGACAGCGTTGAAGCGTTTAACGAGTACGAGGATACGGGAACGGGCTTCAGCTTCACAAATTACAATGCCCACGAAATGCTTGGAATTCTGAATTATGCCAAGAGGTCATACTACGATAACAGAAAAGCGTGGAATTCTATGGTAAAAAGAGCAATGAAAGCTGATTTTTCGTGGAGAAATTCAGCAAAAGAATACATTGACGTATATAACAGATTGTAGTATAATAAACAGGTATAGAGTATAGAATATACTCTATACCTGTTATTTTTACCTAATTTTTGTAAGGAGTGTAAATAAATTGGCAACAATAAAGCTTACTGCAAATCAGCAGCAGATAAAAGATGAAATCCTCGGAAAGCTCAATCGCCATTACGGCAGAACTTTGGAGGATGCTACAAAATCTCATATATATAAGGCGGCGGCTCTTACCGTACGCGATAAGATGATGGAAAGATGGACGGCATATCGCCGTCAGCAGAGAACTGCACAGAGAAAGGAGCTTTTCTACCTTTCTTTTGAATTTTTGATGGGTCGTTCTCTCGGAAATAATCTTCTCAATATCGGTCTTACAAACGATTACGACAAGGTACTTAAGTCAATGGGCTGCAGTCTTGAGGAGATTGCTTCTCAGGAAAGTGATGCAGGTCTTGGTAACGGCGGTCTTGGAAGACTTGCCGCATGTTTCCTTGACTCTCTCGCAACACTCGAGCTTCCCTCATTCGGTTGCTCAATCCGTTATGAGTACGGACTTTTCAAACAGCTTATCGTAGACGGTGAGCAGATTGAAACCCCTGATAATTGGCTTAACGACGGAAGTGTGTGGGAAATTCCCCGTCCCGAGGAAAAGGTAACTGTCCGTTTCGGCGGTGAAGTTAACACATATATGACCGAAAATGGTCTTAAGGTGGACTATACAAACACAACAAATGTAGTTGGTGTTCCCTATGATGTTCCCATTGTAGGTTATGATGCAAAAATTGTTAATACTCTCCGTCTCTGGTCTGCAAGAGCAGAACGCGACCTTGATATGACAAGTTTTTCAGGTGGTGACTATTTAAGAGCCGTTGAGGAAAAAGCACTTGCGGAAGTCCTCAGTAAAGTTCTTTACCCCGAAGATAATCATCAGGAGGGTAAGGCTCTTCGTCTTCGTCAGCAGTATTTCTTCGTGTCCTGCACAATGCAGTGGATTATTTCAAGATTCAAGCGCCATCACAAGGGTATGGACCTTGACAAACTTCCCAAATTTGTTGCAGTTCACATCAACGACACCCATCCTGCAATTGCAATCCCTGAGCTTATGCGTATCCTTATGGATGAAGAGGGAATGGGATGGGAACAGGCATGGGATATCGTATGCAGAGTATTTGCATATACCAACCATACAATCCTTGCGGAAGCACTTGAAAAATGGCCAATGGATATGTTCCAGCGTCTTCTTCCGAGAATTTATATGATAGTTGACGAAATGAACCGCAGACTCGTTGAAGACCTTCACAGCCGTTACGGTGATGATTGGGGTAAAATTAATTATATGTCAATCATTGCTCACAACTATATCAACATGGCAAATATGTGTCTTGCAACCTGCCATAAGGTAAACGGTGTATCGGGACTTCATACTGAAATCCTTAGAAATGATGTTTTCCGTGATTACAACAACCTTACTCCCGATAAGTTCGTGTCAATCACCAACGGTATTACTTACCGTCGTTGGCTCAGACTTGCAAACCCTGAACTCAGCGAGCTTATCACATCGAAAATCGGCAAGGGTTGGGTAAAGGATGTTTCTCAGCTTGAAAA
>JAZRFC010000040.1:0-2477 GCA_045661145.1 Clostridia bacterium | reverse complement strand
TTACGCATCAATATCCCTCCTGTCAAAAACCTCGCCAGGCTCTAAATCCTCGGTGGTGTAATCTACAAGCGGAGCGCGCATTCCAACCTCAGCACCTGCCTGATATTCTCCGTAGAATTCGTTTATATCCTTTATGAATTTACGATTCAGAAGATGAAGCGGAATATTCTGAGGACAAACTCTTGAACATTCTCCGCAGTCTGTGCAACGGCCTGCTACGTGGTAAGCTCTTATAATGTGGAACATTTTTTCTTCAAAGCTGCTTGCGGGAGCTTTATTTTCAACGCCTGATAAGGGATTGTCAAACACACATTTTTCACAAGTGCAGGCGGGACACACATCGCGGCACGCATTACAGCGTATGCAGCGGGAAAGCTCATTCTGCCAGAAGCTGAATCTTTCATCGGCCGTCATAGCTTCAATCCTGGCTACCTCATCAAATCTTGCCGAATCAATAACCTCGCCCTCGTCACCTAAAAGCTCATCATAAGCAACGTGTTTTTTGCTCTTGCAATTCACGCAACGCTCTAAAAGAACGTCCTTTGCATTAACTGCAATCGGTTTATCTTCATAAATAGTTGTAACAAGAAGGTTTTTTCCGTCTTGTTTAATTTCACTTATTCCTTCGCCCGTAACCGCCTTTAATTTTGAAACATCGACCATTCCTTCGCAAGGAATGCCAATAGCGTAAACCTTTTCGCGGTCAAAACGATGCTCTGTCAAAAGCTGATTAAAGCTGTAAGTATCGCAGGGCTTTAAGAAAACAAGGATTTTTCCTTCAAATCTGTCTGTTTTTGAAACAAGGTATTTCGAGAAGTTCGCTCCGCAAAAATCATTCCAGACAAAATTCTCTTTTAAATCGTCTTCTGTTTTAAATAGTGAGGGCGTTACATCGTAACAAAACTCGCCCTTTTTCCAACCAAGAACAGAAGTAACTGTGCCGTTTGCGAGCAGAGAAACTGCTTTTTCTATCAATTGATTTTGTGTTATTTTTTGCATCGCAGTTCCTCCAATCTCTTATTTTCGCCAAGTGCTGTTACTTTTTCCACAAAGTCGTTCATTGTAGCGGCAAATTTTGCACCCTCTGCCGCAGAAACCCATTCTACACGAGTACGTTCCTTTTCAATACCAAGAAAATCAAGCATTGAAAATAGTGCAGCCATTCTGCGTCTGGTGTAGTAGTTTCCTGATGTATAGTGGCAATCGCCGGGATGGCAGCCGCATATGATAACCCCGTCAGCACCTCTTTGAAAAGCGCGAAGAACAAACATAGGGTTAACACGGCAGGAGCAGGGAACTCTGATGATTTTTACATCTGCCGGATAATTAAGACGGTTGTTTCCTGCAAGGTCTGCACCGGCATAAGAACACCAGTTACAGCAAAAAGCAACAATTAAAGGTTTATGTTCATTCATTTGCATATTGCATCCACCTCCGCCATGATTTGATTGCTTGCAAATCCGTTAAGGTCCATAGCCCCTGACGGACAAGCAACTGTACAAGCACCGCAGCCCTGACAAACGGCGGGATTGACCACAGCCACCCGTCTGATTTTTGTTGTTCTGTCAGGCATACGGAATTCCTTATCCTCATAGGTAATTGCACCGTAAGGACAAACTCTTTCGCAGGAAGAGCAGCCGTTACACATAAGCTCGTTAGAGTGTGCAACGCATGGATTTCCCGTTAATTTATCTTTTGCAAGAAGCCCTATAACCTTAGATGCCGCAGCCCCTGCCTGAGAAACTGTTTCAGGGATATCCTTCGGTCCCTGACAAGCACCTGATAAGAACACACCTGCAGTCGGGCTTTCTACGGGACGGAGCTTTGGATGAGCTTCGGTAAAGAAGTCATTTGTATCCATACTTGCTGTAAGCATAGTTGCAAGGGGACGGGCTGACTTATCCGGCTCAATAGCAGCGGCCAGAACTACAAGGTCTGCATCAATATGAAGCTGCTTGTTTGAAATAAGGTCTGATGCCCAGACTTTCAGCTTGTCACCCTCAGGAGTAACCTTTCCAACCATTCCCTTAACATACTTTACGCCATACTCTTCAACTGCACGGCGGTAAAATTCATCAAAGTTTTTACCGGGAGTTCTTACGTCTATATAGAATACATATACCTCGGTATCGGGGTATTTATCCCTTACAAGCATTGCATGCTTTGCAGTATACATACAGCAAATTTTTGAGCAATATTCTTTGCCTTTTTCCGCGCAGGCGTCGCATCTTGAGCCTACGCACTGTACAAATACGATAGTCTTGGGTGATTTTCCGTCAGAAGGTCTTTCAAGATGACCGGCAGTAGGGCCTGCAGCATTTGTAAGACGTTCAAATTCCAGTGATGTGATAACGTCTTTTGACTGGTTGTAAGCAAACTCGTCAAACTTATCCATACTGATTGGATTAAATCCAGTTGCAACAACAATCGCACCGTATTTTTCCTTAATATATTCATCCTTTTGTGTATAATCAATC
>JAZRFC010000039.1:0-33359 GCA_045661145.1 Clostridia bacterium | reverse complement strand
TGGGAGCACCCATTGAATCGGCGTGCTGGCTGATAAGTACGCAATTGTTTCCGAGAAGCTTTGTTGCAGCTTCCTTTTCAAGTGCTTCGTCATACCAGCTTCCTGTGAACTGTACTTCCATAGTAACGCTGGGGCAAACGGACTTAGCACCAAGATAGAAAGAAGTGTAACCGGATACAACTTCTGCATAAGTGTAAGCACCTACATAACCCATCTTAGCCTTGTCTGCTGTGATTTTTCCCCTTTCAATCCTTTTGTTAAGCTTCATACCTGCTGTGTTACCTGCAAGATATCTGCCTTCATAAATGGAAGCAAATGCGTTGTGGAAGTTAGGAACATTCTCTGTATGAGCTGTTGTACCTGTAGCATGGCAGAATTCAACTTCGGGGAATTCCTTTGCAGCCTTTAACATATAAGGCTCATGTCCGAAGCTGTTTGCAAATACTACATTACAGCCCTGGTCAGCAAGGTCTGCTGCTGCCTCATAGCATTCGTTACCCTCAGGAACATTTGTCTTGAAAATAACCTGCTCAGGCTTAAGACCGAGTTCTGCTGTTGCAGCTTCTGCAGCTTCAAGGAAATTCTTGTCATAAGTAGAGTTTTCATCATGCAAGAAGATGAAACCAATCTTGAAGTCACTTGCCACAGTTTCGTTTTCGTTGCCGCATGATGTGAATACACCCAAAGATGCAACAATCATTACAGTAACGAGAAGAAATGAAAAAATCTTTTTCATTTTTTAACCCTCCTTGCCTTTTAGGCAAAAAATTTTATGTAAAGAATCTTTACATACCACATTATTTACGGAAAGTTAAGGAACTATCAGTCATAGATTCCACTATTGCCAGAGAATCTACCCTGATACCTTTTTCCCTTAACTCATCTCCGCCGCCCTGGAAGCCCTTCTCTATTGCAATAGCACAACCGATGAGCTTCGCACCTGCCTGAGTTATTATATCAATAAGTCCATTAAGTGCATTTCCTTTCGCAAGGAAATCATCAATAACCAAAACGCTGTCATTATCATTAAGAAAATCCTTGCTGACAACAGCATCGTACACATTTTTCTTTGTATAAGAGGTTACCCTTGAAGAATAAACTTTGTCGGAAATATTTCCCGACTTGTCCTTCTTGACAAAAACCACCGGCACATTCATAAACTGTGCAGCAGCAAATGCAATGGGAATCCCTGAGGTTTCAATGGTCAAAATTTTATTAACCTGCTGATTTTCGTAAAGACGGGCTATTTCCTTTCCCATTTCCAAGAGGAACGGGACATCTATACGATGATTTAGAAAACAGTCCACTTTAAGTATGTCGCCGGGTAAAACCGTACCCTCTTTTAATATTTTTTCTTCCAATGCTATCATTAGTGTACACGCTCCGAAAACAAAGTGGATATAATGTTAAAAAAATTGTAGCATAAAAGCACCCAAAAGTCAACAAAATTTACCCCCTATTTCTGCATAATATTTACAAATTTTCACAAAAAAAATTGTGCTAAATAAAATGAATATTGGAGGTGCTGTATGAACAGTTATGTCTTATTGGCACTCGTTGCAACACTAGGAACCTGGTTTTTGACAGCTCTCGGTGCGGCAACGGTTGCCTTTTTTAAATCTCCCAATTTAAAAATTATGAATTTTATGCTTGGTTTTGCCTCAGGCGTTATGATAGCGGCTTCATTCTGGTCACTCCTGCAACCTGCAATAGAAATGGCAGAGAAAGCTTCCTTTCCACCGTCCTATTTTGTTGCTACAACAGGGTTTCTTTTTGGCGCATTTTTTATGTGGATATCTGACAAGGCAGTTTCCTTTACAAGAAAGCGGGCAGACAGCACTTACGGTAAGACAAGTGAAAAGCTTAACCGTATTATTATGCTGATTCTTTCCATTACTCTGCACAATATTCCCGAAGGGCTGGCGGTGGGAGTTGCTTTCGGGGCATTAAAAAACACGGGGATTTCTCCTGAAAGTATAATGGGGGCAGTAACTATTGCCATTGGTATAGGACTGCAGAATTTTCCCGAGGGTGCTGCCGTATCTCTCCCCCTCAGACGTGAGGGATATTCAAGGCGAAAGAGCTTTCTCTACGGTCAGGCATCAGGAATGGTTGAGCCTGTTGCGGGAGTTATAGGAGCATTGTTGGTGGTTTATGTAGAAAAAATTCTTCCCTACGCTCTTTCTTTTGCGGCAGGAGCAATGATTCTTGTTGCCGTACATGAACTGATTCCCGAATGTCAGAAAAAAAGGAAAAATCATCCGTATTTTTCTACTATGGGAATTATATCGGGGTTTGCTGTTATGATGTTGCTTGACGTTATGTTGGGATAAAAAAATAATGAAGAACAACACCTTGTTCTTCATTATTTTTTTAATCTGTCCTTATATTTTTCAGGATTCAGTCCGTATATCTGTACTACCTCTAACTTATCAGACATAGCTACATCCAAGGGTGTTACGAATATACCGCCTGTCGGGTCAATATCCACGCCTGCCGCCTTGTACGCCTGCCAGACGATATGGGAACAATGTGAACTTTCTGGTATTTTTTCGTCTGATTTATCCTTTTTTAATACACCTGCGAGAATGTTGTAATCAATTCCTACAAGGTGCTCTTTTGCATATTCTGCCGCTTTTTCAGAAACAGCCTCATCAGGATACCTCAGCACAACAAAACCCGGGTATCTTCCCCAATTTTTCACGTAGGTAAGGCAGGACGGATTTCCTATTGCCATATGTTCCAGCAGGATTCCTTTTTCTTCATCAAGAACTATACCGCAATGTCCGTGCCTCCATTCAAGAGTATGAGTATTGAATGTAACCAGAATGTCACCTTTTTTGAGGTCCGCAAGAGGGGTAATCTGATGTAAGTTCCTCTCGCTTGCTGTCACGGGGAACGCAACATACTCCTTTTTAATTTCAGGGGTGTTCAGATAGAGTTTATTCATTTTTAAAAGCAGGTCTTTGCTTCCATTTTCAATCAGTTTTGCTGATACATAAGGTGAAAGTCCCGTTTGCTTAAAAAGGAGAGTGTAATCCTCCTCCGACAAGGAATCCTTTGAAAGGATTGCCGAAATATTCTCTTTCGGATATTTCACCTGATAAAAAGCTCCAACTTCGTTTTTTATGTGACGGAAATACAGCACCGTAAAAAAGAGTGCAAGTATGATTACAAACGCTTTTTTTGTCTTTAAAGACTTCATTAAATCACCTTGTTCAGCGCTTCAAGTTTAATAAAGGCTTCCTTTGCTTCCTCTTCATTATAACCTTCGCATATGATAGGAATGTCAAGATTATGCTCACGCATTTTTTCAAAAATCAGCTTATAGTTAAGCATACCGTCTCCAGGATTAGCAGACTTCATTTCTCCGTTTTCTACTGTAAAATCCTTTGCGTGGATTGCAACTATCTTATCGCCCACAAGTTCAAACATATCATTTATAATTTTATCCTGCTCATTGTAGTTTTCCTTATTTATCAGGTTACGGAGGTCAAAAATAACCTTTATATTTTCAGAGTTTACATCATTTACAAGGCGTGCCATAATCTCGGGAGTATTGATAACAAACGAATAAACTCCCTCTATACCAATATCCACACCGTATTTTTCACCCTCGGAAACAAGCTCTTTTACAGTTTTTAAAAGATGCTGATATGCTTCCTCTGTATGAGTCTTCCCTTCTATATATCTTCCCGTTTCAGTTCCTACCGCTATGGGATTCAGTACGGTAGCATACTTGATTTTTTCTTTAAATTTTTCGATACTCGCCCTGAGAGTTTCCTCATTTGGGTCAGAGGGATTTATATAGCTTCCCAGAATAGCTATCTTTGTGTTGGAAAATTCATCCTTTATTTTTTGTGCGTATTCAGGAGAGTACACACCCTGCGGAAAATCTTCTATACTTTTTTCAAGCACCAACTGAACGTATTCTATTCCAACATCCTTGCAAGCACTATCTATGTTTTTTAAGCCTGCGGCTCTTACATCATGTCCTCTTATTCCTTTTTTCATAATAATTACCCCCTATTATTTATATTCCTTTGCAAGTTTTTCAAACGACGAAAGTGATTTTTCAATCATTTCTGTTGATACGCAGTAAGATATTCTTACATAACCGGGATAACCGAAGCTGTCACCGGGTACAATCAAAAGTTCATACTTCTTGGCTTTTTCGCAAAATTCACGGGAGCTTTCTTCAAGCGCCTTTACAAAGAGGTAAAATGCACCGTCAGGCTGTGCGACCGTGTAGCCGTATTTTGAAAGAGCATCACAGAGAATGTCACGGTTTTTCTTATAAATTGAAATATCTGCAGTTTTTCCGATGCATTTAGGAACAATTTTCTGGAAAAGGCTGGGTGCACATACAAAGCCGAGAGAACGTCCTGCACCGCATACTGCAAAGTATACTTTCTGCCATTCGTTTGCAGTATCAGGGACAAGAACATAACCGATTCTTTCCCCCGGAAGTGAAAGGGACTTACTGAAAGAATAGCACACGATTGTGTTGTTGTAGTAGTTAGGTACAAAAGGAACAACTACCCCGTCTGTATAAACAAGTTCACGGTATGGCTCGTCGGCAATGATATAGATGTCCTTGCCGTAGGTTTTTTCTGCCTCGGAAAGAACAGAGGCAAGCTTTTTAATTGTATCCTCAGAGAAAACAACACCCGAGGGATTGTTGGGAGAGTTTACAATTACTGCCTTTGTATTTTCGTTGATAGCAGATTTAAGGGCTTCAAAATCAATCTGGAAATCCTCTTCACGGCATTTTACGATAACGGGAGTCATTCCTGCCTGATTTATAAACACGGTATATTCGGGGAAAAAGGGTGCAAGCACGATAACCTCTCCCTTATCTTCGGAAATAGCGGAAAGGGAAATAGTAAGAGATGCCGCTGCACCTACTGTCATATAGAAATTGTCAGCTGTGTAGCTTGTGCCAAAATTAGCGTTTACATAGTCGGCACAGCTTTTTCTGACATCGGGAGCACCCTGTGCGGAAGTATATCCGTGAAGTGTCACGGGGTCAGTATTCAAAACAAGGTCAGAAAGTGCTTCCTTTACAGAATCAGGTGCAGGAACGCTTGGATTACCGAGGCTGAAATCGTAAACATTTTCCGCGCCGATTTCTGCCTTTCTTTTTAGTCCATACTCAAAAAGCTCGCGGATTTCACTTCTGCGACTTCCTAATTCATACATTTTTTCTGATACCATTTTGTTATCCTCCTAAGTAGTTTTTTAAATTGCAGATAATTTTACTGATTATTTATTATACTACAAATATTTAACAAAAACAATACACACAAAAAGAAAATCTTCTTTAAATATTGACCTTTTTACGGTTATAAGATAAAATAGTATCAATCATATTTAGGAGTATTGCTATGGATATTCGAGAATTTAAAAATACATATAAAGAATACTGCCCCTCTCTTGTATGGGATTGGTGTGCAAAGCCTACCGCCGAGGAGATTGATTCAAGACTTATGGAATTTTCCGAAATGGGAATTTCCCGTGTTTACATACGCCCGTCAAAGGGACTTGTTCTCCCCTATTTATCAGCGGATTATTTTGAACTCATCCGCACTACGGCAAGAAGAGGCGGAAAATACGGAATTACAATCGTCATATGCGACGAAAATTCTCCCGTAAGCGGAAACGGTGGCGGAGAAATAACAAGTGTGGGTGATTACAGATGCCGTGACATTCTTAAAGTAAAAAAGAGTGATACAGAAAAGTTTGACGAGATAATTTTAGATGACGGAGATTTTGCACTTGTACTCCGTGATATGAGTAAAGTCCGTGCTTCGGGAAGAATTCCGTTTGCAGATATTACGGACAGATTCGTTACAGAATGCTTTGTTGATGCTGTGTATAATAAATATTTCCGTGAATGCAAGAGATTTCTGGGAGTTGAGATTGGTGGCTTTCTTACCAACATTGATTTTCCTGAAAATTTCCTGCCGTACTCAAAATCAGCTTTGAAAAAGGCAGGGGCAAATGTATCGGAAAGTTTACTCACTACTGAAAAAGAATCTTATATAAATTCTGTAAGCGAATGCATAGGAGAAAACTTCACTGCATTTTTAAAAGATGAATGTAAGAAAAATGAGCTTTCCCTGTCTGTAAGCATCAGCGGTGAAAAAAGCTTTTCACGACAGATGCAGTATATGAAATCCGATACCGTATCTCTATGCGTGGACACGGAAAATCCTGATTTTGTGGAAATCAAGCTTGCCCAAACAATTTGCGAACAGTTTGAAAAGCCGTTTTATGTAAGGCTTCTTCTCCCCTCCTTTGCACCTTGTTCAATGAGATATAATTCCGCCTCATTTATGGCATCGTTCGGGGTTAACGGAGTAATTTATGACAGCGTGGCATTTTCTCTTTCAGATAGAAGAAAGTATGAAAAACATACTGCCACGGTTTCAAAGTTTTCAGAAAAAGCTATTTCAGAAAGACTTGCAAGGCAATGCTTTGCAGGAGCAAATACTAAAACCGACGCAAAAATTCTTGTCATATACAATCCCGATTCTGATGTTCTTTTCGGTGACATTGCAAAAAAGCTTCTTCTTTTGGGTATTCCTTTCCATATGATGGAAAAAAGTGTTTTTGAGAAAGTTGCAAGGACAGGCAAAGACACGGTTACTGCAGGAAAACATGAGTATTCCACAGTAATATCCAACATAACCATAAATGGTTTTTACGGAAACATTATTAAGGCTGATTTTGATTTTTCAGCAGAGAAGCTTCTTCGTGGAAATTCCGTGAAAATAGAAACAGATAAAGACATTATTATAAACCGCAGAACAAACGGTAACGACGAATATGTATTTATTACGTCCCTCGGCGAAGATACTTCCGTTACTGCATATATTGACGGTAAAAAACTTTTTGCCGCAGACAGTTCAAACGGTGAGCTTTATAAAATCCCCTCCGATGACGGAAAATGTGTATTTACCCTGAAAGCAGGAAAAACAGCTATGCTGATATATTCTGCGGTGCTTAATGAGGATAATGCACCACCCTACACCGATGATATTGAGTTTACACCTCATACGGTAAAAGACGCGGTGCCGTTTGCCCTTGCTTCGGCAGAGGAAAATATTCTCCCCCTTAAAAATGTAAATGCCTGCTTCGGCAGAAAGTCATTCAGAGAAAACAGTATTGATAATCTGCACAAGGAATTTTACTCCCTTAACGACGGTGAAACTGTTAAAGTCAAGTATCCCTTTGAAGCAGACCTTGAAAATATAGGAGATGTTAAGGCATTCGTTGAAAATGCTGATAATATCGAATTTGCAGAGCTTAACGGAAATAAGCTTGTCGGATTTACTCCTTCGGATAAAGACCCCCGATTTATGGGGATTGATATAACACCGTATCTTTCAAACGGCAGGAACACCCTTGCTCTGGGTTATAAGAAATCAAATAACTATAACCCCGATTTTTCAAGTTTTACACCGTCGCATTTTTATTCCTATAACATCACATCATTTGAGCCTGTATATCTGTGCGGTGATTTTGATGCAATAGACAATTCGCTTATAAGACTTAGTGAATATGAAAATAACATCACTAAATCGGGAATGGCATATTATTACGGACCGCTTACTTATGCGGCAAAATTACCCGACAAGGATTTGGGCGACTGCATCTTATCAGTACACGGTGATTTCGATATTTGCCGTATAAAAATTGGTAAGCGTTCATACACATTCTTCAGCGAAACACCAATGCTTGAGGTATTTAACCTTGACTGTGGTGCGGTTGCAGAAATTACAATTTACAATACCCCCTATAATCTTCTCAGAAGCAGTAAGGAAGAAGCAAAACCATTTGGTCTTGAAAAAATTGAAATATGCAGTTTTAACTACTAAAAAGAACAGCCTGAATCGTTTGGTTCAGGCTGTTCTTTTTAGTGCTTTTTGTTATAGTGGTATTCACTTTGTACCTTGCATTTTTTTCTTACGAGAAACTCCTTTTGATTAAGCATCACAATACCCGTGGATATAAGTATAAGTGCCAAAACGACATTCAGCGTGGAAACAGTGCTTTTTTCCGTCAGCATAAGGTTTGACAGAAGCACGCCGAAAACAGGGGTCATAAAGCTGTATATACTAACCTTGGAAACGGGGTTAAACTTGAGAAGCACACCCCACAAGGAATATGCAACTGCAGAAAGCAATGAAAGATACAGCATAACACCGAAAGCTTCCGCACTGTTAATAGTAATTACTCCGCCAGACAACAGTCCCACAAGAATCATCACAAATCCGCCCATTATAAACTGATAACCGCTGATAATAACAGGGTCTTCCTTGCTCGAATACCTTTTCATAAGAGCACCAGATATACCGTATGCAAAGTTTGAAAGAAGCACACATCCGTCACCCAAGTTAAGATTCATACTGAGTCCGTTAAGGTTAATCAGTACTATCCCTGCAAAACCGATTATACAAGCAATTATCTTTTTAGCAGTAAGCTTTTCCTGACGGAATATAAGTGTTGCACAAAGGATAGAGAAAAAGCAATTAGAACCGCTTATAACAGTACCCTTTACTCCCGTAGTGAGGGAAAGTCCTATGTAGAAGAAAAGATACTGTATAATAGTCTGAAAGCAGGAAACTGTTGCTATTTCCTTAAGATTTTCTCTTTTAGGAAGTAAAAACTTTCTGCGTGCAATACTGTATATAAGTACGGTCAGCACACCTGCAAAGAAAAATCTTACCCCTGCAAAAAGAATTGTTGAAGGTACATTATTTTCTGTACGGATAAGCTGATAGCCAAGCTTTATAAAAGGTGTTGCACTGCCCCACAAGGCACAGCAGAACATTGCCGCAAG
The DNA here is from genome assembly GCA_045661145.1 of Clostridia bacterium. GTDB lineage: Bacteria > Bacillota > Clostridia > UMGS1883 > UMGS1883 > UMGS1883. Next base: position 24,511 of record JAZRFC010000039.1, on the reverse strand, counting down.
TGCAACTATAAAAGTATTTGTTAGAAGTCTGTTGTTTGAGTTATTCATTATTTATTCTCCTTAGTATATTGTCATGTATATGATACCACGACGGGGAAAAAATAGCAACATAAAAAGGCAAAATTTGTTTGACAGTTCGTTTTTTATAATATAGAATTAAAACATCGAAAAGATGACAAGGAGATATTTCAAATGTTCAGAAGATTTTTACGGTATTACAGGCCATATATAGTGCTTATTATAATAGACCTTTTCTGTGCGGCGGCATCTACCGTATGCGAGCTTGCATTTCCGCTTATTGTACGCAAAATCACCAACACGGCACTTAGCGGTACAAGTGCTATGCTGATGTCAACTGTCATAAGGCTTAGTCTTATGTATTTGTTTTTACGCCTTTGTGATACAGTGGCAAATTACAATATGGCAAACCTCGGTCATGTGACAGGTGCAAAGATTGAAACCGATATGCGCCGTGATTTATTCAGCCATTTGCAGAAGCTTCCGTTCAGCTATTACGACAATGCAAAGGTCGGTCAGATTATGTCAAGGGTTACAAACGACCTTTTTGACGTTACGGAGTTTGCACACCATTGTCCCGAGGAATTTTTCATTGCAGGAATAAAAATAATTGGTTCATTTGTTATTCTGGCACAGATAAATATATGGCTGACCTGCCTTATATTCCTGCTTCTCCCCCTGATGTTGATTTCAATGATTCTTTTCAGGAAAAAGATGAAAGGTGCATTCAAAGTACAGCGCACACAGATTGCCGAGCTTAATGCAGACCTTGAGGACAGCCTGTTGGGGATAAGAGTTGTGAAAAGCTTTGCAAACGAAGATATTGAACGTAACAAGTTTGAAAAAGGGAATCAGGAGTTCTTAAAATCAAAAAAATGGGCATACCGCTATTTGTCCCTTTTTCAGGCAGGTACGAGATTTTTTGACGGCGTTATGTATATCGGGGTAATACTAATTGGCGCAGTATTTATGACCATGGGGCATATCAATTCCGCTGACCTGATTGCGTATCTCCTCTATATACAGACTCTTATCACATCTATCCGCAAAATAGTAGAATTTACAGAGCAGTTCCAGAAAGGTATGACGGGAATTGAGAGATTTTACGAAATAATGGATGAGCCAATCTCCATCGAGGACAGCCAAACTGCTGAGGAAGTTGAAAAACTCAGCGGAAATATTGAGTTCAAAAACGTGAGATTTCGCTACAACGACAACGGGACAGGCATTCTTAACCACATCAATCTTGACATTAGAAACGGTGAAAATATTGCCATTGTAGGTCCCTCGGGTGGCGGTAAGAGTACACTTTGTAACCTTATTCCAAGATTTTACGACATTGCCGACGGTGAAATTTTTATAGACGGAAAAAATATTCAGGACATTACATTAAAATCCCTGAGAAACAACATAGGCACAGTTCAGCAGGATGTTTACCTTTTCTGCGGAAGCGTGTATGACAACATAGTTTACGGTAAACCGGGGGCTACCCGTGAAGAGGTCGAGGAAGCGGCAAAAGCGGCAGGTGCACACGAATTTATAATGGGACTTAAAGACGGGTATGACACCTATGTGGGTGAAAGAGGTGTAAAGCTTTCCGGCGGACAGAAGCAGCGAATTTCAATTGCCAGAGTATTCCTCAAAAATCCCCCTATTCTGATTCTTGACGAGGCAACCTCGGCACTTGACAATGAGAGTGAAATGATTGTACAGAAATCACTTGAAAAGCTTTCACAAAACAGAACTACATTTACAGTAGCACACAGACTTACCACAATAAAAAATGCTTCACGAATTCTCTTCCTTACCCCCGATGGCATTACCGAGGAGGGCTCTCATTACGAGCTTATTGCAAAGGGCGGAGATTACGCAAAGCTGTATTCACTTTATACAAAGCAATAAAAAATTCTACGGTCTATGTGACCGTAGAATTTTTTATTGGTAATCGTGCGGAAGTACAAGTGCAGCAATAAGATATGCCAGAAGTCCTGTTCCTGCACAAAAAATCAGCAGAGCCCAAATCAATCTTACAACTGTAGGGTCTATATTGAAATATTGTGCCAAACCTCCACATACTCCAAAAATTTTCTTATCCGTTGATGATTTGCAAAGTCTTTTGTTCATATTAATTAACTCCTTACCATATAGTTATTCTTTCTTCCGACGGGACATACATACCGTCGCCTTTTTGTATATCAAATGCATCATAAAATTCAGGGAAATTAACCAAAACTCTGTTAACCCTTATTTTACCGCTGCTATGCACATCGACCTGGGAAAGATACTCTGCATATTCTCTGGAAAATGTTCCTGCCCAGGTTTTTGCAACAGAGGTGTATAGTTTCTTATAATCGGTTTGTCCTTTTTCCCTTGCAAGCTGAGTTATACAACTAACTCCGCCTATGTCAGCAATGTTTTCATTACGGGTAAGCTTACCGTTAGTCTGCACTGCAGGAATGGGCTCTTCCCCCTGATAGAATACCTCAACTCCGCTGCATATAATTTCGAACATTTCATAATCTTTATCGGTCCACCAATTATTGACATTTCCAAACTCATCAAACTGTGCACCGTTGGGGTCAAATGCATGTGTCACCTCATGTGCAATCACATAACCGATACCGCCTAGGTTTTCCTCATAGGATGCATCCCTATCATAAAGAGGCGCCTGAAGTATTGCAGCAGGAAGCACTATCTCATTACCTGACGGATTATATCCTGCATTCACGGTGTATGGAGTCATTCCCCATGAATCACGGTCAACCTTACTCAGCTGTATTCCCTTAAGCTGATTTCTGTTTTCTTTCGAAACAGCTATCATATTTGAAAAATATGTTCCGCCTTTTTCCCTCGGGATAATATCGACATTATCAATGTAACTATCCATTGATTCGGGATATCCTATTTTAACATTCATTTTATCCAGCTTCAGCTTTGCTTTTTCCTTTGTTTCCCCACTCATCCATGTAAGATTGTCAATTCTCTTTTTAAATATCCCGATGATGTCATAGGTCATTTGCTCAACATCTTTTTTCGATTCCTCGTCAAAAAATTTTTTAACATAGCTTTTACTGATATATTCAGGCATTACATTTTCTATAACATTAACCGCATCCTGATATACATCGTGAAAACCTTCTGCACCCATAACAATACTTTCAAACTTATATGCGGCAAGTTTGAAATCACCGCTAAGCATACCTCCGCAGGAGTAAAGTAACGAAAGCTTCATTGCAGTTTTTAAAGCGTTAAAATTCGACTGATTATATATTTCAGCAAATTTTTCTGCCATACCGATATCGGTGATGTAAACCTTATCAGCTTTGGAAAGACCAGAATATGAAAGTACCCTCTCCATATTGAAATCAGGATACATTGCACAAATCTTTCCGTAGGATGAGAGTGTGTACATCCGATTTATGTCGTTTTGGCCTTCAGTATCAAGCATTACAGAGGCAAGTGTCTTTTCTAGTTCGAAATACTCCATTGCATTCTGTACTGCCGTATTGCTGTCTTCTCCCCCGATTTCGAGAAGGGTTGTAAGATATTCTATATATGCATCCTGCTTTTTGCCCTCTTCAAAATAAAATTCCTTATTCATCAAAGGTGTCATTGTGCCAAAGTTCAATACATAATTTGAACTGTCGTTCATATCAACACCCAGGAAAAATCCCATAAAAGAGCTTATACACAGCTCATCTGAAATGACATATTCGAGATTTGTCAATTCGGATATGTTTTTGGCATTATCAATCATAGCAAGATAACCTTTTATCGGATTTATCCCTTGAGAATTTCTATTTTCACTGTCAACGACGCACCTGAAAAGGTCTGTAACCTTTTGTTCGGGAGTGCCGTATTTATGATTGCCTGTGAGAATATCTTCAATAACAAAGTTAACCTGACTTGTTGCCTCAATCTGCAAATCTTCCAAAGTGCCTGCCGTAAGATTTCCCTGTATTATTTCAAGTTCATCAAGCGTATTTTTATTTATTGCAGCATAAAAATCGTCCTTGGGATTTGTTCCGTATAAAGCATATGCACGCTCTATAAAAAGTTCCATTTGTCTTTTTGTTACGCGGTTATCAGGAGAAAATTTACCCTTTTCCGTCCCTGCAACGATTCCGCTGTCAAAAACCTGTGCCAATTCAGTGTGTGCCCAGGAGGGAACATCCGTAAAATCTTCAGCCGTAAGTGCCACACGCCTATTGTGTCCCGTAGGCTGGGGAAGGCTACCGAAAGCACGGCCGAGCATAACAAGAGCTTCTGCTCGGGTAACATATCTTTCCTCATGTAAAAGTCCGTCCTCATACCCTTTTATAATATCACTCTTTACCACTCCGGGATTGTAGAAATCAGCTGCTTCGAGAAGCAATGCGGCAACTTCACCGCGGTTTGCAAAGTCATCCGAAGAATAGCCGGGAGTATATGAAAAAAGCATAGTAAAAAGCATTAAAAACGCAAAAATTCTTTTAGACTTCACCCTCTTGCCTCTCCTTTCAAAACATTAAGTTCATTATAACATTTTTCAAAATAAAAATCAATACATCACCTTGTCATATTTAATTTTAAGAAAATTTAGGAATAATTTAAAAAAAGTGTTGCAATTTACATATTCTTATGCTAAAGTAATATAGATGTTAAATGCGATTTTACGGAGGTGTAGAAAATGAAACTTGCAGTTACTATAGCTTATATCGTGATAGCACTTTTGCTTACAGTTATTGTTTTGTTCCAGAAAGGTAAGGATCCCAGATCGGCAGGCTCCGTATTCGGCGGTTCCGGTGAAACTTTCTTCTCAAAGAACAAGTCCAACACCCGTGAGGGCTTACTTGAAAAGCTTACAGCTGTTTTTGCAGTACTTTTCATTATTCTTTCAGTTGTACTTTCTCTTGGAATAATAAAATAAGACTATTGGCAAACTAAAGGTGCTTCTTACAGAGAGCACCTTTTATTTTTTTATTGGAGATGAAGTAAATGCACAAGGAAAAAGTTGCATCATTTATAAACAGCAGCGAATACTCCCCTATGACAAAAGAAAATATTGCAATATTAATGTGTGTTCCCAAAAGTGATATAGATGAGTTTAATGCAGTTATTGATGAGCTTGTTTCCGAGGGCATAATCATTATTGGAAAGAAAGGCAGATGCTTCAGTGCAAAGTCAATGGGACTTGTCGAGGGTGTTTTCCGCAGCAGTTCAAAGGGCTTCGGTTTTGTTTCTGACGAAAAAGGTGACATCCATATTCCCGAGGAAGCTTTGGGTGGAGCACTTAACGGCGACAGAGTTTTAGTTAAAATACAAAAATCTGCAAAAGGTCAAAAAAGCCGTGAGGGGGCAATCCTTCGGGTGCTTTCCCGTGCAAATAAAAGAATTGTCGGCATTTATACTCAGGAACGGGGTTACGGTATATTAACCCCCGACAATGACAAGTTACCTGACGAGATTTTCGTTATGCAACGCGACAGTAAGGGAGCACTTAATGGTCAAAAGGTTGTTGTTGAAATTACAGAATATGACTCCCCCACATCTTCTCTCTCCTGCAAGGTTACAGAAGTGTTGGGCTTTCCATATGATTTTGGAGTGGATGTTCTGTCCGTAATAAAAAGCTATGATTTCAGCACGGAGTTTCCAAAAAAAGTACTTGAAGAAGCTGATAGTGTAGCGTTAATAAAAGATGAGGACTTTGAGGGAAGACTTGATTTAACCGAAAAGACAATTATAACCATTGACGGTGAGGATACAAAGGACATTGATGATGCCATTTCTGTGGAAAAAACAGAAAGTGGTTATCGTCTTGGAGTACACATTGCCGATGTAAGTAATTATGTAAAGCCCGGCTCGGCTCTTGATAAAGAGGCATTTGCCCGCGGAACAAGTGTGTATCTTGCTGACAGAGTTCTTCCGATGCTTCCTACCAAGCTTTCAAATGACATCTGCTCTCTCAATGAGGGTGTTATACGTCTCACAATGTCGGTGTTTATCGATTTTGACTCAAGCGGTAATGTATTGAAAACTTCTTTCCATAAGTCATATATTAAAAGCAGAAACCGTATGACCTACACCAATATAAAACTGTTGATTGAGGAAAAACCCGAAGATTTATGCAGAGAGTATGCTCATCTTCTGCCGATGCTTGAGGATATGCATAAACTTTATCTTATCCTCGCCCAAAAAACGGCTGAGCGAGGAAGTATTGATTTCAATATTCCCGAAGCCAAGGCGGTTTTTGACAAAAACGGTAAAACAGTCGATATTGTGATAAGAGAAACTACCTTTGCAAATAAAATAATTGAGGAATTTATGATTGCGGCAAACAGTGCCGTTGCAAAATATTTGTGGGAAGATAAGAAAATTCCTGCTATTTACAGAGTTCATGACGAACCGAACAAAGAAAGACTTGAAAACACACTCAATTTCATATATAATATGGGATATGGGAAATCAGCAAATATTTCCGGAATTATGGAGAACATAAAAAATACTCCCTATGAAGCGACCATTTCCACAATGCTTCTTCGCAGCATGGCAAAGGCAAAATACAGCCACCAAAATGACGGGCATTACGGATTGGGGCTTTATGATTACTGTCATTTCACCTCCCCCATCCGTCGTTATCCTGACCTTGTGGTACACCGTGCACTAAAGTCAGCAATTGAAAATGACGGCAAAATGAGAAAGGCACTTTCATCATTTGTTCCCGATGCGGCAGAAAATTGCAGTGAACGGGAAGTTGCCGCAACAATGTGCGAGAGAGACACTCTCGACATTAAAAAGGCTGAGTATATGGAGCCTTTTGTAGGACAGGAGTTTGAAGGTGTCATATCATCTGTGACGGGCTTTGGATTTTTCGTGATGCTTCCAAACACAGTAGAGGGGCTTGTAAAGGCTGAAACCCTGAAAGACGACTATTACGCATTTGATGAAAAAACGCTATCCCTTATTGGTGAAAGAAGCGGCTATACATTTACAATTGGCGACAAGGTGAAGGTTAAGCTTGCGGCAGCAAGCAAAATATCACGCAGAATAGATTTTATACTTCTGGAAGGAGGTAAACCCGGTGGCAGAAAAAGAACACAGAAAGATTCTCGCCCAAAACAGAAGCGCACATCACGAGTTCTTCATAGAAGAAAAGTACGAGGCAGGCATTGAGCTTTTTGGAACTGAGGTTAAGTCCGTACGCATGGGCAGGGTTAACCTCAAAGAAAGCTACTGTGAGATAGATGACAAGGGGGAAATGTATATATTAGGTATGCATATATCCCCATATGAAAAGGGAAATATATTTAACCGTGACCCGTTAAGACCGAAGAAACTTTTGATGCACAGACGGGAAATTATGAAGCTTCTGGGGATTGTAAAGCAAAAAGGCTTGACACTTATCCCCCTTGAAATGTATCTTAAAGGTCAGCGGGTAAAAGTTACCATTGCTGTTGCAAAGGGTAAAAAACTCTACGACAAGCGCGACGATGCCGCAAAAAGAGATGCAGGCAGAATGATTGAACGCACATTAAAGGAAAGAAATTCCTATTGACTTTTGCATAATTTAATATATACTAATAATTGTCGCTTTTTCAAGCGACATAAATATGGGGCCGTACCGGTTTCGACGGGGATGTTGAAGCATGGGAAGCGAGCCGCAGTGGGAACTGCGTTAAAATCCCAAATTTTAAATTTAAACGCTAACAATAATTTAGCTTACGCTGCCTAATTAGGCGGCCGTCCTTACCGGGAGGACCACGGCCCGGATAAGGGCGTCACGCAGTGGTGAACGTGACACGGTTAAGCTTTGCGCCGTGCATGATGAATGAAGCTACCAAAACCGCTTGGGCTGTCACTTGTCTTGCGGCAGAGGGAATTACTAATAAGTGACTGCGCTCGGAGATGCCTGTGTGAATATATTTTCGGACAGGGGTTCAACTCCCCTCGGCTCCACCAAAATAAGGTTGTTGCGGAATTTCCGCAACAACCTTATTTTTTGTTGTATCAGTTACATTCAGCTGTAAGAGGGCCTGCAAGCTCTTTCAGGTAGAAAAGCTTGCCAGGAAGCGTGGGAATAAATGAAGAAGTAATATTCATATCAGGACCATAGTGAAGAGTTGTAAGGAAGCTCATTCCCTGCCAGCTCATACCTCTTCCGAGCCATCCGTCACATCCGCCGATTATTGTATCTGCTTGCAGGAACAAGCCGGGGCCTATTGTGTTTGCACGGCAAGGCACGAGGGTTGTGCGGCTCTTAAAGCTTGTAATCGCATTCTGTTCAATTGTAAGGGGATGAAGCTTTGCACCGATACGATAGCACTCTTTCTTCCACTCCTCAACAGAAGAAAATTCTTCAGCAAAGTGAGGTTCCCAGAACGCTATATGACAAGCTCTTCCTATACCAAACACCAAGACAAGCTTTGCTCCCTCTTTTTTGAGTGCGTTTATTTTCTCGGGGTATGTAGGAAGGTTTTCCTTTGTTGCAAAATTACGCTGAGTTTCGGGTACGGTATTTTCTCCAAGCTTATTAAAGAAAGCTTCCTTCATACTGTATTCAAAGGATGCAGGATTGCTGCTGTCAAGTGTATTACCTTCACAGTCTGCCCATTCATCCATATTGAAAGTATAAACATGGTCGCATTTTACATTCCATTCATTTATAAAGTATGCAGCCCATTTGTACATACCCATAGGTCCTACGGGGAGAATCATTGCAAGCTTTTCCCCTCTGTCACGGGCTTCCTTGATTTTGAGAGCAATTTCGTGACCCATAAGTGTGTCAAATTCGTAAATATTTTCACATTCTACGGGATTGAAATCCTTGTGCCAGAAATCCTCACGCTGCACACCCTTTTCACAACATTCATCAATTTTTTTCATATCCCATCCCTTGGGGTAAAAGTTTTCCAAAAGACTACCCTTGATTGTGCTTAAAAAATCCATTTTAAATCCTCCTTATAAATTATGCTTTATTACTGCTGCCGAAAAGCTGCATTTTTCCTTTTACAACTTCTTTTACAGCATTTTTACCATCATTAAACAGAATTTCATGGTTTGCGCTGGCAAGATATGCCTCCCTGAGTGCAACACACATTTCTGTACAGATATTAACCTTGCGTATACCGTTTTTAATTGTGTTTCTGAAATCATCGTCTGAAAGTCCGCTTCCGCCGTGGAGTACAAGGGGCTTTTCACTGATTGCATAGATGTCTGCAAGACGGTTTATATCAAGCTTCGGCTTTTTCTTATACTGACCGTGAGCAGTACCTATTGAAACGGCAAGGGCATCAATGTCGGCACGTTCTATAAAGTCGTTTACCTGGTCCACTCTTGTGTACATTTCTTCTACACCGTCATCTGCACCACCCTCGGCTCCGCCTACATGACCAAGCTCTGCCTCTACACTTACACCCTTTGCATGGGCAATTGTACTGATTTTCTTGGTATTTGCAATATTTTCCTCATAGGGAAGTGCACTTCCGTCATACATAACAGAGGTAAAGCCCCCGTCAATTGCTGCCTTAATTTTATCAAAATCTGTGCCGTGGTCAAAATGCAGACATACGGGAACCGAGGCTTCCTTTGCAATTTTGTTCATTATCATACACGCATAGTCAAAGGGAATTAATGGAAGATGCACCTCAGCAACGCCTAAAATAAGAGGTGATTTTTCTTCCTCTGCCGCTTCAATAATACCTCTTGCCATTTCAAGGTTGAGCATATTGAAAAGACCTACACCGTATTTCCGTTCTTCCGCATCTTTTAAGATTTCTTCCAATGTTACAAGCATCTTATTTCTCCTTTTCTATAAATTCCATTGTTTCTTCATAGGATTTTATTCCCGTTGTAGCACCTTTTTGGGTTACGCAATGGGCACCTACCGCATTTGCAAACACCATACACTCCTCAAGAGATTTATCTCTTGCAAAGGCTGAAAGAAAGCCTGAACAGAAGCTGTCGCCTGCACCTGTTGTATCAACGGGATTTTCCACATAAAATGGTGGGAAAATCTTACCCGATTTTTCTCCCTCTTTACGAAGATAGCTACCCTTTGAGCCAATCTTAATAATGACATTTTTAGCACCCTTTGACACAAAAACATCGGCTATTTCTTCGGGAGAGTCCTTTCCTGCAATACATACAGCTTCATCTATACTTGGCATAAGGAAATCTATGTAAGGCATTGACATATCGAGTAGTTCTCCCCATTTTTCTTTTGCATCCCAGCAGACATCAAGAAAGGTCGTTTTACCTTTTTCTTTGCAATGACGGAGAAATTTCATTGTTTCTTCACCGTCAAATTTATCCATTAGAAAGGTTCCTGTAACAAAGACTGCGTCGCATTTATCAATCACACCGTAATCAATGTCGCTTTCAGAAAACACTGCATTCGTACCCTTGCAATGGAAAAAGGAACGCTCACCATTTTTATCTATCATAAGCACTGAGGCAGATGTTTGTGCGTCGGAGCTTGTTTTAAGACCATTTGTGTCTACGCCCGACTCAATCAGTTTCTTTCTGAGGAAGTCTCCGAACATATCATTCCCGACCATACCTGCCATATAGGATTCAACGCCCAATTTCCTGAGATTGATTGCCGCAGTCATAGCGTTTCCGCCGTTGTGCATTGTAATGAAATTCACGGGTTCCAGAACTCCTTTTTCGGGATAGTTTGAAACCTGCTCGACGATTACATCTGCAACCAATATGCCTACACAAGCAATCTTTTTCACGGCAACAACCTCCTTGCAACCACCTTGGGCCATACATATTCCTGTGTAAATGCCTCGGCATAGCCTGCACCACACTGTATTCCACGAAATCTGGAGCAGGTACGGACAAACTCTGCAAAATCTATATTGTCGTGGACACGCATCCATTTAAGCTGACTTACGTGACATTCAAGCATTTCTATTTTAAGTTCAATTTCATCGGTTATATCCACATATTCTGTGGGATTAAAATTCATTCCTGCAAGATTGTCCATATAGAAAATGGGAACAACAGGTGATTTTCCACCCTCACCGTACTGAGGCACGCTTGCAACAAACGATGCATCTACAACCATACGGGATACGGCAAGGTGGTCGGACATATAATCGGTGGGACTATGAGTAATGATAAAGTCGGGCTGAACCTTTCTGATAAGCTCTGCCACCTTATCGCGCTGAGATATGTCGTAGCCGTTAAGCTTTAAATCATCTATATCCAATGTGACAACTTCTATTCCTGCCAATGCTCCTGCTGTTTTTGCTTCCTTTGCACGCATTTGACGAAGTTCATCGGGATGTATTATTTCGTGTCCCATATTTCCGTTGGCAACATGACATACAGTAACCTTATCTCCTCGCTTTACGCATTTTGCAAGTGTTCCGAAACAAGAGATTTCAATATCATCGGGATGGCATCCAATTGCAAGTACATTCATTTCTATGACCTCCGTTTATTTTGGATTTTAATTGACTTTACGCTATTTTTATTATACAATTATCTCAATGTGATGTATTTACCAATGATTACGCTATTTTTATCATTTTGTCCGCAGAGGTGCTTTTATGTTCAAAACGCGAAAAATAAAGTATGAAATTGAAATAGAGGGTTTTAACAGTATCTATTACTTTGAATTCGGGAAAGAATTTTCCCATACACCTGAAAAACATAATTTCTGGGAAATGGTTTATGTTGACGGTGGAGAAATTATTGCTATAACAAACGGTATAGGCTGTACGCTCAAACAGGGGCAGGTTATTTTTCATGAGCCTATGGAAATACACGCCCATGTTTCGGACAACCGTGTTGCAAACAATATGTTGGTTGTTTCCTTTATCTCTGACAGTGAGATAATGAAATATTTTAAAAGCAAGACCTTTACCCTTGACAAAACCTGCAAAACGCTCCTTTCTCTTTTTATGGACGAAGCAAAAAATTCATTGGGTAAGATTCCTGCAAATTACGAGGACAAAGGTGATTTGAACTTTCTTCCAACTGTTTTTGGCTCTACTCAACTTTTACAATGCTATTTTACGGAGTTTCTTATAAGACTGATACGAAGCGGAAATTTCCTGAGCAGTAATGTATCATCATCAAAAAAATCAAGGGATATTGCAAATAACTCCATTAGCGAGCTTATCTGTGATTATATGAAAGCCCATGTATATTCCAATATTACTCTGAAGGATATTTGTTCACAATTTTTGCAGGGAAAAACACAGTTATGCAAGATATTCCGCGAAAGCACAGGGCAAAGCCCAATGGAGTATTATATGAATTTGAAAATAAAGGAGGCAAAAAAGCTTATCAGGGAGAAAAATTATTCCGTAACGGAAATAGCTGATATGCTTGGATATTCCTCTATTCACATTTTTTCAAGAGCATTTAAAAAAGCAGTGGGAATGGCTCCCACCGCTTATGCAAAGAGTATATCTTTTTAACATAAATAAAACTTAAAAGAAAAGTTCACTATTAATAGTACAGCACTTCTTTATCAGAAGCATTTGCCGCTTTTACAGTCTTTGGCCTCCCCGTTTCGGTAGCACAGCTCATTTTTGCACTCCCCTTTTTCAAACAAGTCCACCAGATTCTGCACCGTAGTTTCGGCAATATTGGAAAGCGCCTCTTCAGTAAGGAATGCCTGATGTGAGGTAACAATTACATTAGGCATCGAGATAAGTCTTGCCAATGTATCATCCTCTACGATATGCCCTGAGAAATCCTCGAAGAAAAGGTCTGATTCTTCCTCGTAGACATCAAGGCATGCCGCACCTACCTTACGGGATTTGATACCCATAAGAAGTGCTTCTGCATCCACAAGAGCACCGCGTGATGTATTTATGATAACAACACCTGTTTTACATTTTTCAATGGCTTTTTCATCAATGATATGGTGTGTTTCCTCGGTAAGAGGACAATGAAGAGAGATAATGTCGCTTTTTTGAAAAAGCTCATCAAGTTCTACATAGCGCACGGTATCACCGTTATCAAGTCCGTCGGCAGGATATTTGTCGTAGGCAAGCACCTTCATTCCGAAACCACGGCATATATCAATAAATACCCGTCCGATACGTCCCGTGCCTATAACACCGACAGTTTTTCCGTAAAGGTCAAAGCCCGTCATACCGCTGAGGCTGAAGTTAAAGTCCTTTGTTCGTATATATGCCTTATGAATACGGCGAATGGAGGTAAGAAGCATTGCTATGGCGTGCTCTGCAACGGCATAGGGCGAATATGCAGGCACTCTCACCACGTGAATCTTTCCGTGGGCATATTTCATATCAACATTGTTGAATCCTGCACATCTTAGAGCAAGTACCTTTACGCCTGCTTCATAAAGTCTGTCAATTACCTCTTTGTTGACGGTATCGTTAACAAACGCACATACTCCGTCAAAGCCGTGGGCAAGCTCTGCAGTATCCTCGTTAAGCTTTGTTTCAAAATATTTGAACTTAATATTGTTTTCTGCACCGTACTTATCAAAAGAGGGCTTATCGTATGGTTTTGCATCAAAAAAAGCTATTTTCATAATTATCTCCATTCCGATGTTTTTATCATAGTGTTTCCGTTTTGCGAAATTTAATTACGAAAATTGCGAATTATAAAGGGTACTGTAAAATCCACCCTTTTTCATCAGTTCGTCGTGATTTCCGCTTTCTGTTATTTTACCATCCTGAATAACCAAAATGCAGTCTGCATTTTGTATCGTGGAAAGACGGTGAGCAATTACAAAACAGGTTCTTCCCTCCATGAGCTTTGCCATTGCTTCCTGAATTTTTATTTCCGTACGGGAGTCAACATTGCTTGTTGCCTCATCAAGAATAAGCATATGGGAATTGGCTATCATTGCACGGGCAATGGTTATAAGCTGACGCTGACCTTTTGAGATATTTACACCGTCGTCTGTGATTACTGTATCATATCCGTCAGGCAGGCTTTCGATGTAATTATGGATGCGTGCTGCTTTTGCTGCTTCCTTAACCTCGTCTAATGTAGCACCCTCTCTGCCGTAGGCAATATTTTCGTATATAGTACCTCCAAAGAGCCATGTATCCTGAAGTACCATTGTATACGCACCACGGAGAGAATCACGGGTAATATCACGGATATCGTTTCCGTCAACAGCTACCGTTCCTCCCGAAACATCATAAAAACGCATTAAAAGATTTATGATGGTGGTTTTACCTGCTCCCGTAGGTCCTACTATTGCGATAGTTTTACCCGGCTTTGCAACAAGAGAAATATCGTGAAGTATAGTCTTTTCGGAAACATAGCCAAAAGCTACATTTTTAAGCTCTACCTCGCCTTTCGTATCTGTCAGCACGATGGCATCGGGACTGTCTTTCTTTTCGGGTTCTTCATCAAGAACTTTGAAAACTCGCTCTGCCGCCGAAAATGATGACTGCAATTCGTGAAGAATATTTGCAAATTCGTTTATAGGACCTGCAAATCTTCTCGAATACTGAACAAACTGTGCCACTCCACCCAAGGTTATAAAGAATATACTTCCCATTTGAACAACTCCGCTTTGGGAATACAGATAGAAAATACCTCCAAGCATCATTACAAGAGAAATGGAAAGGTTATTTATAAAGCCCATTACGGGACCCATCGTACATCCGTAATAGTCGGCATTGTAATAGGCATCCATAGAATCCTTGTTATGCTCATTGAATCTGCCGCTTATTACATTTTCACGCTCATACGCCTGAATACTTCTGCAACCTGTAAGCATTTCCTCTGCATATCCGTTAAGTTCGCCTAGTTTTCTTGAGCGAAGCGAGAAAAGCGGTCTTATGCGCTTGGTCTGATACTTTGCAAAGATAATTGATACGGGAACTGTCACGGCAAATACTACAATGAGGGGTTTTGAAATATTCCACATAAATATAAGAGAGCCAAGCACCGTATAAACGCTGGTCATTATCTGCACAAGGTCGTGAGAAAGCGAGCTGTTTATTGTATCAATATCGTAGGAAATACGGCTTATTATATCGCCTGTTGGATGTGTGTCAAAATAGTTTACGGGAAGTGTGGTAAGCTTTTCGAAAAGTTGCTTTCTCATAGTAAACACGATTTTTTGCCCCATAAAAATCATCAGAGACGCAAGAACATAGCTGAGTATGGCAGAAAAGCCATAACAGAAAATCATTTTTACTATATTTTCACTTACAACATCAAATTGCACACCATCGGGGTTTGCAATAGCATCAATTGCAATACCTGAATACTTGGGGCCTAAAAGTGACAGCTGATTTGAAAACAAGGTCATCAGTATTGCAGGAATAAAAAGATACCAATATTTCATTACATAACCGCAAAGCCTGAAAAGGACACCTTTTGCGGTTTTTTTATCCATTTTTGTCCTCTGTGGTGCCTGAGGGTTAGCAGGACCTTTGCCAAATCCCCCGGGACCTCCCATAAATCCTCCCGGTCTACTCAACGAAAGCACCCCCCATCTGTGAATCGCTGATTTCACGGTATTCTATACAGTTTTCAAGCAATTCTTCGTGCTTTCCCATACCGATAATATTCCCGTCATCAAGAACAATAATAAGGTCGCTGTCCTTAACGGAGCTTACCCTTTGTGCAACGGTAATAACCGTTGTATCAGCCATATTCTCGGAGAGAGTCCGCCTTAAAACTGCATCGGTTTTGTAGTCAAGAGCCGATGAGCTGTCATCAAGAATAAGTATTTCGGGATTTGCGGCAAGCGCACGGGATATAAGAAGCCTTTGCTTCTGTCCCCCCGAAATATTTGTTCCGTGTTGGGCAAGAATGTGCCCGTACTTATCGGGAAATCCGTTTATAAAGTTGTCTGCCTGAGCAATTTTTGCTGCACGGACAACATCATCATGAGAAAGCTCTCTGCCGAATTTTATGTTTTCCTCCACGGTATCTGCGTAAAGGAAATCCTGCTGAAGTGCAGAGCCGAATTTTTTATACAACCTTACCTTATCAATTGTACGGATATCCTCACCGTCTATGTATATACCACCCTCGTTTACATCGTAAAATCTTAAAAGGAGCTTTATGATGGTAGATTTACCTGAGCCGGTTGCACCGATGATACCAAGAGAGCCGCCTTTTTCAACCTTAAAGCTTATTTTTTCAAGGTTGTTACGTCTTCCCTTGTAGGAGAATGTCACATTGTCAAAAAGGATGTGTGCATCAGTTTCTTTGTCGGGATACAGCTCTTTTGACATAACTGTAATTTCTTCCTCCGAGGTAAGAACCTCTTCAATACGTTGAGCAGATGCCGCTGCCTTTGTATACATAACAAACATACGGGTAATTGCCATCATTGCCATAGAAAGAAGTGTGAAGTACTGCATAAATGCAATTACAGTTTCAGGAGAGGAAAGCCCATTTTGAACTCTGCCGCTGCTGAGGGCAACAACACCTACTATACCCGCATTCATAAAGAAGTTCATAAGAGGATGGGAACCCCCCATTACGATACCTGCACTGATTTCATCCTTAATCAGCGCACGGTTTGCCTTTTCATAACGACGGTGCTCATAATCACTTTTTGAAAGTGCCTTTATTACGCGGATACCGCTTGAATCCTCCCTGACAATACGAATCATATTGTCAACGGAGTGCTGAACTTTCTTGTAAAGCCTGATACCCTTTTTTGAAACCAAAAGAACAGTAATAAAAATAAAGGGAAGCACTGCAAACATCACCATTGCTAGGTATGCGTCCATAATAAGAGTTATAACGATACCTCCGATAAGCACAATGGGAGCACGGGCACCCAGCCTGAGCATCATGGTAAAAAATCCGTGAACATTATATGTGTCCGTGGTAATACGTGATTCAAGGGACGGGATAGTGAACTTATCCGTCTGCGCTGCAGAAAGCCTTAATGTTTTTGCAAAAAGGTCACGTCTTAAATTTTCCACAAAATCTCTGGAAACCCCCGTTGCCATACGGTTTGCCTTGACATTGAATACACATGATGCAGTGGCACACACCATCATAAGAACGCCCCACATAACAACTGTCTTAACATCTCTTCCAACTATATTTGAAAGAACATGGCTAAGAATAAACGGTATGAGAAGCTCGGCAACGGTTCCTATAATTTTCACACCGAAGCTAAGCAGTATTTTTTTAAAAAATTCTTTTAAATAGCCTATAACGGTCTTCATTGTCTGCCACCTCCATCATAAAATCATATTTATTATAGACCTCTGAAAGATTTGTGTCAAGAAAATCAGCAAAATTATCAATTAGTGAATAATTTTTCCACCAAACAAAAATACTATCACAGAAACATATTTCAAGGAGGATTTCCCATGAAAGACAAAGTCTTTGGCGTACTTCAGCGTGTCGGGCGGTCATTTATGCTTCCCATTGCGCTTCTTCCCGTGGCAGGATTGCTTCTGGGTATAGGCAGTTCCTTTACCAATCCTACCACATTGGCAACTTACAATTTAACCAATATCATCCGTGAGGGCGGTTTGCTTTACACCATACTCAACATTATGAGTAAAGCAGGCGGTGTTGTGTTTGATAACCTGCCTCTTCTGTTTGCAATGGGTGTTGCAATAGGTATGGCAAAAAAAGAAAAAGAGGTTGCCGCACTTTCAGGTGCAATCAGTTACCTTATTATGAACACTGCCATCAGCACACTTATTGCCGCAAAGGGCGGTGTAGAGGCACTTGCCGCAAATACTACAACAAGCGTACTTGGTATCACAACACTCCAGATGGGTGTTTTCGGCGGTATTGTTGTTGGTCTTGGTGTAGCGGCACTTCACAACAGATTTTATAAAATAGAACTTCCGCAGGTGTTGTCATTCTTCGGAGGTACAAGATTTGTTCCCATTATATGCAGTCTTGTGTTCCTTGTTGTTGGTGCCCTGATGTTTTACGTGTGGCCCATTGTACAGGGTTGGATTGCAAGCCTTGGAAACCTTGTTCTTGCATCGGGATATTTCGGCACATGGATTTACGGTATCATTGAACGTGCCCTTATCCCCTTTGGTCTTCACCATGTATTCTATATGCCCTTCTGGCAAACGGAAATCGGCGGAGCAGTTATGATTGACGGAAATCTTGTGCAGGGCGCGCAGAACATTTTCTTTGCCGAGCTTGCTTCTAATTCCACAACTCAGTTCTCCGTAGAAGCCACAAGATTTATGGCAGGTAAATTCCCCTTTATGATATTCGGTCTTCCTGCGGCAGCATATGCTATGTACAAGCTTGCCCGTCCTGAAAAGAAAAAGGTTGCAGGCGGACTTCTCCTTTCTGCGGCACTTACGGCAATGCTTACGGGTATTACAGAGCCTCTTGAATTTACTTTCCTTTTTGTAGCACCGCTTATGTATGGCGTACACTGTGTCCTTGCAGGACTTTCGTTTATGCTGATGCATATACTGAATGTCGGTGTAGGTATGACATTCTCGGGCGGTCTTATTGACCTTTTCCTTTTCGGTGTACTGCAGGGAAATGCAAAAACCAATTGGATATGGATAGTTGTAGTAGGTCTTGTTTACGCTCTCCTCTACTTCGCAGTATTCTACTTTATGATTAAGAAATTCAACTACAAAACTCCCGGTCGTGAAGCTGATGACGAGGAAACAAAGCTTTATACAAGAAAAGACGTTGATGCAAGAAAGAATCAGGAAAAGTCACAGCCCGACAGTGTAAGTGCCTTGATTTTAAAAGGTCTGGGTGGAAAAGACAATATTTCCGATATTGACTGCTGTGCCACAAGACTGAGGGTAACAGTTAAAAAGCCTGAGCTTACCGACGAAGCGGCACTCAGGCAATCGGGAGCATCAGGTGTTATTAAAAAGGGACACGGTGTGCAGATTGTTTACGGTCCTAAGGTTTCAGTTATTAAATCAAACCTTGAGGACTATATGGATTCGGGCAAGGCAACAACACTTATCACAGAAAATGCGGCTGAAATAGGGCTTGATACCACCGGAAGAAGCTCTGCAAAGGAGGAAATCCTCTATGCCCCGATGACAGGTAAGATTATTCCCATTGGAGAGGTTGAGGACGAGGCATTCTCCACCAGAGCACTTGGTGACGGCGTTGCTATTGAGCCAAGTGAGGGCAAGCTCTACGCCCCCTGCGACGGTGAGGTAAGTATGCTGTTCCAGACAAAGCACGCAATCAATATCATTTCCGAGGGTGGTGCAGAAATCCTCCTGCATATTGGAATTGATACGGTGAAGCTTTACGGAAAATATTTTGAAACCCACGTAAAGGATGGCGACAAATTCAAAAAGGGAGACCTCCTCATATCCTTTGACATGGAGGGAATCCGCCGTGAGGGTTATAAGCTCTCCACCCCGATGATAGTTTGTAATACCACAGACTATGAGTCAGTTAAGGAAGTTGCAAAGGGTAATGTAAAACACGGTGACAGAGTGCTTGAGCTTAAATAAACCAAAACTCCGTGGTGAATTTTCACCACGGAGTTTATTTTATTATGGTTTACGAATAAATAAATTCAGCACTAATGCTATAAAGGTAAGAATCATAAGCATTATAAATGTAGCTGTATAACCGCCTGTTGCTTCCAGAACCTTGTTTGATGCAGTAGCAATCAAAGAACCTGCCATAACCGTAAAGGTCATAATAGCCATATTATTAGGAAAGTGCCTCATTCCAAAAAAGGATGAAGTGAATGCAGCAGTAATTGTCGGGCATGAGCCATAAGATATACCTGTCAGGCACAGACCTGCTATGCATAACAAAAGAGAATCAACAGATACAGCGAGCAGGGTAACTCCTGCGGCAAAAATGGTAAGAATGTTAGCATAGAGCATAGTCTTGCGACGGCCGATAACATCAAAAACTGCACCTGTGATAATGCGTCCAAGTCCATTGCAGACAGACAATACACCTACCAGAGAAACAGCCAATTTCTCGGGAGCATTAACTGACAGTGCCAAGTCCTTGGCAAAGCTGATAACGGAACTGCCGACAGCCGCGAGAAAGGAAATGCAGATAAATGCCATCCAGAATGACGGGCGGCGGAGCATCTGTCCTGAAGTGAAATTTTGTTGTTCACTATTCTCTGTGTTTTTGACTGCTTTTGTCACGGGAAATTCTGTATCCGAATCGGGAGTTTTAAGAAGAAATCCTGCCAGAACGAGAACTATAAAAATGGCAATACCCAAAATCACATAAGCAGAACGCCAGCCTATTGCACTTTTGAACATAGCATCAGCAACATTACCTAAAACCAGAGCCGAAGCACCAAAGCCCATCATCAGGCAACCTGAACACAAACCTTTTTTATCGGGAAACCAACTGCTGACAGTTGCTATAACTACGTTATAAGCGATGCCGATACCAGAGCCTGCCAGAACACCATATGTAACATACAACATTCCCACAGATACGTTATGTAAAAATGCGGTCAGTACAAAACCCAAAGCCGACAAAAGTCCTGCTGTAACAAGGGCTACTCTGTGTCCTACACGTTTCGATAACTGTGCACCGAGCAAACCGCCTATGCAAAAGAAACTCATAGCAAGGGTAAAGTTAAGTGCAAGCTGAGCTTGTCCCCAACCAAATTCAACTGTTAAAGGAGACTTTAAAATGGACCATGCATACAAAACACCTGCAAACAGCATAGCCACAATGCCGATAATCATATAACTCCAACGCACAGAAATGTTTTGATTTGTTTTTTTCATTGATAATCCCCCTGTATTTACAAATAAAAAACCCGTCCTCGAATCAAATAATTCAGAGGACGGGAATAATTTTAACGCTTTACAGTGGTAAAGTCAAGAGTTTTTTTGTTCTTTTTCGGTCTTTACCATTTTATAGTTGGGGTTGGTTATTAAAAGTCCATTGGATGTGTCAATAATAGAAACTTCCCCATTCTTTTCAAAATGGTAAAATTCCCTGTATTCTTTCGGGATTACAAGTCTACCAAGGTCGTCGAGTTTTCTTTTGATTCCAATTCGCATACGGCTCTCTCCTTTTGTTTTGTAAAATTAAAAAATGCGCCGACCGAAGCCGACGCACGAAAAACACATAGGCCCCTTGTGGCCAAACAAAATCATGAATGTTAATAAAACAGTACATGAAAAGAACCCATATGTTTTTACCAATAAATGATAAAAAACATACTGTTTCATTAACATTAAATATTTAGATTTTGTTTGGCAAAGCCATTATAACATTATTAAAAATAAAATGCAATATATTCGACAAAAAAAGATAAAATCAGCACCGATTTTCGGTGCTGATTCTTTATCACATGGGATGTACTTTATTTTCTTTGTCTGCAAGAGTGGGGTCTATTTTATATTTCTGACCCTGACGGAATTCAAAGTACTTTGTAGCAACGGGTCCGAAGAGAGCGTAGCTAAGTACATCTTCATCCTGCTCGATGTATTCATTGATTTCACTTCTGAATTTATCAAGCTCATTAGGAATCTGGTCAGCAGGTCTGCAGGTAATACGCTGTTCGTCACCTAGGATTTTCTTTGCAAATTCGTCGCTTATTTCAACGGGAGTTCTGCCGTATTCACCCTTAACCATTCCACGAAATTCCTTGGTAACGTTCTTGTATCTCTCGCCTAAAACTACGTTGAACACTGCCTGAGAACCAACAATCTGGCTGGTAGGTGTTACGAGGGGCGGGAAACCTGCATCTTCACGGACACGGGGGATTTCCTTAAGCACTTCTTCAAATTTATCCTCTGCACCGAGCTGCTTGAGCTGAGAAAGAAGGTTTGAAAGCATACCGCCGGGAACCTGATATTTAAGTGTGTTTACATCAACTGCAAGTGCCTTGGGATTAAGAGTACCGTCGGAGAGATACTTCTCGCGGATAGGTCTGAAATAGTCAGCAATTTCGCTGAGGAGCATCAGGTCAAGACCTGTGTCATACTCTGTACCCTCAAGAGCTGCTACGAGAGGCTCTGTGGGAGGCTGGCTTGTACCCATAGCAAGGGGTGACATAGCACAGTCAACAATATCCACACCTGCTTCAATAGCCTTGAGATATGTCATTGAAGCAATACCGCTTGTGTAATGTGTATGAAGCTCAATCGGAATCTTAACCGCTTCTTTCATACCCTTTACAAGGTCATATGCGTTGTAAGGAGTGAGAAGACCTGCCATATCCTTGATACAGATGGAGCTTGCGCCCATACCCTCAAGTTCTTTTGCCATTTCAATGAACTTTTCATTTGTATGAACGGGGCTTAATGTAAAGGAAATAGCCGCCTGAACATGACCGCCCTCCTTAACTGTTGCCTCAATTGCTGTACGAAGATTACGAATGTCGTTAAGAGCATCGAAAATTCTGATAATATCAATACCGTTTGCAATTGATTTCTGTACGAAATACTTTACAACATCATCGCCGTAGTGACGGTAGCCGAGGATATTCTGACCACGGAACAACATCTGGAGAGGTGTGTTCTTAGCCTTGTCCTTTATTTTACGGAGTCTTTCCCAAGGGTCTTCCTTGAGGAAACGGAGACAACTGTCAAATGTTGCGCCGCCCCATGCTTCAAGAGCATTGAAGCCTACTTTATCAAGAAGCTCTACTGCGCCAAGCATCTCTTCTGTTGTCATACGAGTCGCAATGAGGGACTGATGCGCGTCACGAAGAATGGTTTCGGTAATTTTTACCGGTCTTTTATTTTCCATGATAAATTATCCTTTCTTAGAATTAATTTAGGGTGGAGAAAAATAGTGCAGAACGGACAAACTGAATCCCGAAGCTGTATATAGATACTGCGAGAGGTGAAGTTTGTTCGTAGCATAAAGCGTTCAATTCAAAATTCGTTACCAAACGAATTTTTACCAAAGACAATTTAAAAAGCCGTCTGGCTTCTTTAATTACATATAATCGCTTTATGCGGTCTGTGCATTTTTATACACCCGTGACAATTATTTGAATAAAGCAAGAAATACACCTGCGGCAACTGCACTGCCTATAACACCTGCAACATTGGGGCCCATAGCGTGCATAAGAAGGAAGTTAGCGGGATTCTCTTTCTGTCCTACTACCTGAGAAACACGTGCTGCCATGGGAACTGCACTAACACCTGCACTACCGATAAGGGGGTTAATCTTACCACCGGAAAGCTTGCACATAATCTTACCGAAGATAACACCGCCTGCAGTACTTACACCAAATGCACAAAGTCCAAGGCAGATAATAAGGATAGTCTTTGCAGTAAGGAACGTGTCAGCTGTTGCAGTTGCACCAACTGTAAGTCCGAGGAATATTGTGATAATATTCATAAGCTCGTTCTGTGCAGCCTTACAGATACGGTCAACAACACCGCTCTCTTTCATAAGGTTACCGAGCATAAGCATACCTACAAGAGGAGCTGCATCGGGAATAAGGAGAACAACAACGAGAGTAACCATAATGGGGAATATAATCTTTTCACGCTGTGTTACAGGGCGAAGATTTTCCATAACAATCATTCGTTCCTCTTTTGTTGTGAGAGCCTTCATAATCGGGGGCTGAATGATTGGAACAAGAGCCATATAGGAATATGCTGCAACGGCAATTGCACTCAAAAGATGGGGTGCAAGAGTCTTTGTAACATAAATAGCAGTAGGACCGTCAGCACCGCCGATGATACCGATGGATGCTGCTTCCTTAAAGATATCAAGTGCTGTTGCACCCTCTCCGCCAAATCCACCGATACCAAACGCACCGAGGAGTATTGCACCGAGGAATGTAATAAACACACCAAGCTGTGCAGCCGCACCGAGGAGAATACTCTTGGGATTGGAAATGAGGGGCGCAAAGTCTGTCATACAGCCAATACCAAGGAAAATAAGGGGCGGATAAATACCAAGCTTAACACCTAAGTACAAAATATCCAGAAGTCCGCCTTCCTTTAAAACTTTTCCATAGTCAATAGAATTACCGAGGAAAAGTTCGGGATGCATTACACCGCCAAGGGGAAGGTTTGCAAGAAGCATACCAAACGCAATTGGGAGTAGCAGAAGGGGTTCAAACTTTTTAACAATTGCAAGGTACAAAAGTACACAAGCGATTACAAGCATAAGTGCTGTCTTCCACCATGCTGTATCAACAGTGGAAAACATATTGGCAATACCTGTGCTTGCAAAGAAATCAGAAAAGCCTACTATTAGTTTATTTAACATTTGTTATTCACTCCATTTCTCAATTTTATGTTTCAATTAAGAAAGAGAGATAAGAACATCACCTGTGTTTACAGTTGAGCCCTTGGAAGCAACAACTGTTACTGTACCTGCACAGGGAGCGTAAATCTCGTTTTCCATCTTCATAGCTTCAAGGATTACAAGAACGTCGCCTTCGTTTACAGACTGACCGTTGGAAACCTTGATGTCAAGTACGTTACCGGGCATGGGAGCAGTAACCTTTGTGCCGCCTGCGGGAACCTGAGGTGCTGCCTTGGGAGCTTCTGCAGGAGCCTGAGCAGGAGCCACCTGTACGGGTGCAGCCTGTACCACGGGAGCAGCTGATGCGCCTGCGCCAACTTCTTCAACTTCTACTTCGTATGAATTACCGTTTACA
>JAZRFC010000038.1:0-9154 GCA_045661145.1 Clostridia bacterium | reverse complement strand
TGTTCCTGTAAGTGCCCATGACTTATCATACTCGTTGATTTCGCCCTTTTCCAGACTTACAGGTTCCATCATCTGACCCATTGTACCGTCAGAGAGAATCATTGCAGGCATTCTGTACTTTTCAGCAAGGTCAAAGCCCTTTAATACCATATCAACCATTTCCTGAACGCTGTTGGGAGCAAGAACAAGCAGGTGAAAGTCACCGTGTCCGCCGCCCTTTGTAGCCTGAAAATAGTCAGACTGTGAGGGCTGTATACCGCCAAGACCGGGGCCGCCACGCTGTACGTTGATGATAAGTGCGGGAAGGTCACAGCCTGCAAGGTAGCTGATACCCTCACTCTTAAGGCTGATTCCGGGGCTTGAAGAGGATGTCATAACCCTCTTGCCTGTGGAAGCAACACCGATAACCATATTGATAGCTGCGATTTCACTTTCTGCCTGAAGGAAAACGCCGCCTTCTGTCTTGGGCATTTTCTTTGCCATATATGCCGCAACTTCTGTCTGCGGAGTAATAGGATAACCGAAGTAGTGCTTACAGCCTGCCATAATAGCCGCTTCTGCCAAAGCTTCGTTACCTTTCATCAAAACTTTTTCAGCCATTTATTCTCATTCCTTTCCTTATTTCTCTACTGTAATTACGCAGTCGGGACACATTGTTGCACAGAATGCACAACCAATGCACTTATCCTGCTCTGTAACTTCTGCAGGATGATAACCGCGCTTGTTAAGGTCATCTGAAAGATGTACAATTTTCTTGGGGCAGGCAGTTACACACAAGCCACAACCCTTACACAAATCCTTGTTAAAGGAAACCTTTGCCATATTTATTCATTCCTTTCTGCCCAGCTTTGTCTTACATAAAGCTCAATAGGCATTAAATTTTCAATTTTATCTGAAAGTTTTTCGTACAAATCCTTTTTAACAGCAGTCATTTTGATAGGAATTCCAGATTTCTCTGAAACCTCGTTTGCGTACGAAACAGAGTCAAGAACATCTTCTGCCGTTGTTTCGTCGCCGAGGTTAGAATCGTTTACTACCCCCGTAAATTTCATATGGCAGGCATTTTCAATTTCTGCCATAATCTCAAGTGTCATATCAGCATTACGGGTAAGAGGTCTGTACTTATTGATTACAAACAGAAGCTCGTAATCGCCATCCTCCAAAATAGCTTCGCTGTAACGGCCAAGTGCCAATGCACCACGGTCGTCACCGCCGACATCTATTACGGCGTGAATTTCTTTATTCTGCAAAACGCCGTAGGTTTCGGCAGGAAGTGCAGGAACATCCACATTGCTGTTGGCAAATTCCGAAGAAATAAGCTGTACTCCGTTTTCCTCAAGTACTTTCATAGAGTCCTTTGTACGGAAATAAGGATTTACTATATCAAGGTCTGCAATTGAAACATTGTCCCTGTGGTTTTTCAGCCAGAGGGCATAGTTTACAGCTACATTCGTCTTGCCGCTGCCGTAATGACCGCTGAAAACAGTAATTCTTTTTATACCTCTACTGTCCATTCCATATCATCCTCACGCTTACCCCACTGAATACCTGTAAGAGTATCGTAGAGTTTCTGGCTTACTTCACCGATTTCGTTGTTGTTGATAATCATTACATCGTCAACATAACGAAGCTTGCCAACGGGAGAAATAACAGCCGCTGTACCTGTACCGAAGCACTCTTCAAGCTTGCCTGACTTCTGTGCCTCTATAAGCTCTTCTGCACTGATTCTTCTTTCCTCAACCTCGTAGCCCATTTTCTTGCAAAGCTGGATTACGCTGTTACGGGTAACACCGGGAAGAATGCTTCCGTTAAGCATTGGAGTAACAATCTTTCCGTCAATCTTAAAGAAGATGTTCATTGCACCAACTTCTTCAATGTATTTTCTTTCAACACCGTCAAGCCACAATACCTGAGAATATCCGTCGTCATGTGCCTTAACCTGTGCGATAAGGCTTGCAGCATAGTTACCGCCTGTCTTTGCAAAGCCCATACCGCCTTTAACGGCTCTTACATACTCATCTTCAATCCAGATGCCTACGGGAGCAAGACCGCTTTCGTAGTATGCACCGCTGGGAGCAAGAATGATGATAAACTTATATGTCTTGGAGGGAGCAACGCCCAGGAACTCGTCTGTTGCAATGATGAAAGGACGGATGTAAAGAGATGTACCGTCTTCTGTGGGAAT
Organism: Clostridia bacterium; assembly: GCA_045661145.1. Classification (GTDB taxonomy): domain Bacteria; phylum Bacillota; class Clostridia; order UMGS1883; family UMGS1883; genus UMGS1883. The sequence continues at coordinate 6,969 of JAZRFC010000038.1, read as the reverse complement.
CCAATCCTCGTCAACCTTTACAACTGCCTTTACAGCCTCAACAAAATCCTCTACGGGAAGCTGAGGAATGCAAAGACGGTCGTTAGTGTCGTTTGTTCTCTTTGCGTTCATATCGGGGCGGAAAAGACGAACCTTTCCGTCAACACCCTTATAAGCCTTAAGTCCCTCAAACATTTCCTGACCGTAGTGGAAAACCATTGCAGCAGGGCTCATTACAAGATCCTGGAAAGGTACGATTCTTGCGTCGTGCCAACCCTTGCCCTCGGTATAGTCCATTACAAACATATGGTCTGTAAAAATTTTACCGAAGCCAAGCTTCTGTCCTTTTGCAGGTTTTTCCTTGGGGGTAGTAGTTTTTTCGATTGTAATGTTTAACATATATAAAACTTCCTTTCTTAATCCTTTTTAAGTCCGAGCATATCTATTGATTGCTCACGCATTTTGTATTTAAGAATCTTTCCTGCCGCATTCATAGGAAAATCTTTTACAAACACAAAATATCTGGGAACCTTGTGACGGGCAATGGATACATTACCGAATTCTTTCATTTCGTTTTCGTCTGCTTCCTCTCCCTTGTGGAGAATTATCCACGCACAACATTCCTCGCCGTATCTTTCATCGGGAACGCCCACAACCTGAACATCACGCACCTTGGGGTTGGTAAGATAAAACTCCTCAATTTCACGGGGGTAAAGATTTTCACCTCCACGGATAATCATATCCTTGAGTCTGCCCGTTACCTTATAGTAACCGTCGGGAGTTCTTAGGCAAATATCACCTGAATGAAGCCAACCGTCCTTGTCAATGGTCTGTGCTGTTGCCTCGGGCATTTTGTAGTAGCCTTTCATTATATTAAAACCACGTGCCACAAATTCGCCGCTTTCTCCGTCGGGAAGCTCTTCCCCTGTTTCGGGGTCAATAACCTTACACTCAACACCGGGGAAAGGACTTCCTACCGTTTCGACACGGTGGTCAATATCTTCATTAACCTCTCCCATTGTACAGCCTGGGGAAGCCTCTGTCTGACCGTATACGGAAATGATTTCTTTCATATTCATTTCGTCAGCGGCTCTTCTCATAAGGTCGGCTGGGCAGTTGGCACCTGCCATAATTCCCGTGCGGATATATGAGAAATCTGTCTTAGCAAAGTCGGGATGATTGAACATCGCAATAAACATTGTGGGAACACCGTTAAAACAGGTAATATGCTCTTCATTCACACAAGCAAGTGACGACTTGGGTGAGAAGTACGGCATGGGGTAAAGTGTTCCGCCATGAGTCATGGTGGATGTCATTGAAAGCACCATACCGAAGCAATGGAACATCGGCACCTGAATCATCATTCGGTCAGCAGTGGAAAGGTCCATTCTGTCACCGATTGTTTTACCGTTATTCACAATGTTTCTGTGAGTAAGCATTACACCCTTTGGAAAGCCCGTTGTTCCCGAAGTGTACTGCATATTACATACATCGTCGGGCCTAACAAGGGAGGCGCGTCTTCTTACCTCTTCCTTGGGGATAAGTCTGCTTCTTGAAAGCATCTGCTCCCATGTAAGACAGCCGTCCATCTCAAAGCCGACTGTTACAATATTGCGAAGGAAAGGAAGGTTTTTGGAATAAAGAGCATTGCCTGGAGTCATAGTCTTAAGTTCGGGGCAAAGCTCCTCAATAATTTCCTTGTAATTTATATCCTTACATTCCTCAATCATAACAAGAGTATGAGTGTCGGACTGTTTTAAAAGATATTCAATTTCGTGTATTTTGTATGCTGTATTCACCGTTACGAGAACTGCACCGATTTTCGTTGTTGCCCAGAATGTTATAAACCAGGCAGGAACATTGGTTGCCCATACGGCAACATGGTCACCGGGTTTCACACCGAGCGAAATAAGTGCCGCCGCACATTCATCAACGTCACGTCTGAACTGTGCATATGTCCTTGTATAGTCAAGAGTTGTATATTTGAATGCATATTGGTCGGGATAGGTTTCTGCCATTGTGTCAAGAACATCAGAGAAAGTAGCATCTATGACGTCGTATTTCTTCCATACGAAAGTACCCGTCTTGCTACGGTTATAGTACGCCTTGTCAAACTCTTTCTTTTCCCTTGCCAGACTTCCTATATAGTTGGCAAAATGAGTAAGTACGATGTCCGCATCGTTTATTTCCTCATTCCACGCAACACATATGAAACCATCAAAGTTAAGGGAAGAAAGTGCATTTATGAAGTTTGTTACGGGAAGCTCGCCCTCACCGATAAGTACTGTCTTGCCGTCTTTCATATCGCCCATTCGTGCATATTTAATATATGCACCCAGACTTTTTATTGTGGTTTCTGCACTCTCTCCTGCCTTGAAGTAGGTTTCGCGCATATTCCACGATGCACCGATAACCGCGGAAGAAAAGAAGTTAATTATATCAATTACATTTTCCGTTTCCGCAAGGTAGCCTGCAGTTTCAAAAAGAATCTGTATATCGGCTTCTTCTGCAAGCTTAATCGCCTTGTAAAGCTTCTCAGCAAGAACTTCGTTTGAAGTTTTTACCTCGTTTCTGAAAATGACTCTCTCTATTCCTCCGGTACGCGCCATTTCCACATATTTTAAAATTTCGTCACCGCTTGCTTTTTCACTTTCGATACTGTAAGGATACACAAGGGCAGATACCGCAAGGTTACGGTTCACTAATTTGCGCTTGGAATCAGATACACGGTCACTTCTTAAAATGCTGTCGTGGTGCTGTTTCCTTTCCTTTACTGCATCGTATATCTCAAACCCTGCATAGCCGTAATCGTAGGCGTATCTGCAGGTATCGAGGAAGGAAGCACGAGCAACATGCTTGGTTGAAAAAGTAATTTTCATTTTATTCCTCCTCGAACACTATCTTATTAAGAGCGTTGATGTACGCCCTGATGCTTGCTGCAACAATGTCTGTTGAAATACCGTTACCTGAGTAAAGCTTTCCGTTGTTGCGAAGCCTTACAATTGCACTACCCAATGCTTCCTTACCGTCGGTTACAGCCTGAATCTGGAAATCGTCAAGCTCGTAATGGAAACCGATGCTCTGCTCAATAGCACGGAACACGGAATCTATGGGACCGTCGCCTGTGCTTACACCTGAGAGAAGCTCATCACCCCTGCGGAGAATTACCTGAGACATAGCGCTTGTCAGGTTTCCACAGTTTGTGGAGTAGCTTTCAAGATGGTATGTAGACGGTGCCTGCATAGCGTAGCTTGCAATAAGAGCTTCAAGTTCCTTTGCACTAACACTGCCCTTTTTCTCACAAACGCGGGCAAGCTCCTTATGAACTTTTCCGTTATCTTCGTCAGAAAGGTCATAACCGAGAACATTTGCAGCGTGTGCTACATCTGAAAGCGTACTGTCAGAGTCAAGAATAATTTTTTTCTTTTCACTGACATCTGCCGTATCATAGGTTTCGTGATTTATTTTAGAAAGCATTTCCTCAATGCTTGCGTATATCTTTGTATTGTCAAGTCCCGTTTCAATACCAATTTCGGCACCCTTTGCCTTAACAACTGCTGCAAAAGCACCCATTGAAAGGCTGTCAGCTCCTGTCATGGCACACTTAAGACCGTCTGCACCTGCCTGAGTTGCTGCGACACCGCAGGCTGCTGCCATACCGATTGCATCGGAAAGCTGAACGAAGACGGGTACATTTACATTTTCCTTTACTTTCTTGACAAGAGAAGCAATTTCCTCGGGAAGAGAAATGCCTGCATCATCACAGAGAGTGATTACTCCTGCACCGTTTGCCTCTGCTTCCTTAACTGCCTGAATAAGGAAATCCTCGTCTGCACGGGTTGCATCAAGGGCAGAAAATTCAACATCGGGGCAAAGCTCCTTTGCTTTCTTGATAAGAGATGCAATTTTAAGAAGCATCTTCTCACTCTTTACATGATAGATGTATTCCATCTGAACGGTTGATGTGGGAAGTTCTACCTGAAGTCTGGGAGAAGAAGCTTCCTTAACACATTCAAATGCGTTTTCTACGTCCTCTTCGGAAAAACCTACAGGAATTGCGACTGTGCTTTTCTTTACATTCTGCGAAATTGTTTTGTAGATTATTGTATCTTCCCTTAAACTCTTTACGGGAGATAGTTCAACTGCATCGACTCCGAGAGAATCTGCACAAGCGGCAATGGCAGTCTTTTCCCTGAATAATAGAGAAACTGCTCTGTCCTGTGACAGCTTTTTAAGTGTGATGTCGGTAACTGTGATTTTTTTCATAACTAAACTCCTCGCAAATAGATTTATACAAAAAGACCTGCGGCACCACTTGCCGCAGGTCACAGTATACACATATAAAATACGTATGCTCTTTACCTTAAAACACGACAAACAGCGCTATTCTTATCCTGCTTAATAATTGCTAGAATAATAATAGCGATGAGAAGAAGTATGTTTGCTGTAAAGAAAGCTGACATATTCATTCCTAAAACCTCTCGTTTCTTTCACTACAGTATAATAGCAAATAAAGCAGTTGTCAATATTTTTTTGTTAAGATTTTAAATTTATAAAATTTCCGTAATCGCTTTCATTTCCTCTTTCGCCTCGGTCAGTGCCATAAGAAGCTGACGGTTATTTTTCTCCTGCTCGAAAGAAGTGTTTATTGTTGCCAATGCGTTATATACGCAAGCCTCGTAAAGTTCCTTTTGCTCTTTTTCCACCGTAACCTTTTTTTCTAAGTTACTCTTAAGAGCTTTTAAAAGCGAAACGGCATTATTTTCGTTATAGTTAAACTCTATAATTATTTTTTCAGCTAATTCCACATAGGATAAGAGAAGCTCTTTTGCGTTTTCCATAATTATACCTTGCCTTCTAATTTTTTGATGCTGCGAATATCCTTGCCCAAAAATTCCAAAATAGAGAATCCCCCCGTAATTCTGGAAGCAATTCTTTCGTTGTAGGTTTTTTTCAGCATATTACGGTTAAGGTTTGTGGATATAATCATTTTTCTGCCTGCCAAAAGACGGTTATTTATAATTCTGAAAAGCTCTGCCGAGGTGAACTGAGTTACAAACTCGCTTCCCAAATCGTCAAGTATCAGAAGCACGCAATCGCTCACTTTTTTAACAATATATTCTGCTTCCTCGCTCACTGTTCTGCCAAAATGCATATCCTCCAATACGGGGAAAAGTGCATTACTGCTGACATAAAGAACATCCTTGCCTTTCTTTATAAGTGCATTGGCAATTGCGGATGATAAAAATGTTTTTCCAAGACCGCAGTTTCCGCACAGGAGAAGATTTTCCTTTACTCTATCAAAGTCCTCCACGAAGCTTTTGCACTCAGAGAGTATTGCCTGCATATTTTCACGGGGAGAACAACCATACTCCTCCACATATTCGTCGCTGTAATAAGAAAGCTTGAAGTTATCAAAGGTCTGCTCCGACAAAAGTTCGGAAAGGTTTGCCTCTTTAAGAGCAATTGCCGTAATTTCCTGCTGAAGACAACTGCAAAGCTTTCCCCCGTCAAAACCGCTGTCCTCACACTTAGGGCAGACGTGCTGAAGTTCTAGATAGTTTTTGTCAAAGCCTGCCTCTGCCAAAAGGCGTTCTCTCTCTTTTATAAACTCCTTGTTCTGTGCAGTAATTGAGCTGACTGCTGTTTTTTCATCACACTCACCGTTTGCAATAAGGTTAAGCATTCTGATACCAAAGCGGTCAAGCTCCTCTTCTATTTCACGGATGCGGGGAGCAATTGCAAAAACCTCACCTCTGCGGCGGTCAAGCTCTTTTTTTCGTCTTTCTTTTCTTTCTGCAATTATCTGGGTTGCTTTTTCATATATTGAACCTGGCAAAGAAATTCACCTCTTTACTTTTTCTGTTTCTGGAGTCTGAGTTTTCTTTCAAGTGCCGCCATATCGTCAAGCTGATAATCGGCTGTTCTGCTCTTTGTTTTCTGTATTGGCACAGCCTCTTTTTCCTGAATCTGTGAAACGGTCTTTATACCCTTTTCAAACCAGGACTTTAATATTGTATTCATATAGGGCATTGAAATTTTACCTGTGTTGGTAACAGTTTTTTCGTAGGCTGTTCTTATCATCGCTTCCGACATGGAAAGCTCACTTACCCAACGGGCTATGTAATTTAATTCTGTCTGAGAAAGCTCGCGGTCAAGACCGAACATCTTCCTGCACTTTTTCTGCATACGGACTTCTTTATTAAGGCGGTTAAGCACCTTTGTAGCCTCGGCAAGGGTGTTTATACCCTGCTTTCTCCAGCCGTCAGCAACTTTTTCTATGTATGAAAAATTTGTTTTGTCCATTGTTACACAATATTCCAGAAGAAGAAGAACCATCTCCTGAGTCATCGAGTAATCCTGCATAAAGCTGTACAAAGAAGTAATTTCCCTCTGTGTAAGAGGTTTTTTCAAAAGCTGTTCAGCCATAGTAACAGTTTCTTTCATCTTGGGATTAATTCCCATCGCTTTTGAAATATCCTTCATAGATGCAGTTTTTGGCTTTTCGGAGGTTTCTTTGGGTTGTTCCACCTTTACAGGTTCGTCTTTCATGGGTTCTGTTCCCACGGCATCAAAAACCAGAATACCCTTTCCCTCGTTGTGAACAAGTCCCACCTTTTTCCAATAACGCCAAGCCTTGCTTACGTCAGTTTCAAGAATGTCAAGTGCCTCCGCAATAGCGGCATTTGACACATCCTCTTCCCCCTCGTAGCACTTTAAAAGACCGTAAAGATAAACCTTTACATAGGTGGCATTTGCATTTATCATATATTTGTTTATAAATTCCATCGGGAGTGGCACAGATTTATTTGCGTGAAAAAAACTTGCCATACATTTTTCCTCCGTTTAAATTGCATCTTAAAATTCTTCACAGATAGAGTCATTATAGCACACATTTCCCCAAATGTACAGAGTTTTTGCGTTTTTTTAAACAAAAAACTTGGTAAAAAAGGTTGTTTTTACAGTGTTTTTAAATATTTATTAAAATCA
>JAZRFC010000037.1:0-2760 GCA_045661145.1 Clostridia bacterium | reverse complement strand
CCGACTGAGCTACAAAGGCATTTGGCGACCCGGAAGGGGCTCGAACCCTCGACCTCCAGCGTGACAGGCTGGCGTTCTAACCAACTGAACTACCGGGCCAAATGGTGGGAACAATAGGGCTCGAACCTATGACCCTCTGCTTGTAAGGCAGATGCTCTCCCAGCTGAGCTATGCTCCCATTTGGTTGCCATTAGTGCCGACAACGTTGATAATTATAACAAAAGACTCTCTGGATGTCAAGGCTTTTTTAAAAAATATTTTATAATTTTTCTGTGTGGTATTATTTGTATTCAAATGAGGTAAAATATATGAACGAAAAATTAAATTTTCAAATTAACAACCATAACTTTTTCATATAGATTGACTTGTGTAGGATTTTGTGGTAAAATGTAGAAAGCGAAATTTAGGCATAATCTTACAAATGGTGAGGTTTTTATTATATGGACAGAGAATTACACAATGAAGAAATAAAAAGAAAAAAACGCAGACAATCTGGAACTATTGAAAGAGCAAGACGCATAAAAAGGAAGAAAAAGCATAGAGTTAAAAAGGTTATAGGAAGCATCGTTGCATCCTTTCTGATTTCCTGTCTTATGGCCGTGGCGGCGTTAAGCGGTATATATGTTGCAAGAATTTATACAACCCCTTACAGCAGTATTGCAAGTGAATTTAATGAAGATACGCTTGAATATGTTCGTATATCCGAGGAAAAGTGCAATATCCTTGTAATGGGTACTGATAAGGAAGGTTTTCGCACAGATGTAATGATGCTTGCCCAAATCGACCCGGAAAGAGGCACGGCAACTGTAATGAGTATTCCCCGTGATACCAGGGTAAAATACAGAGGCGGATACCATAAGATAAACGAAGTACACGCTGTCGGTATGAGAAAGGGAGAATATGGAAGCGAGGCATCCATTCTCGCAATCAAGGAGCTGACGGGTATTCCCATTCATCATTTTGTAAAAGTTAACTTTGATGCTTTCAGGGACAGTATAGATGAGCTTGGCGGTGTTGATTTTGATGTTCCGCAGAGGATGAAGTACACTGACCCTTATCAGGACCTTTATATAGACCTGCAGAAGGGTATGCAGCATCTTGACGGTGATAAGGCGGAACAGCTTGTACGTTTCCGCAGATATAAAAACGGTGACCTTGACAGAATAAAGGTTCAGCAGGATTTCATACATGCTCTTGCAGAGCAAAAGCTTCAAATGAAGTATATCGGCAAGGTTGATGACATTTATGAAATTGTGACAGACAATATGGAAACATCTATGAGTCCTGCCAATGTTGTTGCGTGCGGCAAACAACTTCTGACGATAGGTAAGGATAACATAACCACAATAACAATGCCCGGCACGGCAGACTATATAAACGGTATATCCTATGTTCTTGTAGACAAAGATGAGCTGCAGGAAATGGTAAAAACCTATTTTGGCTACGGCGAAGACGGAAATGAAATTAATTGAAAAAATAGAAAAAAATGCTTGCATTGGCAGGAATAAAACGATATAATAATACCGATATGCGAAAAGCGTATAAGGAGACAGAGAAAATGGCTGAAAATGTTAATGTAAAAATTACTATGACCGGCGGCGGAGAAATCGAGCTTGAGCTTTATCCCGAGATTGCTCCCGAAACTGTCGCAAACTTTAAATCTCTCGTTGAAGAGGGATTCTACGACGGTCTTACTTTCCACAGAATTATCAAGGGCTTTATGATTCAGGGTGGCGACCCCTTGGGTAACGGCATGGGCGGAAGCGATAAGAACATAAAGGGTGAGTTTATGGCAAACGGTTTCAATAACCCTTTAAAGCACACTCGTGGTGTTATCTCTATGGCTCGCAGTCAGATGCCAAACAGTGCATCAAGCCAATTTTTCATCATGCACGAGGATGCCCCTCACCTTGACGGAAGCTATGCCGCTTTCGGAAAGGTTACAAAGGGCATTGAAATAGTCGACGAAATAGCAGATACTCCTGTTGGTTGGGACGGACAGACTCCCAAGGTTACTCCTGTTATAGAATCAATGAAATTAATTTAAGCTTTTAAATAATTTTTATTATTTATATATTTTTTAAACACGAAAGGATGTTTTAAATGGCAGTAAAAGTTGCAATTAACGGTTTTGGACGTATCGGTCGTCTGGCATCCCGTCAGATGTTCGGTGCAGAGGGTTACGAGATAGTAGCTATCAATGATCTTACAGATGCTAAGATGCTCGCACACCTTCTTAAGTATGAGTCTTCTCAGGGTAGATACGACGGCCACACAGTAGTAGCTGGTGAAAACAGCATCACTGTTGATGGTAAGGAAATTATGATCTACGCTTGTAAGGATGCTAACGATTGCCCCTGGGGCGAGCTCGGTGTTGACGTTGTTCTCGAATGCACAGGTTTCTTCTGCTCAAAGGACAAGGCTGCTGCTCACATCGAAGCAGGCGCTAAGAAGGTAGTTATTTCTGCTCCCGCAGGTAACGATCTTCCCACAATCGTTTACTCAGTTAACGAAAACACACTTACAGCTGATGACAAGATCATCTCCGCTGCTTCCTGCACAACAAACTGCCTTGCTCCCATGGCTAAGGCTCTTAACGACTACGCTGCAATCCAGAGGGGTATCATGACAACTGTTCACGCTTACACAGGTGACCAGATGATTCTCGACGGCCCCCACAGAAAGGGTGACTTCCGTCGTGCACGTGCTGGTGCTCAGAACATCGTTCCTAACTCCACAGGTGCTGCTAAGGCTATCGGT
>JAZRFC010000036.1:0-2520 GCA_045661145.1 Clostridia bacterium | reverse complement strand
CGAAAATATGCCGCCATTTGAAATCGGTATATTCTTCAGCGGAATTGAAAGAAACCTTGTAGGAAGTAAATTCAATATGCGTGTGGACGAGCTTAAAAGTGCCGCATACGCACTGAAGGCTTTTTCAGGAATGGAATACGGTAAATTTGACGAAACAGTTCTTCGCGATGTTCCAAAAGAAGTGTTTGACAAATACAAGGACAAGCTTCCCGAAAATTGGCTTAAAAGAGCAGAGCATTATTACAGTGAATTTGAACGTGTACGTATGGGTGCACAAGCTTGGCGCGAGGGGGATTTAGAAAAATTCGGCGCCCTTACATTCCAAAGCGGAGAGAGCAGTATATATAATTATGAAGCAGGCTCTGTTCAGCTCAAGAAAATTCACGAAATACTGCTTGAAACAAAAGGAGTTTACGGTGGACGCTTCAGCGGTGCAGGATTTAAGGGATGCGCTATGGCTATTATAAATCCTGAATATAAGGAAGAAATAGAATATAATTTAAGAAATAAATATCTTAAGGAATTTCCCGAGCTTGAAGGAAAATTCTGTGTTCACTTCTGTAATACGGCAGATGGAGTAAAATTAAATTAAGAAAGCAGGGTAATTATGGCTGATTTTATAAAATATAACGGAAAAGGAAAAATACTTGTAACAGGAAGTGCAGGTTTTATAGGATTTCATCTGTCAAAAAAAATTCTTGAAGAGGGTGGCGAGGTAATCGGATTTGACAGCATTAATGATTACTATGACGTGCGCCTTAAACAGGCTCGCCTTGAAATACTTAATAAATACGAGAAATTCACTTTTATAAAGGGAAATCTTGCAGATAAAGAGGCAGTCGATAGTCTCTTTAAGGACTATAAGCCGGACATTGTAGTAAATCTTGCGGCTCAGGCAGGGGTAAGATATTCAATTGATAACCCCGCAAGCTATATCGAAAGCAATATTATAGGCTTTTTTAACATACTTGAAGCTTGCCGTCATAATAAGGTAAGCCATCTTATTTATGCATCCAGCTCTTCGGTGTACGGAAATCAGAAAAAGACACCGTTTTCAACCGATGACAATGTTGACCATCCTATAAGCCTTTATGCCGCAACAAAAAAATCAAACGAACTGATGGCATTCACGTACAGTCATTTGTACGACATTCCCTGTACGGGACTAAGATTCTTTACAGTATACGGTCCTTTTGGAAGACCCGATATGGCGTATTTTTCATTCACACAGAAAATTATGCGTGGCGAAACAATTAAGATTTTTAATAACGGTGATATGTACCGCGATTTTACATATGTTGACGATATTGTAAAGGGCATTATGAATATGCTTCTTAATCCTCCTAAGCCTGACGAAAACGGAGATCGGGCAAAGGTTTACAATATTGGAAACAACAATCCTGAAAAACTTATGTATTTTATCGAAACACTTGAAAAAGCTATCGGTAAAACTGCAAAAAAAGAGTATCTTCCAATGCAGCCGGGCGACGTTTATCAGACGTATGCTGATGTGAGTGAGCTTGAGAAGGATTTTGGATTTAAACCGTCTACCTCAATTGAAGACGGACTTGCACGTTTTAGTAAATGGTACTTTGAATTTTACGGAGAAAATTGATGAGTTTGATTACACTTAACGGAGTTTCAAAAAGCTTTGGAGAGAGAGTCCTTTTTGAAAATGTATCATTTAATATTGAAAACAATACAAAAATGGGGTTTATCGGCGCGAATGGAGTGGGTAAAACCACTCTTTTTCGTTGTATACTAGGTTCTGAGGATTATGATGGAAACATTTTAAAATCTTCGGAGCTTAAGATCGGAATAATGCAGCAAAGCGCCCCGTCTTCCGAGAGCCTTACTGCGTACGATTATGCGCTTGAGGTTTTTTCGCGCTTTTTTGAAATTGAAAAGGAGCTTGACGCTATCCGCGAAAAGCTTGAAAAAGGCCATTGTGACACCGTGCGGCTTATAAACAGGCAAGAAGAGCTCAATACCGAATATATACGTAATGACGGACTGACCTTTAGGAGCCGTACACGTTCAATGCTTATTGGACTGGGTTTTTTGGAAAGCGAGCTAAATCTTCCTATGAATTCGCTTTCAGGAGGGCAGAAAACGCGTCTTTCGCTTGCGAGAACTCTTTTGTCAGAGGCAAATTTTCTGCTTTTGGATGAGCCGACAAACCATCTTGATATTGAGTCAGTGCGTTTTTTGGAGGACTTTTTAAAAAACTGTGCCAAGGCATTTATCGTAATCAGCCATGACCGATATTTCCTTGATAAAGTGACAAATACAACCATTGAACTGGAAAACAGAAAAATAACATCCTATACGGGGTCGTACTCAACATATATTGAGAAGAAAGAGCAAGTAAAAAAAGCAGCTCAAAAGAAGTATGAAAATACACTTTCCGAGATAAAGCGTATAGAGGGTATTATTGAACAGCAGAAAAGATGGAACCGCGAGCGTAATATAAAAACGGCTGAGCACAAGCAAAAAAGCATTGACCGTCTTGAAGCGACA
>JAZRFC010000035.1:0-39731 GCA_045661145.1 Clostridia bacterium | reverse complement strand
TTCGTTTTTCATAATAAAAAAACCTCCAATTTTACAAAATTCTACATTAGGGATATTATAACACCGTGAAAAAATGATGTCAACATATTTTTACTGTTTGAAATGTGTGCATATTCACGATTTTTGCTTTTTTATTTAATTTCAACCACGGTTACGCCTGCTTCACCCTCTCCGTAGCGGCCGGGACGGAAGCTTTTTGCATGGGGATGGTGACGGAGCATATCGGAAATGGCACTCCGAAGTGCACCCGTGCCTTTGCCGTGGATAATAGTTACTGTTTCAAAATGAGAAAGTGCCGCATCGTCAAGATATTTGTCAACAAGAAGGAGTGCATCGTCAACGGTTTCACCGCGGAGGTCAAGCTCCATCTTCACGTCGCTGTACATACGGCTTTCGCTTGAAATGTAGCTTTGTGCTTCTTTCTTTTTCTTCTCCTCTTTGGCAGGGGCGAGGGCATTTACATTTGTTTTTATCTTCAAAATACCTACCTGTACAGTAAGGTCGCCCTTTTTGTCGGGGAGAGTAAGGACATTGCGCGTAGAGTTCATAGTCGTAACCTCTACTACCTGACCGAGAGTAATTTTCTTGGGGTCAAGACGTTTTTTGGACTTATTTTTAAATACATCTTCGCTGAGCTTACCCTCGGCTCTGTCAAGTCCCTTCTTAAGCTCGCGTCTGCCCTCTTCAATAGCGGCACGGTTATTACTTGCCGATTCCTCAAAGAGCTTTTGCATCTTTTTAACAATTTCGTCGGCCTCCTTTTTCGCCTGCTCGTATATCTTTTTCGCATCACGGCGGGCATCATTAAGAAGCTTTTCCCTCTGTGCCTTGATACGGCTTCTTTCCTTTTCAGCCTCCTGCTTCTGGGCAAGGGACTGTGCCTTTGCCTCCGTAGCTTCATCCAATTCCTGCTGTGCCTTTGCGCGGTGCTCTTCAAGGGATGTAATTACATCCTCAAAACGGGTGTTTTCCCCGTCAATAAGCTCTCTCGCACGGTCAATAACATCATCCGACAGGCCAAGTCTTTTGGAAATGGCAAAAGCATTACTCTTTCCCGGAACACCGATAAGAAGTTTATAGGTAGGGCGGGGTGATGCCACGTCAAACTCGCACGCGGCATTTTCAACACGGTCGGTGGAAAGTGCGTACAGCTTGATTTCGCTGTAATGAGTGGTAGCGGCAACCTTTGCACCAAGGCTTCTTGCCCTCTCTAAAATGGCAATGGCAAGTGCAGCACCCTCTGTGGGGTCAGTTCCCGAACAAAGCTCGTCAAAGAGAATAAGGGAATTGTAGTTTGCATTATCAAGAATTTTTATAATGTTTGTCATATGTGCCGAAAAGGTACTGAGAGATTGTTCAATGGATTGCTCATCACCAATATCGGCAAAAACGCTGTCAAATACGCTCAGGCTACTTCCACTTCCTGCAGGAATTGAAAGTCCCGACTGCGCCATCAGGGTAAAAAGCCCCAAAGTTTTAAGGGAAACGGTTTTACCGCCCGTGTTGGGGCCCGTTATTACCAATGTATCGAAGTCTTTTCCCAGATATATGTCCGTGGGAACGACCTTTTTTTCGTCAATTAAGGGGTGTCTGCCCTTTTTTATATTTATTATTCCGTCGTGGTTAAGCTCAGGCACGGAAGCGTTCATTTTCCGTGAAAGCTTTCCCTTGGCAAATGCAAAGTCAAGGTCAATAATGGTCTTGTAATTTGTTGATATGCCATCTGCAAATTCGCTGACAAGGGCGGAAAGCTCCATAAGGATTCGCTCAATTTCGTCCTTTTCCTGAGAGTGGAGTTCGCGGAGCTTATTGTTTATCTCAACTGCCGCCATAGGCTCCACGAAAAGAGTTGCACCGCTGGCAGAGCTATCGTGTACAACGCCGGGGACCTGTCCTTTGTGCTCGCTCTTGACGGGGATAACATATCTGTCGCCGCGCATTGATACAATCGGCTCCTGCAAAAGATTTGCGTAGGAGGGGGAATGTACCATATCATTTAAAACATCGCGGGTTTTGGAGTTAAGGGAGCGCATTTTCCTGCGGATTGCAAGAAGGTCCGAGGAGGCATCGTCAGCCATTTCCTCATCACTTAAAATTGCAGAAAAAATAGCGTTTTCCAGCTTTTTGTTTTCTGTCAACGCGGAAAAGAGATTGTTTAAAGTGGGAAAAAGTTCGCTATAACCGTCCTCTTCAAAATAGCGGATAAGTCCCCTTGCCATTCTTAGCGTATGGGCAACAGAGAGAAGCTCACTCATAGAAAGTGTGCCTCCTGCTGCACTCCTTTTAGCGGCACCCAGAACATTTCGGACAGGACTTATGGGCGGAGTGCCTTTTTTTATAATGAGACTCTCTGCCTCGCTTGTGTAGGAAAGAAGCTCTCTTGCCTCGTAGATATTTTCCACAGGCAACAATGCGCCGCAACGCTCACGCGTCTGGGCGCATACTGCCTGTTCCTTAAGTATTTCACGTATTGAATTGAATTCAAGAACTCTTAATGTGCGGTCATCCATGGATTTAACATTCCTTTGCTGTGTATCAAAGTTTCAAGTGCTGGGGAAGTCCATTTACGGTAAGCTGTGAAAGCTCGCCCTCAATAAGGGGACGGACATATTCGATAAATTCTTCTGTTACGTTGTCACCGTTTTCGTTAATCATACTGCGCGGAACTTCCTTGGCAAGGTTTGCAACCGCTCTTACATCGTGAGTGTCGGTTACACAGATGTAGGGATTATTTGAAACTCTCTTAAGAAGTGCCATTTTGCCTGTTTCGCCCTCGGAAGCTGCCTTAACTGCCGCCTGACCTACTGCGAAAGATTCTGCAATATCGGTTGCAGATGCAATATGTGATGCACAACGCTGAAGTGTTGAAAGCTCAACTGCTCGGGTCTTGATGCCGAGGTCATTTTTCAGCATTGTGGCAATTGTCTGTGCTGTTCCCGTAAGCATTGTGTGACCGAATGCATCGGTACCCTTTTCGCTTCCAAGCTCGCAGACATATTTTCCGTCCTTTGTTCTCACACCCTCGGAGACAGTAATCACAAGGGATTTACTTCCCTTCTCCATAAGCTCTGCAACACGGTTTTTAACATATTCGTAGTCAAAGGGAACTTCGGGGAGAAGAATCATTGCAGCACCTTCACAGTCGTCGCCCTTCGCAAGTGCGCTTGCGCCTGTAAGCCAGCCTGCATCTCTGCCCATAATTTCAACGATTGTTACGCTCTTGAGGTCATAAACAAGACTGTCACGGACAAGTTCCTTGGTAACTGTTGCAACGAATTTCGCCGCACTGCCAAAACCCGGAGTATGGTCTGTCACTACAAGGTCGTTGTCAATTGTCTTGGGAACACCCATAAACTTTATATCAGTCTTCTTATATTCGTCGTTGTAAATGCTGAGCTTTTTAACGGTATCCATTGAGTCATTACCGCCAATATAGAAAAAACCCTTAATGTTATGCTTTTCAAAAATCTGGAAAAGCTTCTCGTAAACTTCTTCTCCTTCCACAGGTTCGGGAAGCTTGAAACGGCAAGAACCGAGATAAGAAGAGGGAGTTCTCTTCAAAAGCTCAAGCTCACGGTCGTTTGTGATTTTTTCACACATATCTATGAAGTTTTCCTTGAGTAGTCCCTCAACACCGCCGAGCATACCGTAAACCTTACCCTCTGTGAGTTTCCTACCTGCATCAAAAACACCTGCGAGTGTTGCATTAATTGCAGCGGTGGGGCCGCCTGACTGTCCGATTATAATATTTCCTCTGATTTTCATTTATAAACATTCCTTTTATTTTAAGTTTGAATAGAGTAACGCCGCACCGATAATACCTGCATCGCCGCCAATTTTGGAAATTTCTATTTTGGGCATGGAAAGTCTATCCGAGCAAAATGCATTTTTGTTCACATAATCAATAACGGGGAGGAGAATTGTATCACCCTCTTTTGAAATTGCACCTCCGATTAAAACCTGGTCAGGCTGAAAGATATTCACCATATCAACAATTCCTATTGCAATCTCTTCAATCCACATATCGCGGATTCTTTCGGCATCCTTATCTCCTTTTCGTGCAAGGTCAAACACCGTTCTTCCCGAAATTTCCTCGTCGGGGGAAAGAGATTTAATCTCATTTCGATGCTCCTCTGTGGTTTCAATAAGTCCCGTTACAGATGCGTAGGCTTCCCAACAGCCTTTTCTTCCGCAACCGCACGGTCTGCCGTTTGTATGGGTTACTATATGACCAAGTTCCCCTGCGGCACCGTTAGTGCCAAGGTACAGCTTGCCGTTTATGATTATTCCGCCACCGATACCTGTTCCCAAAGTAATGAAAATAAAGTTATTGGAGCTTTCTGCTTTATAATACTCACCGAGTGCCGCACAGTTTGCATCGTTTTCCACCAAAACGGGAATATTGCCAAGATGCGTCTGCAGAAATTCACGGGCAGGAACATCAGAAAATCCAATATTGGTTGCTTCCAACAAAATTCCCTTGTCCCTGTCAACGACTCCGGGGTTGCCTATACCGATAGCCTTTATATCGCTTTTTTGTATGCCTGCTTCCTCAACCGCCTTATTTATTCCCTGAAGCATCGCATTAAGGAATGCTTCATTATCGTTTTTAGGGGTAGGAACGGCATATTTTGCAAGAATGTCACCTTTTTCGTTGACAACACCTGCTTTTACGCTCATTCCGCCAATGTCTATACCTATGTACATATAAATTCTCCTTCATACAATGATGTTATTATTTTAATATATTTGGGAGAAAGTGTCAATGTCTTTCTCATTGCCGCAGGCATTTATCAAAGCTTTTCCCAGGACTTCGGTACGTAAATATTATTATACGTGTAAATAGCAAATCTGTCGCTCATACCTGCAATATAGTCTGAAACAGCCTTTTCCACGCCCTCTTTCCATGCAATTTCCTGAAGATACAGGGGCATTGCGCCGGGGTTTTGAGTGTAATATTCGAAAATTCCCTTGATTATGCCGAAAACTTTCTTTTCTTCCTCCTTTGCCTTGGAGCCTACATATACAAAATCAAACATATAGTTGCGAAGTCTTGTCATTGCTTCCTCAACCTCGGCACTCATAACGATTTCCCTTTTTCCGTAGGAATTTCGCACCACATCGCAAATGAGGGTATTTATTCTCTCGGAATGGGTTTCTCCCAATACATCTGTGATTATTTTGGGGATGTCCTTTTCACTTATAATACCACCCCGACAGGCATCGTCAATGTCGTGGTTTATATAGGCAATTCTGTCGGCAATCTGTAAAACCTCACCCTCAAGAGTACCGGGGGTTCCACCCCCGGGATGGTTAAGGATGCCGTCCCTTACCTCCCAGGTAAGATTCAGGTTTTCAAGCACATCCACAGTACGAAGACTCTGCTCGCTGTGCATAAAACCATCGGAGCAAAGTTCGTTTAATGCCGCCTCACCTGCGTGGCCGAAGGGAGTGTGTCCCAAATCGTGTCCCATAGCCATTGCCTCTACCAAATCCTCGTTAAGGCGAAGACTTCGGGCAATTGTCCTGGCAATCTGTGAAACCTCCAGCGTATGGGTAAGCCGTGTGCGGTAATGGTCGCCCTCAGGAGTAATGAAAACCTGAGTCTTATGCTTCAGTCTGCGGAAAGACTTGGAATGAATAATCTTGTCACGGTCACGCTGAAATTCTGTGCGCATATCACAAAGAGGTGCCTTTTCCTCTCTGCCCTTTGTCTTTTCGGAAAGACAGGCAAAAGGGGAGAGGGTATCTCTTTCAATTTTTTCTGTTTGTTCACGTATTGTCATGGAAAAACTCCTTTCAAGGAATATATATACTGATTATAGCATACCTATGGCTTTGATTCAATCAAAAAAAGGAACTTGCGTAAAGCAAACTCCTTTTTTTCCTTTTATTTTAGTCACCGAAGCAGATGCCAAGTCCCTTTGCCATTTCTACTGTTTCACATTCGGGGTCTACAAGCTTGCTGCCGTTTCCGATAACATCCTCAAGGGAAACGCACTTAATAGAATCTCCCTGAAGCACAACCATGTTGCCGAACTTACCCTGCATAGCGTACTCAACAGCAGCATAGCCGTAACGTGAAGAAAGCACTCTGTCGCGACCTGATGTGCTGCCGCCACGCTGAACGTGACCGAGGGTTGTTGCACGGGCTTCGTTCTTGCACAATTCTTCAAGCTGGTCTGCAACAACACTTGCAATACCGCCAAGACGAATGGGGTCGGGGCTGTCCTCTCTCACCTTGAGGACAACAGCTTCGCCGCCAATGGGCTTCGCACCCTCGGAAACTGCAACAATTGCAAAATCCTTGCCCTTTGCAAAGTCTGCCTTGATTTTATCTGCAACCTTGTTAATGTCGTAAGGAATTTCAGGGATGAGGATAACGTCAGCCGCACCTGCAATACCACCGTGAAGTGTAAGCCAGCCTGCACCTCTGCCCATAACCTCTGCAACCATGATTCTGCCATGACTCTTTGCAGTTGTTCTGAGTCTGTCGAAAGATTCTGTTACAACTTCGATTGCTGTATCGAAACCATATGTGTAGTCAGTACAGCTGAGGTCATTATCTATCGTCTTGGGAATACCCATTACATTTACACCAAGGCGGGCAAAGTCACGGCCACTTGTAAGTGTACCGTCACCGCCTAAGATAAAGAGTGCATCAATACCTGCTTCCTTAAGGTTTTCCACTGCAACATGAGAAACATTTTCGTAAACGATTTTTCCGTCTTCTTTTACAATTTCACCGTTTTCGTCACGAACGGGATACTTAAAGAGGTTGTCCTTGTTGGAGCTCTTTAAAATTGTACCGCCCTCGCCGAGGATTTCCTGAACACTGTCAAGTGTCAGCGGAATAAAATCCTTGTGGTAAAGTCCGTGATAACCTTTTCTGATTCCCACAACCTCAAGACCGTATTTTGTTATAGCGGTCTTTACTACCGCGCGGATAACCGCATTAAGTCCGGGGCAATCACCGCCGCCGGTAAGAATACCAATTTTTTTAATGTCTGCCATTTCCATTTCCTCCATTTTCTGCTATCTTGTCCATAGTACTACAAAAAAACTACAATTTCAAGCAAAAAATTTATATTTTTTAAAAAATTCCAAAAAGCCCGTGATTTTGGGGTTTAAGCTTCTTTTTTTGTAAGAAAAAGTTATTGTTTTTTCAGGTTCAAAGAGCTATCTCGAAAAAAACGAGATAGCTCTTTTGTGAATTATTCGGCTACTATTTTAATTTCTCCATCTTCGGCTTTAATTATTACATTATCGCCGTTTTCTATTTTTCCGTCAAGCATTTCCTCAGCAAAAAGGTCCTCCACCTTGGATGTAATTGCACGGCGGAGAGGTCTTGCACCGTAAACGGGGTCGAATCCCTCTTTTGCAAGAAGCTTCACGGCACTTTCATCAATCGTTGCCGTAATGTCATTTGCGGAAAGTCTCTTTTTAAGATTTTCAAGCATTACGAGAGCAATTTCACCAATTTCTTCCTCGGTAAGCTGGCTGAATACGATAATATCGTCAACCCTGTTAAGAAATTCGGGTCTGAACATCTTTTTAAGCTCGTCCATTACGCTGTTTCTGATGTTTTTGTTGACAGCTTCACGGTTATCGTTTCCTGAAGCAAAACCGAGCGACTTAGGCTCGGAAATATTTCTTGCACCTACGTTGCTTGTCATTATTATAACACAATTTTTAAAATCTACTCTTCTTCCCTGACTGTCGGTTAACTGACCGTCATCAAGAATCTGCAGAAGAATGTTAAATACGTCGGGATGTGCTTTTTCAATTTCGTCAAAAAGAATTACGCTGTAAGGCTTTCTTCTTACCTTTTCAGTAAGCTGACCTCCCTCGTCAAAGCCTACATATCCCGGAGGCGAGCCAACCATTTTGGAAACGGAGTGCTTCTCCATATATTCGGACATATCGACTCTTATAAGTGCATCCTCATCACCGAAAAGTGCCTCGCTAAGTGCTTTTGAAAGCTCCGTCTTGCCCACACCTGTAGGTCCGAGGAATATGAATGAACCGATAGGCCTTTTGGGGTCCTTGAGTCCAACTCTGCCACGACGGATGGCTTTGGCAACGGCTTTTACAGCATCGTCCTGACCGATAACTCTCTTGTGAAGAACCTCCTCAAGGTTACGGAGCCTTTCAGATTCTTCCTCCGCAAGCTTTTTCACGGGGATTCCCGTCCATCCTGATATAATTTCGGCAATTTCGTCCTCGCCGATTTCTCCTGCACTTTGTGAGGATTTACTTTGCCATTCTTCACGAAGGTTGGAAAGCTTTTCGCTCATTTCCTTTTCCTTGTCACGAAGCTCTGCCGCTTTTTCAAAATCCTGAGAGTTGATTGCCTCTTTCTTTTCTGCCACGATATTTTCAAGAGAAGATTCAAGCTCCTTTATCTCGGGCGGTGCAGTAAGCGCACCAAGACGGACACGGCTGCACGCCTCGTCAACAAGGTCGATTGCCTTGTCGGGGAGGAATCTGTCGGTAATGTAGCGGCTGCTCATTTTTGCAGCGGCAATAACTGCCTTGTCGGAAATTTTGACACCGTGGTGTGCCTCGTACTTTTCGCGGATTCCCTTGAGGATTTCAATTGTTTCCTCAACTGACGGCTCTCCTACGGTTACGGGCTGGAAACGGCGTTCAAGTGCCGCATCCTTTTCCACGTGTTTTCTGTATTCGTTAAGGGTTGTCGCACCTATAAGCTGAAGCTCACCGCGGGCAAGCGACGGCTTTAAGATGTTTGCCGCATCAATTGCGCCCTCTGCCGCACCTGCACCTATAATGGTATGCATTTCGTCAATAAAGAGGATTACATTGCCTGCCTTTATGATTTCTTCCATTGCTTTTTTCAGGCGTTCCTCAAACTCGCCACGGTATTTTGCACCCGCAACAACTCCCGAAAGGTCAAGGGACACAACTCTCTTGTCTTTGAGAAGCTCGGGGACATTACCCGATGCAATTTCCTGTGCAAGTCCCTCTGCAACGGCGGTTTTACCCACACCCGGCTCACCCAATAGCACGGGATTGTTCTTCGTTCTGCGTGAAAGAATCTGTATAACTCTCTCAATTTCCTTTTGTCTGCCGATGACGGGGTCAAATTTTCCTGCCCGTGCAAGCTCGGTCAAATCTCTGCCGAACTGATTGAGAGTAGGCGTATCTCCGCCTTTTTTACTTTGTTTTTTCTCACTTTCGGGAACTTCGTTGGTGAGCCTTTCGGAAATTTCCTCATAAAGATTTGCAGAAGCACCGAAGCCGAGAAGAATCTTGAATGCAACGCTATCACGCTCTCTTGCAAGGGCAAGAAGCAGATGCTCCGTTCCAATATATGCACTCTGGAACTTGTGTGCCTCGGCAAAGGATTGCTGAATTGTGCGGTTTGTTCTGGGTGTGAATCCTGCAAAGGTGTTTGATGGAGACGGATTCTGATTGAATTTTGTAATCTGTTCTATAAGCTTATCCTCGGTCACGCCAAGCTCCGCCAGATATTTTGCGGCAAAGCCGCTTCCCTCTGCAAAAAGTCCGTAGAGCAAATGCTCCGTACCGATGTAATTGCAATTAGTTTTTTGGGCACATTCCTGAGAAAGAGAAATTGCCCTTTGTGCCTTTTGGGTAAATCTGTTTTCTATGTTCATATATTTCAGTCCTTTCAAATAAGGGAGTTTTGTAATATTTGTGCCCTCTTTACATCTCTGTCGTGAGGGGTTATATTTTCATTTTCCATACTAAGTGTTGCAGGCATAGAGGAAAACATAGCCTTTCGGAGTGCATTGAGGTCTATATTCTTAATTATACCTGCATTTGCACCCATGCAAACATTGGAAACAAGATTCATTGCTTCAGAAGATGAAATCATATATGCATTTTTAAGGATTCCCAGACTTCTTAAGCATTTATCCTTCATTTCATATTCGTTGTTTTCGAAAAGCTGTGCACAAAGGCGTCTTTCCTCGCTGATAAGTGAGCAAGCCGCCGCATTGAAACGGGAAAGAATATCCTCCTCGCTTGTGCCCATTGTTATCTGGTTGGAAAGTTGGAAAAGTGCACCGCTTGCGCGACTTCCCTCTCCGTATAGACCGCGCACGGTCATACCCAGATTTGCCGCCCATTTCAAAAGGGGATTTACCTGCCCCGATGTGCTGATGGCAGGAAGATGAAGCATAACCGATGCCCGAAGTCCCGTTCCTGCATTGGTGGGACAGCTTGTAAGGTAGCCAAACTCACTGTCACGGTCAAAGGTTAATTTTTCGGAAAGGAGTGTTTCGATTTTCTTTGCCGTGTCGTATGCACTGTCGGGGTCAAGCCCATCGGAAAACACCTGAATACGAAGATGGTCCTCTTCATTTACCATAACGGAAATTTTCTCGTCATTACTGATTATTGCCACAGATGGAACTTTTGAAGCACAAAGTTCGGGACTTATCAGATGTTTTTCAATAAGTGCCTTTTTCTCAAGGTCGGAGATTGTGCTGATTTCGATTTTGCGAAGCTCATTTTTAAGGGGGGAGTTATCAAAAGCACTCCATACTGTGTCGATAAGCTCCTTTGCCTGAGTAACACTCATTTTACGGGGGTAAGGAATCCCCGAAATGTTTCTTGCAAGTCTGACTCTTGTGCTGACCGCAATGTCAATTTCGTTTGTATGATTATTCATTACTTACCCTCCTTGCTTCTGATTTCGTCACGGATTTTAGCCGCTTCTTCGTAATTTTCCGATGAAATTGCCTCGGAAAGCTTTTCTTTTAAAATTTCAATTTCACTTTTTTCTTTTTGGGGAACGTCTTTCTCCACTTCTTTCTCTGTTTCTACGGCTGTATGCACCGAGGTACCGTGAATTTTCTGGAGCATTGTCTTTGCCTGACGACGGAATGTTTCGTAACATTTGCCGCAACCCATTCTGCCCTTGTGGGTAAACTCGGAAAGAGTCATTCCGCACAGAGGACATACGGAGGAAGCAGTTTCAGGCCGTGTACCAAAAGAAAGCAATGAGCCGAAATTGTCGAAAAGCGATTCACCCGATGCACATTCTGAGCAAAGGTTAAGAGAGCTTTTCTTTCCGTTTACTATCTGCGTGTACATAACTGATGCGTTTCTTTTTCCGCATTTTTCACATAACATATATATCATCCTCTCATAAGACTTGTTATCATACTTTTGAATATTCCTGCCCGAACAACGTCGCGGACATCTGCCGTAAAGGGGAGAACTTTATCGTTCACCGCACCTAAGATTATGTGCGCTTCTCTTTCGGTTATACAGTTATAGTCCAGAAGATTCTGCACGAAAACTGCCGCCGTGCGGTAGGAAAGGCTGTTTCCCACGGCATTTACAATGTGCATAGGGTAGGTGGAGGCATCTGTTTTTACCGTGCGGATTCTGACTCCGCCGCCGCCACCGCGTCTGCTTTCGATTATATACCCTCTTTCGGGGGTGAAGCGTGTCTGTATTACGTAGTTAATCTGACTTGGCACACAGTTAAGCTCCCCTGCAAGGTTGTTTCGCTGAATTTCAACGGAGCCGTCGGCTTCCTTCAGCATATCAAGGAGCATTTTTTCGATAATATCTGACATATTCATATATAAACACCTCTTTTGCGATTAAATTTGACTTTGACTTTCTTTGACTTTAATATATCATCTCATTTTTCATTTGTCAATAGGGTAGAAAGAAAAATTTTTGCCGAAATTTATATTTTTTTGCAAAAACAGGAACACGTAGTTCGTGTTCCTATACTAAATATAGTGGTATTATAGTCCTTGCTAAGAATATGAAAAGTCGGGAGGATTTTCTATGATAGTGTATTGTGTGCGTCGCGACCAGTTAAAGGACGAGGATATCGGGCGGTATATTTCTTTCGGAATAGATATATTAAAAGATGGTAAACCCCTCCGTGTGATAAAAGACGTTTCCCCCAATGAAAAAGAACTCCGAAAACTTGTATCGCTCCTCAACAAACTGCAACCTGCCTTAATACATATTGATGATATTATAGATGACTTCATTAACTAAATCATATTTAAGGCAAAAAAATAAGACTGCAATTCCTTTCTGCCCGTGGGGATGTTGCGGTCTTGTTTTTATGTGCTGTTATTTTTGTCGGAAAAATCGGCAAAGTCTATCTGAAAGACCCGTGCCAGCTCGCATACAAGGTTGAAGCCGGGATTTTTCTGACCCCGTTCCACCTTCTGATACCATCGTACTGAAATCTCCAACAGCTCTGCTGTCTTTTCCTGAGTGAGTTTCCGTTCCCGTCTGCGTGTCCGCAAAGTTTGCGAAAGCAGTTCTCGCTTAGTCAATTTTTTAAATATTGCAGGGTGCATTGCACCCTGCAACACTTTCTTCCCGTAAAATTAAACTATATCGCTGTACTTGGTAATGGTTTCAATAAGATTTCCATTACTGTCGTATGCCTTGTGTGTCAGCTTCAGACGGTATTGGTATCCACTCGTAACAGCATAATAATTGGAAACCATTGCATAAGCCTCGTAACGGTCAGTCCAGGTTTTGATAGTTGTCCAGCTTGAACCGTTTTTCCGCTGAAGCTCCACCTTTACATAGGCATCGTAGTTGGGGGGTACCTGTGTTCCGCCATAAACCTCCAAAGTTCCAGAGTTTTTCCATTCAAGAGCAGTATCGCAGGCTATTATAATAATATTTGCAGGTGCAATACCACTGTTTGAAGGACTCTCTTTAGCATATGTACCTATACCGGGAAGTGCAAGGCACATTGCCGCCGCCATTATTATGGCAAGTGCTTTCTTAAAACCTTTCTTTTTCATAAAAAAATCCTCCTTTTGTTTCAGGTTTCATATATATAACGTAAAAGGAGGCAAAAAGGGGACAAGCTTTTTTAAAAAAAACAAGCCACCGATTTATGTGGCTTGCCTATACTTATTATTTTAATGTTGTAGATTCTGCTGTTTTTATAAGTTCTTCTTTTTCTATATTAGCTGCAAGACGGAATGTATAAACTCCATTATTCCATAAGATGACATTTGCCCCGTTACTAACAATGTATAATCCATCATAGTTTTTAATTTTTATATTTTCAAGAGTGCCTTTCTCTGTATTAATGGCGGTTTTCAAATCTGCATCACTCATATTTAACTGAATAAAATTTTCTCCATCCTCAAAATTCAAAAACAGACTATTTTTTGTTGTTCTGTTTATTGTAACAGCAAACCCCTCTGGAATATATCCAATATTAACAATATCATTGAAATATGAATTCTGTTTTGTTTCTGTAAAAGTAATTTCTGTATCGGGAGAATTTTTATCAAAAAAGAAATTCAGGAATTTCGTTCTCCACGCATCTACATTATATATTGCAATTCCCATAACAAATGCTACTGCAAGAACAAAACACGCAACCCTGCCTGCAACGGAATATGCACGGCGGAGGTTATATTTACGGCGTTCGTTTTTGAAAAGCTTCTGCATTTTTCTTTCGTGCTCGGGGGAGAATTCCACCTTGGGGGCGTTATAGTCCGCCTCTTTTCTGTACATTTCGGCAGAGGCTTCGTCTATCAATGTATCTATTACTTTATCAACGATTTTTTCTTCAGTTTTCATTCTTTTCATTCCTTTCATTACAGAATTTTATCGGATTTCATTTTTGCCATTTCTTCTTTAATAAATTTTCTTGCACGGAAAATCCGCTTTTTTGCGGTTTCAAAAGGAACTCCTAACAGCTTGGCAATGGTTTCCACGCTAAGCCCGTGGCCGCAGGAAAGGAGAAGCACCGATTTATACTTGATGTCCATACTTTCCAATATACTCATAACGGTATTATAAGATTCCTTTGATATTAAAAGCTTTTCGGGATTATATGTATTTTCGGAAAATGAACTGTCGTTATCGTAAAGGGGTGTCAGCTCTTCGCCTTTTTTCTTGCGATACATATCTATTGACACATTTTTACAAATAACCGTCAGCAGGGCGGCTATTTTGCCCTCATCCTCAATATTCAGTCGGGCAATGTTTTTTATAAATCTTTCAAACGTTTCCTGAACGGCATCCTGCGAAGAATCGCTGTCCTTTAAAATTTCATACGCAATCCAATAAAGCCTGTCCCTATGGGTGTCATAAAGTTTTTCTATCAGGCTGGGTTTTACCTGATGGTTCTTCCTTTTCAAAAGCATAGGAATCATTCTCCTTTACTACGTTTTTATAGCTTCATTATATTTGAAAATATTTTTGATTTCAAGAGGAAAGTCAAAAAAACACAATAACCGCAAAAGGTTATTGTGTTTTTTTGTCAACTGTACATTGAATTCTTGTTCATATAATCATAAAGTTGTTTTCCGTGCTCCTGCTCCTCTTTCTGAATGTGGTTGATGTTCTGACGGATATTTTCATCCTTGAACTCAAACACGCAGGTATCGTACATATGGCTTGCGTGCTTCTCTGTGGTAAGAAGGTCGTTTGCCAAAAAGCTGTCACGGGTTTTTTCCTCACTGTCGGCAGGTCCGTAACATTCAGTAAAAGAGCTTGCCTGCTGATTTTGCTGTCCACCACCCGAATTTGAAGCAGGATTCTGTCCGTTTTCAATTTTGGTAAGTGTATCGAGATGCCCCTGCTCAATCTGTGCAATGCGGATACAAAGCTGTTTAAGCTGAGGGTCGCAGGCTTCCTCTGCCGCCTTTGTGTACTTGTCAATGCACAGCTTTTCCGTGCCTTTCATATCTTTTAGTAATTCTGTTTCTTTTTGACTAAGCTGCATAAAAATCACCTCACAGGTATTTTAACCCATGAGGTGTGTTTTTAGTCATATAAGTTTTTGAAAACATAGGTTGCACTGTCGTTTGTGATTCTGAATGACAGATAGCATACCTTTTCAACGGATTTTTCTATCGTGCTTTCGTCACGGATATTTGCAACGGTTATATACCGCACACCGTCCTCAATTCGGCAGAAGTTTTCGCTTCCGCTTGAAATCACAAACACGTTTTTCTTCTTTGCCGCATCGGAAAGCATACTGTAAAATGCCTTTTTATCAATTTCCGAGGCAAAAGTCGGCTCTTTATCAAGTATTACAAATACATTTTTCTGGGAAGAATTAAGTGCCGCTGAAAGCTTCTCCCATTGAGTGCCCCTTGAAATAACGCCGTCTTTTTGTTGGAGGGAAACTATTTTCGAGTGGGGGTAGCTTCTTTCTATATAATTACCTGCCATTACGGGGGAATTTGCAGGGGTCAGGTCAGCAGGCTTATCCCCGCCCACAACGGCAGAAACGTCCGACTTTTCCAATACATCCATAGCATTAGCGTAAACAACACGGTCAAAAAGTGTGTTCATAGCTGATGAACTGTAAATGTTAAAGGTTTCACCTGTTTCTCTGTCACGGTTAAGATAGTCAACTGTTACAGGCATTGTTGCAGATGCCTGGGCCCCTGACGAAGTGATGACTATACTCCTCTTTGCACCGTTTCTTGAAAGATTCAGCAGTCCCGAAGTTCGGGAAGGATTAAGGAGGGAAAGGTCATTTATAACAGCCGTATTTCCTTCTTCGTCAAAAACTTTCACCTTCCCTGAAAGTTCTGCTTCGCTACCGATTTTTTCAGGAGCCGTAATACCTGCTACTGAACTTATAATATTAACCTTAAAACTGTCTGTTTCCTTACCGTTATAATATGCGGTAACGGTGGCTTCACCGCTTCCCGTCGGGTAATATACGTTATCCCTGACCATGCCTTTTCCGTCTGACACACTCCAAGTAAGAGTTCCGCTTACCGAAGACGGGGGATTGTAATTTTTGTCGTAGGGTGTTACTTTAATTTTTATACTGTCACCCGAAAGTACACTCTTTTCCGAAACCTCGCACAACACACCTGCTGCCGCAAGGCTTTCGGCACTGCTTGTAATGGCAGGGGCATTTATAACCTTTCTCGTTTCCGAGGGGGAATTAAGAGTGTGCAATGTATTGTTTTCCAGAGTTTTTCCCACCATTGCGGTAGAGCCGCCGCCGTCAAGATTAATAGCATTTACCATGCCCATTTCCTTGCAGATGTCAGAAAGCTGAGAAAGGGAAACACCCTTGCTGAGATTCTGCCTACCGTCAACGGTCATCATATAAATAACTGTACCGTCAGAGTTTGTTCCTATTATACTGCGTGGGTGGTTTCCGCTTACATCATGGGTGATTTCCGTTTTCTGCCCGTCTTTCAGGAGAAGTGTGCCGCCGCCAAATGCCGTCTGCACATTTTCAATGGACGGATTTACGCTGATTTCGCTTTTTACATAGTCGCCTATATTGAATTTTGAATCCAGAAAAGGAGTCATATTGTCATCGATTGCAAGGATGTACCCGTTTTCGGGAATGGGAATTACACCGCCCATACTGATTCCTTTTGCAGTAACTACATCTTCAATAACTGTTACTGCCGTTATCCCCTCGGGAAGATGGGGGGAAGTCCCTCCGTTAAACTCGGGAGTGTACATAAGCACAGCTCCGTAATAATCTGTGGGCTTGTTAATATGGGCAAGGGGCATCTGTGTGCCGTCGGGAGCAGTGATTTTCATAGAGAAATCTATATAGGAAAGAGAAAGCATATTATCCCCGAAAAAGCCTGCCGCCATATTGGAATTTATATGGGACTGCAAAAGCTTCCCATCCTTGACCTCAATTCCCAGAGAGAAATTCTGATTTCCTTTGTATGCGGAGAAGAAGTCACCGTTTATTGCAACCACAGTCTGGCTATCACCCTTTGCATGGTTCATAACTGTATCAACCTTGTCACTTCCTCCGCTGTTTTTAAGGAGGTCGAAGCTGAGGTTTCTATTTTTTAAATCTGCCCTAATTAAGGTTATATTCATGGCTGAATCGCCAAAAAAACGCTGTTCTTTAATAAGAGTTACCCCGTCGGTTACAATTTCCTCTGTTTTGTTTGTATAGAGAGGTGCCGCCTGAACGGAAACCGTCAGCAGGGTAACAAAAACTGTTAAAAGGAAAATAATTTTTTTCATTGTAATCACCTCGGTGTCAATTGGTTTTCTTTTTCGCTTTCTGAATATTATACAGCACGCGCACGGAAAGTGCTTCTGGTAAAATTTTTGAAAGAAAGCGTGTGCATTTCATAGTAAATCCGGGGACGATGGAAAATTTGTTTTTCATCATACCATTTACGCCAAGCTTTGCTACATGATCGGGAGAAAGTGCCTTTTTCCCCAAATCGGAGCCTGAAACCTCGCCAAACTCCGTTTCTACGGGGCCTGGGCACAGTACGCTTATTGATACGGGGGATTTTCTCCTCCGAAGTTCTTCGCGTACGGCTCTTGAAAGCCTTAGCACATATGCCTTGGAAGCATAGTAAGAGGACAGAAAAGGCCCCGAAAAAAATGCCGCTGAACTTGAAACATTCAGGATTTTTCCGCCGCCTCTCTTTTCCATAAGGGGAATATATTCTTTCATAAAAAGGTGCAAGGCACGGATATTTACATCTATCATACTGTCCTCACGGGAAAAATCTGTTTCGGTAAATTCCCCGTAAACGCCAAGCCCTGCATTGTTTATAAGAACATCAATATCGGGGTGGGTTTTCACCAGCCCCTTTACCGATTCTGTATCCGTCAAATCTGCTGTTACAATGTGGGTGGGACAGGAAAGCGTTTCAGAAAGTTTCTCCAGCCTGTCTGTACGCCGTGCGGTAAGTACCGTTTCATAGCCCATAGAGTCAAGCCTTTTTGCAATGGCTTCCCCTATTCCGCTGCTTGCCCCCGTAATAAGTGCCTTGGGCATATTACACCTCAAAACTCTCTTCGGGAAGCACGCGGATAGCTACATTAAGCTCCTCGCCAACCTTTTCAAGCTCTGCTGTAAGCTCATCCAATGAAAGCTCACTCTTTTCCATATCCACAAGGGCAATCATAGTGAAAAGATTCTGCATCAGCTTCTGGGAAATATCGAGAATGTTGATATTCTTTTCATAGAAAAGTCCGCTGACTCTTGCAATGATACCTGTCTTATCCTTACCTACTACTGTTACTACTGCTCTCATAACAATTCTCCTTTACATTCTGTTCTGTCTTACTGTTTCATAAATGAAAAGTGCCGCTGCAACTGATGCGTTGAGGGAATTTACGTCACCCTTCATAGGAATTTTCACCTTGAAATCGCACTTTTCAAGAACAAGACGGCTGATACCCTCCCCCTCGGAGCCGATAACTATTGCAACTGCACCCTTAAGGTCGGCATCATAGATGTCCTTTTCCCCCGAAGCATCTGCACCTGTTACCCAGATGTTTTTGTTCTTCAAATCGTCAATGGTTTTGGCAAGACTTGTCACCCTTGCCACGGGAGTATATTCAACTGCACCTGCACTAGCCTTGGCACATACCGATGTAAGTGATGCCGATTCGTGCTTGGAAATAATAACTCCGTGTGCGCCTGCGCAGTTTGCCGTTCTTATAATAGAGCCAAGGTTTCTGGGGTCTGCAATTCTGTCAAGGATTACTATAAAGGGAGGCTCCCCTTTTTCCTCCGCACGTTTTAAAATATCGTCAACGGTGGCATATTCCGCCGCACTGCAAAGGGCAATTACCCCCTGATGCACGCCTGTTTCGCTCATTTCGTCAAGCTTTCTGCCGTCGGTTTCCGTAACGGGAATCCCTTTTTCCTTAGCCATACGGATAATGGGAATTATACTTCCGTGCTTATCCCCTTTTTTTACATATATCTTATCAATGTTTCTGCCGCTTTTAAGGGCTTCTGTGACAGGATTTCTGCCTTCTAATTTATCGCTCATATAAAAACCTCCTTGGCTTACCTAGTCATTATAACATAGAATCAGGCAAATTTGTACCTTTGTAACATAAATTTATTATTTCAAAATTTCTCCCGTAAACGGATTGTCCCCGTCAAGGACAGACATATACGGCAAAACCACATAGTCAGATTTAAAACGAAGCCCTTTTTCGTAAAGGCCGCTAATCTCACCCGGGGAATATCCCTGTGGGAAAAGATAGGTTTTTCCGTCATAATAAACCTTCAGCATACGGGCATCCTTAATAGTGTAAACGGGAATATATTCCAAAACGGCATTCCCGAGCTGATATTTTTGGTAGTCTTTCAGCAAAACGACATCGATATTTTTCTCTTTGGAACGGGTTAAAAGGGTGTTTCGCTTTGATTTTCGGAAGATGGGGTCCGATGCAATAATTGTGTCTATATGATTTTCATACAAAAGAATATGAAATGTATTTTGTGTTGTCAGAACAACCGTGGAATAAGGCTGTGACGGGGTGTGGAGAGTGCGTGCAATATGTAACTTAGGGCAATCCACCAAAAATGTATTGCCGTCGGAAAGCTGTACTGCAGACATTGTTTGCTGCCCGTAATATACGGGAAAAATATTTGTTTCCCCGACAGGTGAATACCCCGAAAGAAACACGGCCGCCACGGAAAAAGAGGCGGCAATACGGTGCCGTACTCTTCTTGTAATGGGGTGCATATATATAAGTAGCAATAAAAACACCCATAAAGAAATGAAAAGAAAATAATTATCGGAAATTTGCAAAACGGAAAACGGCAAACCTCTTACGAAATCACTCACCGAGGTTATTCCAAAGGAGAAAAGCTTCATAATAAAAGAAAGTCTCGTGGCGAGAATCTGTATCGGTGAAGCAATAATAAAAATCATGCCCACGACAACATATATTCCCGAAAGAGGAACAAGAAGTGCGTTTGAAAGTAACGACCAGGGCGTTATCATACCGAAATAATATACTATTGCGGGCATAACAGTAAGCTGTGCACTTATGCTCATGGACATAACCTCGGCAAGAGCAGAGGGCATAAATTTTGACAAAACACCTATAATTTTTTCTTTATAAATAATTATGCCTGCAACCGAAAGCACAGATAGAATAAATCCTGCATTAAATACTGTAAAAGGGTTTACCAGAGTCATAATAATTACTGCAACCGATAGGGCTGTGGAAGAATCGTTATCACGGTAGATATATTTTGAAAGAAGAAAAAGCGTGCACATAATAAATGCCCTTATCACGCTTACACCTGCCCCCGACAGGAGTACTATAAAAAACGCTCCTGCATAAGCCAATATATAACCAACTCTTCTTTTTCCCACAAGGAGCCGTGCAACAAACATCAGAAAACCCATTGCCACGGAAAGATGCAGACCCGAAACCACAGCAATGTGACTGAGTCCGCTTGCTTTAAGAGATTCGTCAAGGTCATCTGAAATCAGCCGTTTGTCACCGATGACCATTGCATTAAAAAGCCCGCGGTCGTCATCCCCGAAAAAATATTTTTCACCAAGACTATCTATGTAGACACGCAGGGAAAACAAAGCACCCAATATCCCATCTGCCTTTCCCGTTGGTTGAGGAAGTTTTTCCACATCCGAAACAAGGAAAATGCCGTTTCCTGCAAGGTTGTGGGCGTAACCATGAGGAAAAATTTTGCTTGAAGATGGGGTGAAAAGAGGGATTTCACCCTCAATTATATCCCCGGGGTAAAAACAAGAATCCGCTTCATAGCGGAGAAGCACCCTGTGTCTTTTTCCACCGTCCTCAAAATATGCAGTAACGGAATTTTTGTCTGAAAATTCACTTACAGTCAGCCTCATTACCTCACATTTTCCCGAATATCGGGCGATAATACTGTCGCGATAGGTTTCGGCAATACCCATTCTGACTATTCCCAGAACAATCAGCAAGACGGCAATAAAAGACGGAAAAAGCTTTTTACTCCTGAAAAAAACAAAAAGCCAGAGCGTGATGGACAAAACTGCCGTTATTATAAAATTTACGCTGAACGAGGCAAAAATTATTCCAAGAAAGAAGAAAATTGCCACGAAAACTAGTGGTCGTTTTAACATTGGTGTTATTTTATCTCCTGCTCGAGTAAATCAAAAATCGGTGATGCAAAAAACTCCCTGATGGAGATGTCAAGACCGTCACAAATTTTCTTTATTGTGGATACAGTCGTGCTGTTGTTTCTTCCACCGACAATATTGTTAAGAGTAGATTGAGTTATACCGCATAAGGTAGCAAGTTTGTTGACGGTTAAGCTATTTTCTTTGCAAAGTTCAAGTATTCTCAGCTTTACTGCTTCGCCTATATTCAATAATATCACCTCAAAAGTATTTTGTAAACAAAGTTTATCCCTTTTGAGTTGATAAACTTACCTCAATTGAGTTAATGGGTGTTTTTTTTACAAGGTGTTGCAAACATACACCCTTTATGTTAAAATAAACATGAGGTGACAAAGGATGAACAAGCATGAAGAACTTGCACTTAAATATTTTACCGAGGGGTACAACTGTGCACAATCAGTTTTTGCAGCATTTCACGAGGAAATGGGACTTGAAGAAAAGACAGCCCTTAAGATGTCCTCTGCTTTCGGGGGAGGTATGGGCAGACTTCGTGAAGTATGCGGAGCAGTAAGCGGTATGTTTATGGTACTGAGCACTCTTTACGGATATGACAATACAGAGGACAGTGAGGCGAAAAAGCTCCTGTACAGCCAAGTACAGGAATTGGCGGAGAATTTTAAGAAAGACCACGATACAATTATCTGCCGTGAGCTTCTCGCTTCATCCAACGCAAAAAAAGCCGCACCCGTACAGGGAAGCGGTCACGCAGGAATTTGTTTTGAGTATGTGAGGGCAGCAGCAAGGATTATGTCTGAATTTATAGAGAAAAATTAAAACATAACTCCGCAGAATTTTTCTGCGGAGTTATGTTTTACTCCTCATCCTCGGGAAATCTTCCATTCAAAAACCAATCGGGCATAAATCCCTCGGGGTACAGCATGGGCGGTTCTTCCTGCACACTTTCTATCGGCATAATCTGTTCTCCCAAGGGAAGATTAGGGAGCAGTCTTGCAGGTACGGCGTAGGTTATGTAGCACATTGCTTCTTCATTCTGCATAAAATCACCTCACATTAATATATGAATAACCGAACTTAATTATTGCCTTTTTTTTATTTGAGGTGTATAATATAATTTAGTTGTAAATAAAAACGAAAGGTTCTGAATATATATGTTAAATGAAATTAAAGCACAGGCAATTAAGGCTACGGAGGAGCTTGTAGCTCTCGCAAGCCTTAAAAAAGGTGATATTTTTGTTGTTGGCTGTTCCTCCAGCGAGGTTGGGGGCGAAAAAATCGGCACCAACAGCAGCGAGGAAATCGGCAAGGCTCTTTTTGACGGAATCTATTCTGTTTTAAAAGAAAAAAGTATCTTT
This sequence comes from Clostridia bacterium, assembly GCA_045661145.1. Lineage (GTDB taxonomy): Bacteria > Bacillota > Clostridia > UMGS1883 > UMGS1883 > UMGS1883. The sequence goes on along the minus strand of JAZRFC010000035.1, from coordinate 17,515 downwards.
CTTGCGGCACAGTGCTGTGAGCATCTTAACAGAAGCCTTGTTATAGAAAGAGAATGTATGGAAAAATACAATCTTGAAGATGTGTGCGTTGTTCCCCACCCAAAGGCAGGCGGCTCCTTTGCAACGGCAGCTTATAAAGGATTCAAAACTCCCGTTGTTGTAGAAGAAATCAAGGGGCACGCAGGAATTGACATTGGCGGAACGCTTATCGGTATGCACCTTAAGAGAGTGTGCGTTCCCGTAAGACTTTCTGTTAAAAAAATTGGCGAAGCACCTATTATCTGTGCAAAAACCCGTCCCAGACTTGTTGGCGGTGAAAGAGCTATCTATAACTTTACCGAAGATGTTCAAAGATAAAGAAATGAAAGGTTTTTCCTATGGTTAAAAATAAAAAAGCACCAACCTTTATCAAAAATGTAATAGCGATTATATTTGCGCAGGTTGCCGTGAAGCTTCTCGGTTTTGTGTACCGTATGGTAATAACAAACATTGACGGCTTCGGTGACATGGGAAACGGGTACTACAATTTCGGTTTTCAGATATACACCCTGCTCCTTGCCATAAGCTCTATAGGTATTCCCAATGCCATTTCCAAGCTTGTGTCAGAGAGGTGTGCCCTTGATGATTACAAGGGTGCAATGCGGATTTTTCGTGTAGCACTTGTTCTATTCTCGATTGTGGGTGCATTTTTTGCGGCAGTTATGTTTTTCGGAGCACAGTTTATTGCTACCAACATACTTGATGCTCCCCCTGCGGTGTATACTATCAGAGTTTTATCCCCTGCCCTGATTTTCGTATCGGTGTCAAGTGTTATCCGCGGATTTTTTGCAGGTCAGCACAATATGAAAGCAACCAACACAAGTCAGGTGCTTGAACAGTTTTTAAAATGCCTTTCCACCGTTCTCATCGTTATTGCAATGGTGGGACAGAAACCAGAATATATGGCGGCAGGCGCAACTCTTGCAACCACCATTTCCACATTTTTAAGCTGTATGTATCTCTTTATATTCTACACCTCCAACAGAAAGGATATAAATGAAAAAGCAGCCGCTGCCCCCACCATTAAAATTCAGCAAAGCGGACCGAAAATTGCAAAAATGATTTTATGGGTATCAATTCCCATTTCCCTTGGGGCAATTGTGGCATCGCTTAACAGAATTGTAGATATAATCACCGTTGTACGCGGCGTGAAAATAGCTCTGGGCGAAGTGCTGAGTGGCGAAGCTCTGGAGAATGAGGCAGTAAGGCTAAGCGGTATTCTCAGCAAGACGGACGTTCTTATAAACCTTCCCCTTGCAATTAATACGGCATTTTCCACGGTGCTTGTTCCCACAGTGGCAGGAGCCTTAGCGGTAAAGGATTTTGATACAGCGAGGGATAAAATTTCTTTCTCGCTTCTTATCTCCACAATAGTTGCCCTTCCCTGCACCATCGGCTATATGGTTTTGTCAGGACCCATTCTTCAAACAATTTATCCCAATGCCTCAGACGGGGCTCTCCTTTTCACAATGGTTGCCCCCACAGTATTTTTCTCGGCAATGAGTCAGACTATCTACGGCTCGCTTCAGGGGATGGGAAAGATTTTTGTTCCTGCCCTCAGCGTATTGTGCGGCGGTATTTTAAAGGTAATTCTTAACATTGTCCTTATTCCTGTTCCCGAAATCAATATTTACGGTGCACCGATAGGAAGTATTGTATGTCAGGCAACTGCATTTTTTATTAGCTTCTGTGTGCTGAGGAAAAATCTTCCTATGAAGCTTTCGTTCGGGAAATATTTTCTGAAGCCTTTTATTGCGGCACTTATAATGGGGGGCGTTGCCCTTTTTGCCTACAAAATCTTTATAGCAGTATTCCCGGTTTATCTCTCCACACTGTTCACAATAGTACTTGTAAGCGCGGTTTATCTCTCCCTTATCGGGGTTTTCCGTGTATTCAGTCGGGAGGAGCTTTCCCAGATACCCATAATAGGCAAAAAATTTAAGTAAAAAATTACCAAAAAGAAATTCTTTGAAACATAAGAATTTCTTTTTTTATTGGGAAAACTATACCCGAACAGTAAAAACCGAAAGGGTGAATTATATGAAAAAACTAAAAATTGTTTTAGTCGTTATTGCGTTTTTGTGTGCATATATGCTCCGTATTTCGGTAAAAGAAAGCATCGAGCTGAGCAGTGCGGTAACTTTTATATAAATTAAGGAGGATTGTTGTGCTGACACAGAAAGAATATAAGAAAATTGTGGAAAAACATTCGGGAAAATCGCCTATTATAAAGGATACTTTCCGTGCATTTTTTGTAGGCGGTCTTATCTGCACCTTGGGGGAAATTTTCAGAAAAACCTACCTTTCCGCGGGTATGAATAAGGATCTGGCAGGAAGTGCAACGGCAATTACCCTGATTTTTATAGCATCGGTACTGACCGCTTTTGGCATATTTGACCGCATAGGAAAATATGCAGGAGCAGGTACTCTTGTTCCCATCACGGGATTTTCCAATGCCGTCACCTCTCCCGCTATGGAATTCAAGTCCGAGGGAATGGTACCCGGTACTGCCACAAAAATTTTTACGGTGGCAGGCCCCGTTATTGTCTACGGGACACTTTCCTCCGTAATTGCAGGCATCATATACATTCTTTTTATGAGGTGACACAATGAAAAATCTTGGAAACGGAACAGTTGTTTTCGATAAAAAGCCCTCCGTCCTGTCATTTTCTGCCGTTGTGGGAAAGAAAGAGGGCGACGGACCTTACGGAAAATATTTTGATGAAGTGGAGGAAGATGCCTATTTCGGGCAGGAAACCTGGGAAAAGGCAGAAAGTGAAAACCTCCGCAGAAGTGTAGGCCTGACCTTAAAAAAAGGCGGATTCAAAGCGGAGGACATTGACTTTTCCCTGTCGGGCGACCTGCTTAATCAATGTACCTCTTCGGGATATGCATTAAGAAGTCTGGGGATTCCCTTTCTGGGAATTTACGGGGCTTGCTCTACAATGGCAGAGAGTATGCTTTTAGGAAGTCTCATTCTCGGCGGCGGAGGGGGACAGCGGATTCTCTGTGCCACAAGCAGTAATTTCTGCAGTGCTGAAAAGCAATTCCGTACACCCCTTGAATACGGCGGTCAGCGGACTCCCAATGCACAATGGACAGTAACAGGAAGCGGAAGTGTCGTTTTGGGAAAAGACGGTGACGGACCTTTTGTAGATTGTATTACCTGCGGAAAAATTGTGGATATGGGTATTAAAGACATCGGAAATATGGGTGCTGCAATGGCGCCTGCCTTTGTAGATACTATAAAAAACCATTTCAAGGCCACGGGCAGGGATTTTTCCTATTACGACCTTGTTATTTCGGGGGATTTGGGGCTTATCGGTAAAAGTATTGCCGAGGAGCTTTTCCTCCGTGACAAAATTGACACTCTTGGAAAATATAACGATTGCGGTGCTCTGATTTTTGACAAGGAAACCCAGGACACCCACGCAGGCGGAAGCGGTTGCGGATGTGCCGCCTCGATGCTGTGCGGATATATTTTGCCCGAAATGAGAAAGGGTAATCTCCGCCGTGTTCTTTTTGCGGCAACGGGCGCACTTATGAGTCCCACCTCCACAATGCAGGGGGAAAGCATTCCGTCAATTTCCCACGCAATCTCTTTGGAAGCATAAAATTTCTTCTTATTAAATATGCTTTATAAGAGGTGCTGAATATGAAACGAAACCGTGTGAAATATATTCTGGCGGCAACTCTTCTGTTGCCGCTTTTTCTTTATCTGCAATACGCTTTTGCAAAAGAACCTGAGGAAAAGATTGCCTACATTACCTTTGATGACGGTCCTACGCTGAATACTCCCGATATTTTAAAAACCCTTGACAAATACGGAGCAAAGGCAACCTTTTTTGTGCTGGAGGAAAGAATAATCCAATACCCGGACTTTATAAAGCAGATTTATTACAGCAAAAATGCATTGGGGCTTCACGGGGTAAGCCACAGCGAGGCAATTTACAGCACCCCTACATCTCCTTTAACAGAAATGGAGAAAACAAACAAGGCTCTTTACAATCTTCTAGGCGAGGACACAAAGCTTGTCCGTGTTCCCTACGGTTCGGGATACCGCCTCACAAAAAAGCAGGCTGAAATTCTTGAGGAGAACGAATATATTCTCTGGGATTGGAATGTGGACCCCCGAGACAGTGTGGGAAAAATAATCCCCGAAAAGATTATGTCAAACCTGCGCCGCGACCTAAAAAAATGCAAAGGCAGTCCCGTAATACTTCTTCACGACAGAAAAAGTACCGCACGGCTTCTCCCTGATTTACTTAAAATTCTACAATCCGAGGGATACACAATGCATCCTCTTGACGAAGACCTTACTCCCCTTAATTTTGTCAAAAAGTAAAAATGAATTTTAACTATTGACAAAACTTTACTGTTGTGTTAATATGATACTCGGCATATTATCCGGTTACTATGGTTTGCGGTTTCTCCAACCCTCGCCATGGAGCTCGGAGGTTTTGCCGAAAATATATTATAGGAGGTTTCTTTATTATGTTAAAGGAAACAAAGCAGAGCATTATCGATCAGTACAAGCTTCACGAGGGTGACACAGGTTCTCCCGAGGTTCAGATTGCTATTCTCACAGAGAGAATTAATCACCTCAACGAGCACCTCAAGGTTTACAAGAAGGACCATCATTCAAGACGCGGTCTTCTCAAGATGGTTGGTCAGAGAAGAGGTCTTCTTAACTACCTTACAAAGGTTGACATCAACCGTTACCGTGCAATCGTTGAAAAGCTCGGACTCAGAAAGTAATCTCGCAAAAATCTAACTTGATTGATATATGTCGGAGAGGCTCGTGTTTCTCCGACATATTAAGGTCGAGAGTTTTAATCACAGTGGTTCTCGAAAGGGCGGTTACGCTTAGTGTTTACCACTTACTAAAGAGAGAAAACGGACAAGTTATTTCTTTTTATTAAGTGATAAACGACTACCCTTTCGAACAAAATTTATTTTATTTGGAGGTATAGTTATGTTTAAGACTTTTGAAACAGAGTTCTGTGGCAGAAAGCTTGTTGTTGAAACAGGTAAAATGGCACAGCTTGCAGGCGGTAGCTGTCTTGTTCGTTACGGCGAAACTGTTGTTCATGCAACGGCAACCGCATCTGCAAAGCCCAGAGAGGGCGTTGATTTCTTCCCTCTGGCAGTAGATTATGAAGAAAAGCTTTACGCTGTTGGTAAAATCCCCGGCAGCTTCTTAAAAAGAGAGGGCCGTCCTACTGAAAAGGCAATCCTTGCTTCAAGATGTATCGACCGTCCTATCCGTCCTCTTTTCCCCAAGGACCTTCGTAATGATGTTGCAGTTGTAACAACCGTTATGAGTGTTGAGCCTGATAACGACCCCGTTGTAACAGCTATGATAGGTGCATCAATTGCAATTTCTATCTCTTCTGTTCCTTTTGCAGGTCCTATCGCAGGTGCAACAGTTGGTCTTGTAGACGGAAAGGTTGTTGTTAACCCCACAAAGGCTGAGCGTGACAAGAGTGAGATGTTCCTCACAATCGCAGGTACCAAGGAAAAGGTTAACATGATTGAAGCAGGTGCAAATCAGGTTCCTGAGGACCTTGTGTTCGAGGGTATTATGGCTGCACATAAAGAGATTTCCAAGATGTGTGAATTCATCGAATCTATTCAGGCAGAAATCGGCAAGCCCAAGTTCGATTATGAGCATATGGAGGTTCCCGAGGACGTTTACGAGGCAGTTAAGGAAATTGCTATCGAAAAGGTAAGAGTAGCTCTTGACACTGATGACAAGAATGTTCGTGAAGAAAACCTCAAGGAAGTTTATGCTTTCGTATATGAAGCGTTGGCAGACAGATTCCCCGAAATGGAATCCGTAATTGATGAAGCTCTCTATAAACTCCAGAAATACGTTGTTCGTCGCTGGATTTTAGACGACGGAAAGAGAGTTGACGGCAGAGGTCTTAATGACATCCGTCCCCTCGCATCCGAAGTTGGTCTTCTTCCCCGTACACACGGAAGCGGTATGTTCACAAGAGGACAGACACAGGTACTTACAACCTGTACTCTCGGTATGGTTTCCGAGGAACAGCTTCTTGACGGTATTGACGACGAAGAAACAAAGAGATATATGCACCACTACAATTTCCCCTCCTACTCCGTTGGCGAAACAAGAGCAAGCCGCGGTCCCGGAAGAAGAGAAATCGGGCACGGTGCTCTTGCTGAAAAGGCTCTTGTTCCCGTTATCCCCCCAACAGAGGAATTCCCCTACACACTCCGTCTTGTATCCGAGGTTCTTTCTTCCAACGGTTCTACCTCTCAGGGTAGTATCTGCGGAAGCACACTTGCACTTATGGATGCAGGCGTTCCGATTAAGGCACCCGTTGCAGGTATTTCCTGCGGTCTTGTAACTGAAGGCGACCGCTACATCACAATGGTTGACATGCAGGGACTTGAAGACTTCTTTGGCGATATGGACTTCAAGGTAGCAGGTACAAAAGACGGTATCACAGCTATTCAGGTTGATATCAAGATTGACGGTCTTACACCTGAAATCATCCGCGAAGCTCTTGAAAAGACAAAGGAAGCACGCTACAAGATTCTTGACGAATGTATGCTCCCCTGCATTTCTGAGCCTCGCCACCAGCTTTCCAAGTACGCTCCCAAGATTATCTCCACAACAATCGACCCCGAGAAGATTCGTGAAGTTATCGGCAGCGGCGGTAAAGTTATTCAGAGAATTGTTGCTGAAACAGGCGTTAAGATTGATATTGAAGAGGACGGAACAGTATTCTTTGCAACAACAGACGGTGAAGCTGCAGAAAAGGCACTCCGTATTGTTCGCGGCATTGCAGGTGACATCGAAATCGGAGATATTTTCAGCGCAACTGTTACTAAGATTATGGACTTTGGTGCATTTGTTGAATATCTTCCCGGCAAGGAAGGTCTTGTTCACATCAGCAAGCTTGACACCAAGAGAGTTGAAAAGGTTACAGACGTTGTAAACGTAGGCGACCAGATAAACGTTATGCTTGTAGAGGTTGACCGTATGGGACGCTACAACTTCTCAAGAAAAGATGCTATCCTTGCATCAGAAGCAGATGCAGCAGAAGAAGAATAAGTAATATAAAACGGAGTGTCCCACGGACACTCCGTTTGTGTTTTTTATGTATCAAGCCACTTTACAGAGCATATTCTTTATAAAAAAGATTGTCAGGAACATTGTGGAGGTATTATTATGACCACAAAAATTGATTTTACAATAAGAGAAATACTAGCGGCAACAAAGGGTATTTTTACGGGAGACTGCACCCTTCTTGACCAAAAAATTACCACCACGGTAATTGACAGCAGAAAAGCTGTACCTGGAAGCCTTTTTATTGCTATCAAGGGTGAAAAGACAGACGGATACAACTACATTCCCTCTGCTGTGGAGAACGGTGCTCTTTGCGTAGTTACAGACCGTGCTTATGACGATTACCCCTGCGTAGTGGTAAACGACCCCGTAACTGCACTTCAGGATATTTCCCGTGCATATAGAAAGAAGCTTAACATCACTGTTATCGGTATTACGGGCAGTGTCGGAAAAACTACCACAAAGGAAATTGTAGCTTCCGTATTGTGCCAGAAATACAAGGTGGTAAAAACCGAGGGCAATTTCAACAACGGAATAGGGCTGCCCCTTACGATTATGTCAATTCTTCCCGATACGGAAATTGCCGTAGTTGAAATGGGAATGAATCATTTCGGTGAAATGGAGCTTCTTTCCTCCATTGCTCTTCCCAATATGTGTATTATGACAAATATCGGTGTATCTCATATCGAAAATTTAGGTTCAAGGGAAAATATTTTAAAGGCAAAAAGCGAGATTTTCGAGCATATGAGCCGAACTTCACGTTGTATCTTAAACGGTGACGATGACCTTTTAAGGACTCTCGACAGACCTAACCGCTGTGATTATGGTTTCGAATCCGATAACGACATTTACATAGAATCGTTTTATGAGCACGGCTTTGAGGGAACTGATTTTGTCGCACTGATGTTCGGCGAGAGGTATTCCTGCCATATTTCCGTTCCCGGCAGACACGTCCTTTTTGCGGCAATGGCAGCAATGGCGGCAGGAAGCTGGCTGGGGCTTACTCACAGCCAGATTGAGGAGGGTATCTCCACCGCAAAGTCCTTAAGCGGTAGAACAAATATAATAAAAGCTTCCCGCTACACACTTATTGACGATTGCTACAATGCGGCACCTCAGTCAATGATGAGTGGCATTGACCTGCTCACAAAAACAGATGGTTATCCCAGAAGCGTTGCAATTTTCGGTGATATGGGAGAGCTTGGTACCGATGAAAAGTACCTTCACAGAAGTGTTGGTGAATATGCCGCAAAGAGTAAGGTTGACCTGCTTATAGCTATTGGAGAGCTTTCAAAAAACATCTACGCAGGATGTGTTGAAAAGGGCGGCAATGCAATATGGTTTGCCACCAAGGAAGAGTTTCTCCAGAAAGCAGACGAAATTTTAAAAGATGGTGATGCAATTTTAATAAAAGCATCACATTTTATGGATTTCCCGAAAATCGTAGAAGCATTACAATAACAAAACGGTGCGAAGACACAGTCTTCGCACCGTTTTTTAGTTAAATCCTCAGAGGTCTTGCCGCTGCACCGTCTAGTTTTCTGATATGTCTTCGAAGAATTCTCTTCCTTGACATTCTGAAAGCCTTGCTTCGGTATTCGATTCTTGCTTCAAGCTCTTTTCTCTTATATTTTTTACACATCAGGCCCGAGAAAAGAAGACAAAGCACTATGCACAAATGAACAAAAGCAGACGAATATATGTAAGAAAGCTTTCCAATGATTTCAACATCTTCGAAATATCCCATATTAAAAATCTGCATTGGCATAGCCACCGCATAAATAAGATGGCGAATGTCCGTGATTGACATCCATATAAGAGATATTGCCGCAAAAATCGCATATGCAAAGATACTCAGCATACAATAATCCGAAAATCGGGCAAATACAGAATAATAAAGCTGTTGCTTTCTCATTAGAAATGCTATAAAAATCACAAAGGATACCACCGTACAGATAAACCGCACAAAATTTGAGTAATTTTCAGGCACTATATTATCCAGAATAAATTTCTTGATAAGAAAAACCGGAAGTGATGACAAAACGGAAATCATAACCGTTATTAACGCCCTCTTTGTAATCTCGTCCGCAATATAAGGAAATCTTGAAAACCTGCATAATTCAATAATTGAAAGCATAACGGAGAAAAGAAAGGCAAACACAAAACAAGCCCTTCTCAAACTTTCCGTTCCATGGACAAAAGTTCTGAACACGGCAAACACAGAAAGCGCCACAAATGCACCAAATATCAGCTTGGAAAAAAACACCATATAAATGTATTTTGGGGAAATGGTAATTTTCTTTTTCTCCGTAGGTACTGCACGATAAGATTTTCTCTTCCTTTTTGTGGGGTTTTCCTTATCGTGGGTTATGACATTGATTTTATGTATTGGTTTTTTAAGAAGCAGGGAATGAACAAATGCAACGGGGAGCAAAAAAATTCCGTACAAATACCACCTTGAAAAACGGTGCTCCTTGCCTGCCGCTATAATGCCCGGAATAAATGCCGCCAAAAAAACTCCAAGTGTCGCATATGCATAATAATATGCTGACATATTCATTCCCCCTTATCCTTCGTATCTTTAAAAATTAATATGCTCTGCCCCAATAAACCATTTTCTTGGCTTTTTTACCACAGCAAACGCAGGTTTCGCCAAGCTCTTCCTGTTCAAAAGGCATACAACGTGCGGTTGCACCTGTATCTTCCTTGATTTTATTTTCGCAAGCCTCGTCACCGCACCACATAGATTTTACAAAGCCGGGCTTTGTATCAACAATTTCCTTAAAGGAATCGTAATCGGTTGCGGTGCAAGTGTGCTCGTTGCGATGCTCAAGAGCCTTGTTGAAGAGGTTATTCTGAATATCCTCGAGAAGCTTTGCAATTGTTTCCTCAATACCGTCAAGGGATGCGCTGATTTTCTCGCCTGTGTCACGTCTTACAAGTACACAACTGTTATTTTCAATATCCTTGGGACCTATTTCAAGTCTTACGGGGATACCTTTCATTTCGTATTCTGCAAATTTCCAGCCGGGAGTCTTATCGGAAAGGTCAATATCCGCACGAACAGTCTTTTTGAGCATATCGCAAAGCTCTGTTGCCTTTTCACAAACGCCCTCTTTATGCATTGCAATGGGGACAATCATAACCTGCTTGGGAGCAATGCGGGGAGGAAGTACAAGACCGCTGTTGTCACCGTGCACCATAATGAGCGCACCTATAAGACGGGTTGTAACACCCCATGATGTCTGGAAAACATACTGAAGCTTGTTATCCTTGTCGGAGTACTGTATACCGAATGCCTTTGCAAAGCCGTCGCCGAAGTTATGGCTTGTACCTGACTGAAGTGCCTTACCGTCGTGCATAAGGCTTTCGATAGTATATGTCGCAACTGCACCTGCAAACTTTTCCTTGTCAGTCTTTCTGCCCTTAACAACAGGGATTGCAAGGTACTGCTCGCAGAAATCCGCATATACATTAAGCATACGGATTGTTTCTTCCTGCGCTTCTTCAGCTGTTGCGTGTGCTGTATGACCCTCCTGCCACAAGAACTCCATACTGCGCAGAAATGGACGGGTTGTTTTCTCCCATCTTACAACACTGCACCACTGATTGTAAAGCTTGGGCAGGTCGCGGTGTGATTGAATGATATTGCTGTAATGCTCACAGAAAAGTGTTTCACTTGTGGGACGAACACACATTCTTTCCTGAAGCTTTTCGTGGCCGCCGTGTGTTACCCACGCAACCTCGGGTGCAAAACCCTCTACATGGTCCTTTTCCTTTTCAAGAAGGCTTTCGGGAATGAACATAGGCATATAAACATTCTCGTGGCCAAGCTCCTTGAACTTACTGTCAAGAACGTGCTGAATGTTTTCCCACAGTGCATATGCATAGGGACGGAACACACAGCAGCCCTTGATGCTTGTATATTCGATAAGGTCTGCCTTTTTTACAATGTCGGTATACCAACGGGCAAAATCCTCATCCATTGATGTGATTTCTTCAACTAATTTCTTTTCTTTGCTCATGGTTAAAATCCCCTTAGAAATATATTATAAGTCTATTATATTTTACCAAATGGCAATGAATTTGTCAATTGTTATTCCCTCTTCAATTGACAAAAAGCCCGATATATTATAAAATATATAAAAAGGGGGTATATTACCTATGGAAAGAAGAGACAAACACAATTATTATCTTGATATAGCTACAACCGTACTTGAGAGAGGCACCTGCCTCCGCAGAAATTACGGTTCTATTATTGTAAAGAATGATGAAATTATCTCCACGGGCTACACGGGTGCGCCCCGCGGCAGAAAAAACTGTATGGACCTTGGTTACTGCCGCAGAGAACAGCTTCAGGTACCCAGAGGGGAACGCTACGAGCTGTGCAGAAGTGTACATAGCGAGGCAAATGCTATCATAAGTGCGCCCCGCCGTGATATGATTGGAGCAACACTTTACCTTGCAGGCAGGGATTGTAAGACGGGCGAGCTTGTTCACGATGCAACAAGCTGTGCAATGTGTAAAAGACACATTATAAATGCAGGTATTGCCAAGGTTATCGTGCGCCGTGATGAAAATAATTACGAGATTTTCGATGTTGAAAAGGATTGGATTGAAAACGACGACAGTTTAGGGGATAAGCTGGGATATTAATTAAGCGGGGCGTAGAAAATGGTATATAAAAAAATAACGGAGCTTGTGGGGAAAACCCCTCTTTTAGAGCTTTGTAACTATGAAAAAGAAAATAATCTCGGGGCAAAAATCATTGCCAAGCTTGAATGTATGAATCCTGCAGGAAGTGCAAAGGACCGCATTGCCGTAAAGATGATTGAGGAAGCGGAAAAAAAGGGACTTCTTACAGAGGGCAGTGTTATTATTGAGCCTACAAGCGGAAACACAGGAATAGGTCTTGCTTCCGCAGCGGCGGCAAAGGGATACAAGGTAATCCTCACTATGCCCGATACTATGTCCGTCGAAAGGAGAAATCTCCTTAAAGCCTATGGCGCGGAAATTATTCTGACCGAGGGAAGCCTTGGAATGAACGGTGCCGTGGCAAAGGCAAATGAGCTTAAGGAAAAGTATGCAGGAAGCTTCATCCCCGGGCAATTCGTAAATCCCGACAACCCGCAGGCGCATTATGAAACAACAGGTCCCGAAATATGGGAAGATACCGAGGGAAATATTGATATATTCGTTGCAGGTATCGGCACGGGTGGAACAATCAGCGGTACAGGAAAATATCTGAAAGAAAAAAATCCCGACATAAAAATTGTAGGGATTGAGCCTGCTTCCTCGCCACTCATAACCGAGGGCAGAAGCGGAGGTCATAAAATTCAGGGAATAGGCGCAAACTTTATTCCCGACACATTCGACAAAACTGTTTGTGATGAAATTATCATAATTGAAGCAGAGGATGCCTTTACTGCAGGCCGTGCCCTTGCCACAAAAGAGGGATTCCTTGTGGGAATTTCCTCAGGCGCGGCACTCCACGGAGCAAAAATTCTTGCCCAAAGAGAAGAAAACAAGGGAAAAACGATTGTAGTTCTTCTTCCTGACAGCGGTGAGAGATATCTTTCAACTGAGATGTTTAATTAAATAACTAACAAAATCCGCAGGGTTTTCCTGCGGATTTTGTTAGTTATGCATTTTTAATTATTTAACTCAAATTTACTATGAATAGCTCTAACTGCATTTTCAGCATCTTTTCTGTCTATAAGCACGCTTACTCTGATTTCGCTTGTGGAAATCATCTGGATATTGATACCTGCATCATAAAGAGCCTCGAACATTGTAGCGGCAACACCGGGGTTGGAGGTCATTCCTGCACCAACAACTGAAACCTTGGAAACATTTTCGTCGTGAATAACCTTTTCAGCGCCGATGATTGCGTTGTTTTCGTTGATAATATTAAGAGCTGTTTCAAGGTCGTCTGCACTCACAGTGAAGCTGATATCCTTGCTTCCGTCACGGCCGATAGACTGAAGTATTACGTCTACATTTACCTTTTTCTTTGCAAGAATTGAGAATATCTGGAAAGCCTTGCCGGGCTTATCATCAATATTTACGAGAGCGATTCTCGCTACATCATTATCACGGGCAATACCTCTGATTAACATTTTTTCCACAGTGTTTTCCTCCTTAACAATAGTGCCGGGAACTCTTTCAAAGCTGGACAGCACTTCCATATTTACATTAAATTTCTTTGCAAGCTCTACGCTTCTGTTGTGAAGAACATTTGCACCTGCACTTGCCAATTCAAGCATTTCGTCATAAGTAATTTCATTGAGCTTTCTTGCCTCGGGAACGATTCGGGGGTCTGTTGTATAAACACCCGTAACGTCGGTAAATATCTGGCAAAGGTCTGCACCCAATGCTGCCGCAATTGCAACTGCCGATGTGTCGGAGCCGCCGCGGCCGAGGGTTGTTATGTCGTCAAACTTATTTATACCCTGGAAACCTGCCACGATAACAATCTTTTTCTTGTCAAGCTCGTGATGGATTCTTTCACCGACAACTCTCTTGATTCTTGCTTTTGAATAGTTGATGTCGGTATTTACACCTGCCTGCCAGCCTGTAAGAGAAACAACAGGTCTGCCGAGCTTTTCAATTGCCATTGCAAGAAGTGACATGGAAATCTGCTCACCTGCGGAGAGGAGAACGTCCATTTCTCTTTTTGATGCACCCTTGTTGATTTCCTGTGCCTTTGCAATTAAATCGTCTGTGGTGTCACCCTGTGCCGAAACAACAACTACTACATCATTGCCCTCATCATAGGTATCTACCACGCGGTTTGCAACACGGAATACTCTTTCAGCATCCGCAACGCTGCTGCCGCCAAATTTTTGTACTATCAATCCCATTATGTTAACCTCCTTGGAATTATTTAAAAAGTCTTATTTTGCTTACTATACCGCCAAGTGCTGCGATTCCCTTTTCAAGGTCTGCCACACTCATTTTCTTTGTTACGAAACCACAGTCGGAAACGCCCTTAATAATTTCAGAATCACCGAAGATTTCCTTAACCTTATCTTTCTTATCCTCTGTAATTCTTACAAAGAAGCGAGCCTCAACATCCTTATAAGGGATAACGTCTTCGTTGCCGCAATCTTCCCATGTGAAGTAGGAATTATATTCGGGAGAACGGACAATATCCACAATGTCACCCACAACGGCACTTGCGGTGGGAAGCTTTCCTGCACCCCTTCCGTAGAAAAGAAGCTCGTCAACCATATTTCCCTTTACGAGTACACCGTTAAATACATCTTCAATTCCTGAAAGAGGACAGCTATGGGGAATAAGCATTGGCTCAACGGAGGCATTTGCCTTACCGTCAAGTGTAAAACCTCTTCCGATAAGCTTGATTGTACATCCGATTGCTGCCGCATACTGAACATCCTCGGCTGTAATTCCGCGGATGCCGATTGTATTTACATTACTGCTGTCAAACTTTTTGCCCGTTGCAAGGGACATCAGTATGGAAATCTTTCTGCAGGCATCTATACCGTCAACATCGGCTGTGGGGTCTTTTTCCGCATAGCCAAGCTCCTGCGCGGTTTTGAGAGCACTTTCAAAGCTGTCGTTTTCCTTGAACATCTTTGTTAAAATGTAGTTTGTAGTACCGTTCAATATACCAGAAATTTCTTCAACACAATTGGCACTAACATCATTTGCAAGAGGACGGATAACGGGAATACCGCCGCCCACACTCGCCTCATAAAGATAACGGACACCCCGTTCCTTTGCAATACGGAAAAATTCATCACCGTGTGCCGAAACAAGCTCCTTGTTGCTGGTAACAACGCTCTTTCCTGCTGAAAGAGCCGCTTTTGTATAATCATAGGCAAATTTAATACCGCCCATTGTTTCCACAATGATTGAAATTTCATCATCATTTACAAGGTCATTGAAATCCTTTGTAAAAAGATGAGCCTCCTCGTGAGAGTCAAAATCACGGATATCAAGTATTCTCTTGACATCAATTTCCTCACCGGCTTTTTTAGTAAGGATGTCTTTATTTTTTCTTATGATTTCGTAAACTCCGGAGCCAACGACACCGAAGCCGATAATAGCAATTTTTTTCATCTGTATGCCTTCCTTTATTGTTTTGAGAGAATATTTACTTTTCGCACACCGCGAATGGTCTGCAGTCCCGTAATAAGTCTGTCTGTACTGACCTTCATCTGCTCGGTCTGTATAGTTACGGTGATATTTGCCACACCGTTTATGGGAACATTCTGATTTATTGTTAAAATATTGCAGCCGGCATCACTCATAAATGCCAGCATATCGCTGAGAACACCCTTTATGTCAATTACTGCGATAAGAAGTGTGAGAATTCCCTGCATCTGATTGAAAGGGGAAACATAGTCCTTATATTTATAATACGCACTTCTTGAAACATCTGCCATATCTGCGGCTTCATTCACCGTTTCTGCCACTCCCGATTCCAAAAGCTCCTTTACTTTCAAAATCTTGTGATAAACCGGCGGAAGCACCGACAAATCGGCGATTACAAGCTTCCTCTGTTCCATGTGTCCACCACCCGTGTACATTTGTCTTTTGATATATTACCATTATATACACGGTTTGTCAAGGAAAATCATAGAAAATTATCTTTTATATTCATTATATATGTCACGCTTACTTACACCACGGTCTTTTGCCACGGCTTTTAAGGCATCCTTTTCCGTCATCCCATCCTTTATATACATCTCAATATGGTCGGAAACGGACATTTTCTTCCATATGGCTTCCTTTTCGGAAGCAAGGTCCTCTGCCTTTTTACCCTCAATGACAATTACAAATTCACCGCGAGGGGGATTTTCCTCATACCTTGCAATTGCTTCGGTAAATGTTGTTCTGTAAATCTCCTCGTGAATTTTTGTAAGCTCACGGCAGAGGGCAATTCTCCTGTCGCCAAAGGTTTCGAGCATATCACGAAGCGTAGACATAAGCTTATGCGGTGCTTCGTAAAAAATCATTGTTCTCTGCTCGTCAACAAGGGATTTGAGATGTTCCGCTCTTCCTCGTTTGTTGACGGTCAGAAATCCCTCGAAAGCAAACCGCTGTGTGGAAAATCCGCTTGTAATAAGGGCATTGATTCCTGCTACGGCACCGGGTACAGGAACAACATCTATCCCTGCCTCGGCACACATTTTCACCAAATCCTCACCGGGGTCGCTTATGGCAGGTGTACCTGCGTCGCTGACAAGGGCAATGTTCTTGCCGTTTTTCATCTCGTTTATAAGATATTCGCCTTTTTCCTTTTTATTATGTTCAAAGTAGCTTGTAAGGGGCTTTTCTATCTCCAGATGATTCAATAGCCCGAGAGTCCTCCTTGTATCCTCCGCCGCAATGAGGTCAACTGTGCGGAGGGTTTCAACACATCTATATGTAATATCGCCAAGGTTTCCTATGGGCGTTGCACATAAGTATAATTTTCCGTTCATAATATTCTTCCTTATTTTAAAGATTGTATATAATTCCCGTCTTTATCGTACATAAACACGGCAGGTTCTAATTTTAGCTGGGGTTTTCCGCCCTCAGCACCCTCTACCAGAATCAGGTTTGCACTCTTCCCCTCGGAAGAATACACAACCGCAAGGCGTTTTGGCTCAATTTTGTACTTGCGGAATGTGGTTATAACATCGCAAAGTCTGTCTGCCCGATGCACCATAAAAAGCTTTCCGCAGGGCTTTAGCACCTCTTTTGCACACCTTACCACATCATCAAGACTGCAGCAAATTTCGTGGCGTGCAATGGCAAGCTTATCCTTCGGATTCACAAGCCCTCCGCCTGCATTCATATAGGGCGGATTGCAGGTAACTGCATCAAAGGAATGTGCGCCGAATAGCTTTTTGCAGTTTTTTAAATCCTCGTTATGTACACGGATTTTGTCCTGCAGAGAGTTAAGCGCCATTGTCCTTTTCGCCATATCGCTGACCTCGGGCACAATTTCCACGGCATCTATTCCCGAAAGCTCCTGCATTCCCCACAGAAGCACGGGGATAATTCCCGTTCCCGTACACATATCAAGCACCCTTGCCCCTTTTTTGAGTTTTACAAAACGGGCAAGAAGCACCGCATCACTGCCAAAGCAGAATCCGTCCTTGTTCTGTATTATTTTATATCCTTTAAGACCTAAGTCCTCTACCTTTTCATAAGCGTAAATCATAACTGTTCTCCTATGTAGGAAGAAAGTAAAAGCCGCCGAAAAAATTCAGCGGCTTTTCTTTTTTTATTACTGAATTATTCAGCAGGGTTGGGAGCAGCAACAGGACATACACCTGCGCAAGCACCGCATTCTACGCAAGCGTCTGCGTCGATTACGTACTTTCCATCACCTTCGCTGATGCAGCTGCAGGGGCATTCTGC
>JAZRFC010000034.1:0-11472 GCA_045661145.1 Clostridia bacterium | reverse complement strand
GGAATGAAATATTTTGGCTTTACCATAGAAAGTATGATTTTAAGTTCTTCCTGACAAGCGTGTCCCGAAACGTGTACATCCGCCAAAGCTTTATAAATAACTTCAGCACCGCGCTTAAACAATTCGTCAATTACGCGTGCCACATACTTTTCGTTGCCGGGGATAGGACTTGCAGAAATGATAACCAAATCACCGCGTGAAATTTCAACACTTTTGTGGTCAAAATTTTAAAAATTTAAAAAAATAGTTGACAAAAAAACAAAGTTTATATATACTAAGCTGGTATCGTTGTGAAAATAGCCTTTATAAAGGGCTTTTATAAATTTAAGGAGGTGCATATAAATGCTCAGAACTTATCAGCCTAACGTAAGAAAGAGAAAGAAAGACCACGGATTCAGAAAGAGAATGAGTACCGCTAACGGTAGAAAGGTTCTCAGAAGACGCCGTCAGAGAGGCAGACGTGTGCTTTCTGCATAAGCTTGCTTATGTGGAAACACACGCACTGTGTGTTTTAAAATGAAGATTATTTCAATTAAAGAAAACAGTGATTTTAAAAGAGTTTATTACAGAGGAAAATCTGTGGTAAAAAAAAGATTGGTCGTATATTACAGAAAAAATAAATATGACTTTAACCGGCTGGGACTGACTGTATCTCCAAAAATAGGGTGTGCAGTTGTAAGAAACAGAACAAGACGACTTATAAAAGAGAATTACAGAAATTTACAGGGTTTAAAAGAGGGATATGACATTGTAATCGTCGCAAGAGGAAGTATAATAAACTCTTCTTTCGCCGAAATTGGAAAGGAATTAGTAAAGGCATTTAGTGAATGCTCTTTATTTCGATAGAGTGATTAAAAAATTAGTTATATTACTTATAAAATTTTATCAAAAATATATATCTCCGCTTAAAAAACCTTGTTGCCGCTTTACACCGACTTGCTCTATGTATGCTTTGGAAGCATTAGAGAGGTACGGTGCATTAAAGGGGCTTTATTTGTCTATAAAAAGAATTTTAAGGTGCAATCCTTTCAGTAAGGGAGGATATGACCCTGTCCCTGTTTACGGTAATGAAAAAGGAGAAAAATAATGTACTTTTTAGCAGGACCTTTGGCTTTTTTGATAAGACCTATTTATAATTGGACAGGCAACTACGGTGCAACTCTTATCATAGCCACAATAATTATAAAGATATTGACTATTCCTCTTACATTAAAAAGCCAGAAAAATATGGCTAAAACTCAGCTTATTCAGCCTGAAATGAATAAATTGCAGGCTAAATATAAAAATGATAAAGAAAAGCTTGCTATGGAAATGCAGAAGCTTTATAAACAGTATGATGTAAATCCTATGGGCGGATGTCTCCCCCTTATTATTCAGATGTTTATACTCTTTGGATTCATTGGTGTTATTTATCATCCGTTTGAGCATATTTTAGGTTTGTCAGGCGAGGAAATAAAGACTCTTGCAGTAAAACTTGGTATGCCCGACAAAACAAATGAAATGTACTTCTGGGGTTCAAAAGGAATAAATGAGGCGTTAAACGAAATTAAAGAAGGACTAACAAATATTAACTTTAATTTCTTTGGAATTAACCTTACAAAGGCTCCCAATACTGCTCCAAAGGAATGGACAGTATGGATATTCCCCGCACTTGCAACAGCATCTACAGTACTTTCCAGCTATATAACAAAGAAGCAGCAGCCCGAGAAAAAGCCTGCTGCAAATCAAAGTGCAGAGGTTCCTGACACAAGTAGTACTATGCTTAAAATTATGCCTGTAATGACAGCTTTCTTCACATATTCAATGCCTATCGGTATGTCACTTTATTGGACAGTGTCCACCGTTGTACAGCTTATTCAGCAGGCTGTTATGAATAAGTTCATAAATGAAAAGATGAAATTACAGATAGAAGAAAAGCAGGAAGAAATAAGAGAAAAAAAAGAACAAAGACATCATAAAAAACACTGAAAGGACCGGAAAAAATGATAATAGTTGAAAAAAGCGGCAAAACAATTGACGAAGCCGTAAATGAAGCTCTCAAGGAACTTGATACTACGAGAGAAAATGTAGAAATAGAAGTAATAAATGAAGGTAAAAGAGGTATCCTCGGCTTAGGAGCTGAAGATGCGGTAGTAAGAGTTAAAATGGAGATAAATCCTCTCCAGAAAGCTGAAAAATATCTCAGAGATGTTATGAAAAGCTTCGGTATAGATGTAGAATTGAAAGGCTCTTACGAGGATGAAAGCGTAAGAATTGAAATTGTAGGTGACAGTGAAGAGGTTGGTAAGGTAATCGGAAGAAGAGGAGATACTCTGGATGCTCTTCAGTACCTTACATCCCTTGTTGTAAATAAGGGTGAGGAAAATTACATCCGTGTAACCATCGATACAGAAAATTACAGAGGTAAGAGAGAAGAAACTCTCATAAAGCTTGCAAAGAGAACAGCAGGTATAGTTGCAAGAACAAGAAAGAGCATCACTCTTGAGCCTATGAATCCTAATGAAAGAAGAATTATACACTCTGCTCTTCAGGAATACAGAAATGTAACAACATATTCTACCGGCAAGGACCCCCACCGTTGTATTGTAATTACAATAAAGAAGAAGGAATACGGTGATGATTACGTATCCAAGTACAGATATAACCGTAAAGAAAACGAAATAGCCGGCGTATAAAAACGATGAAAAGCAGCACCGACCGCATAAGGCGTGTGGTGTAAAAAAGAAAATTGGGAAGTTATTAGAAATAAGACTATTAAGTAATGAAAAAATTCGCTGTAAGCGAATTTTAAATTAATATGCCTTATGCTACGGACAAACTTCACCACTCGCAGTACTTATGTACAGCTTCGGGATTCAGTTTGTCCGTTCTGCACTACTTTTGCTCGTTTTTTAATAAAATATTGAAAGAAAGAGGTGAAAGGTCTTTCTTATAAGATGAAATTATCTTATGAGAAGAATACTTTTGCCTCTTATTTTTTTTGGAGTTGATAAAAATGACACAAAACAGTACAATTTGTGCCCTTTCCACCCCACGCGGAAAGGGTGGTATTGCCGTAATAAGGGTAAGCGGTGAAAAAGCCCTTGAAATTACGGAAAAAATAGTAAAATCCAATAAAAAAATAACCGAGGCAGAGGGATATACCATTGTTTACGGAAAGGCGTTTTCAAAAGAAAGGGAAATTGACGAGGTTTTGGTAAGTGTTTTCCGTGCTCCCAATTCATTTACAGGGGAAAACGTGTGTGAAATAAGCTGTCACGGCTCCCCCGTCAGCGTGGAAAGAATTATAGATGCCCTTATAGAAAACGGTGCATCCATGGCACAAAAGGGTGAATTTACAAAAAGAGCATTTTTGAACGGAAAAATGAGTCTTACTCAGGCGGAAGCAGTCCACGATATTATAGAATCAAAGACGGATGAGGCACTTTATGCTGCGGTAAACCGACTTGACGGTGCAATAACAAAGCCAATTATAAAAATCCGTGAAGAGCTTCTTGATTTGCTTGCTGCAATTCAGGTTTCAAGCGATTTTCCCGAGGAAGATATTGATACTTTTGCAGGCGGAGAACTTTCAGAAAAGCTTGACAGAATTGAAAAAGAACTTCTTGAACTTAAAAAGAGTGCAAGACGAGGAGAGGCGTTAAACAGCGGAATTACCTGTGCTATCTGCGGAATTCCCAACACAGGAAAAAGCTCTCTTTTAAACGCCCTTATTGAGAAGAAAAAGGCAATTGTAACAGATATTGCAGGTACAACCCGTGACGTTGTTGAGGAATATGCCGATATTGACGGAATCCCCGTGAAATTTGGTGATACTGCAGGTATAAGAGAGAGCAGTGATGTGGTAGAATCAATCGGTGTGGAGCTTAGCTACGATTATATTAAGAATGCCGATATTTGTATCTTTGTAACCGAGTGCGGAAGAGAATTAACCGACGAGGAAAAGGAAATTATAGAAAAAATTTCAGAAAAAGACCATATTTTAGTTGCAAATAAGACTGATTTGGGTGAAAATGATAAAGAGGGATATATAGAAATCAGTGCCAAAGAGCAGGAAGGCATAGAAAAAGTAAAAAAAGCCGTGTCAGAAATAATCAGTACGGCGGAGCATCCTGCATTTATCGCCAATGAAAGACAGTTTGAAGCAGTTGTAAGGGCGGCTGAAAGTATAAGAAAAGCAAAGGAAACTATTGAGGATGGATTTTTCAGCGATTTCTGTGCTATTGATATTGAACACGCGGTAGCATTTCTCGGAGAAGCTGAGGGAATCAGTATAAATCAGGAAACAGTTAACAGAATTTTTGAAAAATTCTGTCTTGGAAAGTGAGTGATATTATGGATAATACATTCAATTTTGACATAGCCGTAGTCGGTGCAGGTCACGCAGGCTGTGAAGCAGCTCTTGCTTCTGCAAGGATGGGTATGAAAACAATAATTCTTACGATAAATCTTGATTCTATTGCCAATCTCCCCTGTAATCCGTCAATCGGCGGTACTGCCAAAGGACATCTTGTAAGGGAAATTGATGCTCTCGGCGGTGAAATGGGTAAGGTTGCAGATAAAACCAAGATTCAGACAAGGATGCTTAACCTCAGAAAAGGCCCTGCCGTACACTCTCTCCGCGCGCAGACAGACCGCAGACTTTACCAGATTGAGATGAAAAAGCGTCTTGAACAGCAGGAAAATCTTTATATCCGTCAGGCAGAGGTAAAAACCGTTGAAAAAACTGATGATGGGTTTGTACTCACTATCCATACGGGAACAAAATTTTATGCAAAATGTGTAATACTCTCCACAGGTACATATATGGAGGGCAAAATAATCATCGGTGAAACAAGTTACAGCGGAGGTCCCGACGGACTCTTCCCCTCTCTCGGTCTTAGTGAAAGCCTTAAGAAGCTTGGCGTGGAAATGATGCGGTTTAAAACGGGTACACCCACCCGTGTTCACGCAAGAAGTGTGGATTTTTCCCGTCTTGAAAAGCAGGAGGGTGACGAGGAAATTGTTCCGTTCTCCTTTGAAACAACAGAAAAAGAGGAAAACAAGGTTTGCTGTTATTTAACCTATACAAATACAAAAACCCACGACATTATAAGGGAAAATCTTCACAGAAGTCCCCTTTTCAACGGTCTTATTGACGGTGTAGGACCCCGTTATTGCCCGTCAATTGAGGATAAGGTGGTAAGATTTGCTGACAGAGAACGCCATCAGGTATTTATTGAGCCTATGGGACTTACTACTGAGGAAATGTACCTTCAGGGAATGAGCACAAGCCTCCCCGAGGATGTTCAGCTTAATATGTTAAAAACTATGGAGGGCCTTGAAAATGTTGAAATAATGAGAAGTGCCTATGCAATTGAATACGATTGCTGCAATCCTCTCCAATTACGCCCCTCTCTTGAAATGCGCGATATTCCGGGGCTTTACGGTGCCGGTCAGTTTAACGGTACAAGCGGATATGAAGAAGCCGCAGCACAGGGCCTTATAGCAGGAATAAATGCTGCAAGAAAACTCAAGGGCTTGGACCCCGTTGTTTTTGACAGAAGTGAGGCATATATAGGCGTTCTTATTGATGATTTGGTAACAAAAGGCACAAATGAGCCTTACAGAATGCTTACATCAAGGGCAGAATACCGACTGCTTCTCCGTCAGGACAATGCAGATTTAAGATTGACACCCACAGGATACGAAATTGGGCTTATTTCTGAGGAAAGATACAGAAAATTCCTTGAAAAGAAAGCTAATATAGAGAAAGAAATAGAAAGAATTAATTCAGTAAATATATATCCAAGCAAAGAAATTAACCAATATCTGGAAAACATTGGAAGTCAAACCCTTTCAACAGGCATAAAACTTGCAGAACTCATAAGAAGGCCGGAGCTTTCCTACGAAGACCTTGCTCCTTTTGATAAAGAACGCCCCGAATTGGAAAAAACTCATTGGCAACAGGCGGAAATTGCAGTAAAATATGAGGGATATATCAAAAGACAGTTCGAGCAGGTAGAAAGATTTAATAAAAACGAGAAAAAACTCATCCCCGAGGACATAGATTATTCGAAAGTTTACGGTTTGAGGACAGAAGCAAGGCAAAAACTTGAAAAAATACGTCCTGAAAACATCGGAAGAGCAAGCAGAATCAGCGGAGTAAGCCCTGCGGACATAGGAGTTCTTCTTATTTATCTTGCAGGAGAAAGGAGCTAAGTATGGATTTAATAAAAGAAGCAGGAAAATTAGGCTTAGAGGTATCGGAAAATGCAAACAATTTGTTTGCAAAATACAGTGAAATGCTTATTTCGTACAACGAATTTATGAATTTAACTGCAATTACAGAACCTGACGAAGTAAAAGAAAAGCACTTTCTCGATTCAATAACTCTGATTTTAAGTGAAAAGCTTGAAAACGGAATGAGCCTTATCGATATAGGTGCAGGAGCAGGTTTTCCCTCCTTGCCCGTTAAAATTGTAAGGGATGACTTAAATGTTACTATGCTTGATTCCCTTAATAAACGAATAGGCTTTTTAAATGACGTAATAAACGAATTAGGCTTAAAAAACATAGTGGCAATTCATTTTCGTGCAGAAGATGCAGGTAAAGATAAGAATTTCAGGGAAAAATACGACATTGCGACAGCAAGAGCTGTCGCAGACCTTGCTGTGTTATCAGAATACGCCCTTCCTTTTGTTAAAATCGGCGGTTATTTTGTAGCACTTAAGGGAAGTTCGCCAAAAGAGGAAACAGAAAAGGCAAAAAAAGCCATAAGGGAAATGGGTGGAGAAATTGAAGAAATAAAAGAGCTAAAGCTCCCCTCGGGAATTGAACACAGCCTAGTGATTATCAGAAAGGTAATTTCCACACCCGACAAATACCCCAGAAAAGCAGGAACACCCGTTAAAAAACCCATAGTTTGAAAAAAGACAAGCATTTTTTAAAAATGCTTGTCTTTTTTGTTGTAATAAGGCGATAAATTCTCCTTTAATACTCCTGTTTATTATGTTAAAATCATTATATAAACAGTATAAAGGGATGAATTAAATGAAAATAAGCCGGCAGAAGATAAAGAATATAAATGTTGGGGATATAAAACCAAACCCTTACCAGACACGGAGAAATTATAACCATTTAAAACTCAGTAGCCTTGCTTCTTCTGTAAAAGAAGTAGGAATTTTAATGCCGCTTTTATTGAGGACAACCCAAAATGGCTATGAAATAATATCAGGGAACAGAAGATTTCGTGCGGCCTTGATGGCAGGATTAAAAACAGTGCCGGCAATTGTACTTTTTGCAGGAGACAGACAATGTGCAGAGCTAAGTCTTATAGAAAATCTTCAAAGGGAAAACCTTACACCTTTTGAAGAAGCAGAATCTTTTTATAATCTTTTAAGCTATCACGGCATAAATAAAAATGATATAGTGAAAACCTCTGCCGTAGACAGTCAATATATTTCAGAAAAGTTGAAACTTCTTAAAATAATTCCCGAGGCAAGGTTTAAAATAGAAGAAAGTAATGCAGATAAAGATGCGGTAAAAGAATTGATAAAAATACACGATGAAGAAGAACAGTTAAAAGCAACAGAACTTCTTATTAAAGAAAAACTTTCTCAAGAGGATATGTCTTTGTTAGCAAAACAAATTAACAGAAAAATGACAAACGGAAAAAAGAAAATCCGCTATTCCAACATTCCCCTTTGCAGAAACACGGTTAAAAAGACTGTAAACATTCTGAAAGACAGTGGCGAAAAAGTGGAACTTTTGCAAAACGAGGATGAAAATTACATAGAATATACCCTGAAAGTAAGAAAACAGAGTGTTTTTTGAAAAATACTCTGTTTTTTTATAAAAAAATGTTTCACGTGAAACATTTTTGTGCTATAATACATAATAACTGATAAAAATGAAGAAAAAGGAGGGATTTCCATGGGAAAAGTAATAGCAATAGCAAATCAAAAGGGCGGCGTTGGAAAAACTACCACGGCGGTAAATCTTGCGGCGTGTCTTTCCAAGGCAGGAAAGAAAGTCCTCATTATTGATATAGACCCTCAGGGAAATTCCACAAGCGGTTTGGGTATAGATAAAAGACGGTGCGAAAAAACCGTCTACGACTGCCTTATAAACGAAGAAAAAATGGAAAATGTTTCCATTCAAACAAAATATGAAAATCTTTCTGTTTGCCCGTCAAATCTGGATTTGTCGGGAGCTGAGATTGAACTTATAAGTGTAATGGGGCGTGAAAACCGCCTTAAGGAAAGCCTTGTGTCAGCGAGAGAGGAGTTTGACTATATTCTTATAGATGCACCGCCGTCGCTTGGGCTTATTACGATAAATACGCTAACCGCGGCAGACAGTGTGATAATTCCTGTACAGTGCGAGTTTTACGCGCTGGAGGGTGTAAGCCAGCTTATAGAAACCATAAAAAGAATAAAGAAAGCCCTTAACCCCAATCTTTACATACAGGGGATTGTAATGACAATGTACGATGCCCGTACAAACCTTGCAATGCAGGTTGTAGACGAGGTAAAGAGGTTTTTCCCCGGAAAGGTTTACAAGACGATTATCCCCAGAAATGTACGGATTTCAGAAGCCCCCGGTTTTGGAAAGCCTATTATATACTATGATGAGTCGTCAAAAGGTGCGGAAGCTTATACAGAACTTGCGGCAGAGCTTATAGAAAGCGTTGACTCAGAAGCTTTGGAGGAAAAAGAATGAAAAGAGTATTAGGACAAGGGCTTGACACTCTTTTTGGTGTTACAAGCCGTAATGAGAACTCTTCTGAAACAGAGGGGACAAGCGAAGTAAGGATGATTAAAACAAGCCTTATTGAGCCAAGACGCGACCAGCCAAGAAAGAATTTTGACCGTGAACAGCTTCAGGCTCTCGCAAACTCGATTTCGGAGCATGGCGTAATACAACCGATTATCGTGGTTGAGGGGCAGAATGGCTATTACAGTATAATAGCGGGCGAAAGAAGATGGCGCGCAAGTAAGCTTGCAGGACTACTAGAAATGCCTGTAATTGTGCGGACATACGACGAATTACAGATTGCAGAGGTTGCCCTCATTGAAAATTTGCAGAGAGAAGACCTCAATCCTATTGAAGAAGCAATGGGTTACAAAACCCTGATGGAGAAATTCTCCATGACTCAGGACAAGGTCAGTGAAAGAGTCGGAAAAAGCCGCAGTAATATTGCAAATATGCTGAGACTCCTTTCTCTTGAGGATGAAATAAAAGAAATGCTTGCGGAAAATAAGCTTTCTATGGGACACGCCCGTGCTCTTTTATCGCTTCCCGAGGGAAAAGACAGGGTTCAGGCGGCGAAGAGGATTATTTCCGAAGGCCTTAATGTAAGACAGGCGGAAAATTTAGGCAAGGAAATGCCCCAAAAAGCGGAAAAGCTTAAAAAGGGAAAAGAAAGCCTTTATCCCGACGTGGAAAGAACTCTTTCCCAGAAATACGGCACAAAGGTGAGAATAAAAGGTAATCGCAAGGGTAAAATTGAAATGGAATTTTATTCTGTTGCGGATTTAACACGCCTTGTAGATTTGTTATAAATAAAAGGTTTATATATACGAAAGGAAGTTTTGAAAAATGTTGGATCTTAAACTTATCAGAGGAGAAACCGAAAAAGTAAAGGCAGCTCTCGGCAGAAGAAAGGAAAATGTGGATATAGATGCCATAATTGCCGTTGATGACAAGAGAAGAGCTCTTCTTTACGAGGTTGAGGGTCTCAAAGCAAAGCAGAACGAAGTAACAAAGAAAATCCCTGCAATGAAAAAGGCAGGAGAAGACACAACGGCTGTTTTTGCTGAAATGAAAGAAATCTCCGAAAAAATAAAGGAATTTGATGCACAGGTAAGAGAAGTTGAGGAAGAGCTTAACCGCATAATGCTTACAATTCCCAACATTCCTGACGAATCTGTTCCCGACGGCGACACAGATGAGGATAATATTGAAATAAGAAAGTTTGGCGAGCCCAAGAATTTCGGATTTGAGCCAAAGCCTCATTGGGACCTTGGTAAAGACCTCGGCGTGCTTGACCCTGATACTGCGGCGAAGATTACAGGTACACGCTTCACTGTTTATAAGGACCTTGGCGCAAGACTTGAAAGAGCCGTAATTAACTACTATCTCGATACACATACCGAGAAAAACGGCTATACAGAGGTATTTCCTCCTTTTATGGTGCACAGAAATTCCATGATTGGCACAGGTCAGCTTCCCAAATTTGAGGAAGATGCGTTTAAAGTTGCAGGAACAGAGTATTTCCTTGTTCCCACGGCTGAAGTTCCCGTAACAAATATGTATCGTGAGCAGATTCTTGACGGCAGTCAGCTTCCCATCAAGCACGTTGCATATACTGCTTGCTTCCGTGCAGAAGCAGGAAGTGCCGGCAGAGATACAAGAGGTCTTATCCGTCAGCATCAGTTTAACAAGGTAGAGCTTGTTAAGTTTGCAAAACCCGAAGAATCCTACGAGGAACTTGAAAAGCTTACAAGAGATGCAGAAAGCGTGCTTCAGGGACTTGGTCTTCCTTACAGAGTTGTGCAGATTTGCATAGGTGACCTTGGTTTCACAGCTGCAAAGAAGTATGATATTGAGGTTTGGATGCCTTCATATGGCAGATATGTAGAAATTTCCTCCTGCAGTAACTTTGAAGATTTCCAGGCAAGAAGAGCTAATATCAAGTATAAAGACGGTCAGGGAAGCAAGGCACAGTATGTTCATACTCTTAACGGTAGCGGTGTTGCGGTAGGCAGAACTGTTGCGGCAATTCTTGAAAACTATCAGAATGAAGACGGAAGCATAACTGTTCCCGAGGTTCTTGTTCCTTATATGGGTGGAAAGACTGTTTTAAAATAAATAATAAAAGCGAGGAAAGTGAAAATGAATACAATAAAAAGAATCGGTGCAATGGTGCTGATGGTTATATTTATGTTTTCTTTTTCAGCTTGCTCGATTTTAAAAGAGCAAACAGAGCTGCAGAAATATGTGGAAGAACACGGAGGAGAGCTTATTGACACCTTTAAAAAGGGCCTTGAAATAAGCGGCCTGAAGTGCGAAGCCACACTTGAAGCAGACGGCAACATTCTTATTATGAATGTCAGTATGGCGGAGCTTAACGACGTTCCCGAAGAGATAAAGAGTGTAATTCAGGCTTCGTTGAATGAAAGTAAATCCTCCCTTGCTCCATCTTTTGCGGAAATAAAAAAACAGATTTCTTCCCTTGAAGGAGTAAAGGTAAACTTCAACGAGGCAGACGGCGACACTATTGCAACAATAGAGGTTGAAGTATAACAAAGCAAAGCACCCCGAAACAAATGCGTTTCGGGGTGCTTTTAAATTCTCTGTTTCACGTGAAACATCCTCTGAAAACCAGAAAAGCAAACAAAAGTCCGCACCTTGTTTATGCTTTTCTTACTAAAAAAAGGTTTTTCACGAGAATTGCCGCCATTGGCCCGAAGATAAGCCCCCAAAAGC
>JAZRFC010000033.1:0-3185 GCA_045661145.1 Clostridia bacterium | reverse complement strand
TCCTGACGTATCCCCCATAGGCGCACTGCTACCTGTATTATAAATATCCTCGTTTGTAATAGAGAGCGTGCGGCTTTCTTCATCAAAGCTTACTCCGAAGTTAAGACTTCCTCCCAGACGGTTAAGGTGCTGTGTTACAACCGCTGTCCTTCCGGCAATATTGTATGAGGGAATCTTAACCCCGTCTATATATGTAACTATATCTGTACTAAGAACCTTTCCTATTACATCACCGACATTGTATGCTCTTGCACACAGAGCGGTAAAAGGTGCCACTGAGGTAAAGGAAAGAACTCCGCACAAAAATTTTTTAACTATTTGTTTCATCTGTTCTCCTACTTTTCACTGAATTTCCGTAAAAAGGCTATTAAAGGGATATTATTCTTAGATGCAAATGTTTTTTAATAATAGTCCGTGTTTAATTAAGACTAAAATATACCACAAGCATTATAGCTCTAATTTTTATTCAATATCTTATTCTTTACTTTGTCATAGAGAATAGAAAAAACAATGCTTGCGGTCATAACAATGACGAACGGAATTATGGTTTGCACAAAACTCTTCTTGTCATATATCATAACACTTATAAAAGAAGCTACACCCAGATAAATCATTCTGAAAATATAATGAGTTGCCATAATGTAAAATGAATGTAATCCGCAAAACTTTAACAGCTTACTCTTTTTTAATAAAACAGACGCTGATATAATCCCTGCCGTACCAATTAATCCCGATGCGTAAAGGAGAAAACCATTATTCAGCACTTTTGAACCTAACGAAATCTTGCCGTTCAAGCGTACCAACGGCACAAGCATAATGGCACATAATATTACACTTGTAACGGCTATTAAAGTTCTGTATTTATTTTCTTCAATCTTTTTTACAGCATATTTTACTTTGCCATATGTCAAATTTCCAAACGCATAAAATCCCAGGGCAAATAACGCAGAATCCAGACTCCAGGGGAGAATTTTATTGTCAAACGGCAAATATCCAGATTCCAGCAACCATCCACAGAAGGTCAAAACGCTACTAACCGCAATTATAACTATATTATATCTTCCCTTTATTTTAGAGACAAAATAATACACAATTTCAACAGCAAATAGACACGGAACAAACCAAAGCGGTGCATTTATAACCTTTGCCGAACCTTGAGATAAAAACATTTGCAAAAAATTCTCATAGAATTTATGTAACAATGTCCATGAAAAGCCCTTTGTAGCACACTGTAATAAAAACACGATACAAAGAGAAGCTATATAGAATAAAACATATGGACATATCAAAGTTTTGATTCTTCGCTTTATAAAACATGAAAAATGAGGGTATTTTTCTTTATTAAAAAGCATACCGGAAATCATAAAAAACAACGGCATATGAAATGAGTATATGTATGCTAAAAGAGCTGGTGTGCTGTTTATATGTGCAAAAACCACAAAGAAAATACCTATTCCCTTAGCAATATCCAGCACTTCAAACCTTTCGGATTTTGAAGCAACAGATGCCGAATTTATCGTTTTTGTTAACATAAAATCACTCCTATTTTATTATTCTTACAATTAAAATATATGCTGTTTACCTTCTGCCCAGTTTCGGTTTTCTTATCTCCAATATTTGTATTTTGTTATCATATACATAACCTCTGTAAAGTTTTATTCTCTTTTGACAGCATTCAACAAAATCACCACGTTATGTTAGTTTTAAGTCGGAAAAAAGTTAATCTCGTTGCATCAATCTATATTATTTTTGCCCTTCAGTTAAAATAAGTTCCATAGCGATTCCAAAACCGGGTTTTAATGATTCCTTCAGGAGCCATTCTTTAGTTGTATGAGCACCGCCGCCAATATACACACCTACACATATTGCAGGTATACCGAGAGAATGAGGAATATTAGCATCGGTTGAGCCGCTGCCCCTTTTTACTTCGCAGCCAGTGTATTTTGCCTGAACAGAGCATACAAAATCGGAAAGTGCATTTAATTTATCCATGTCCATATTGTCCATGCAGGGACGGTTACCTACAAGCTCAACCTTTAATTCCTGACAAGTTTTCTTTGCGTTTTCAAAAATTTCAGCATACTTCTTTTCCATAATAGCAAGGCACTGTGCATCCTTGGAACGGTATTGGCAAAGCATAGTGGCATTTTGTGCTATTGTGTTTACACTTGTGCCGCCGCTTATGGTGCCTACATTGTATGTAGTTTTACAGTTTTCTTTCTCAGGCACCTCGATTTTGTATATTTCCGAAATAATGCCTGCGAGCACATTTATAGCGTTGCGATTACCAAATGCACCAAATGAATGACCGCCCTCTGTTATGGCAGATACCTCGTAACGGTGAGAGCCGACACTATCATCAACCAAATGATGGCAGCCGCCATCAAAGGTGAACATATGCTTTATCCTGTCGCCATAGTCTTTGAAAATCTGACGGCAGCCCTTAAGGTCGCCAAGACCTTCTTCGCACGCATTAGCTACAAACATAATGGTTCGGTTTAATTTGATTTTACTTTTAACAATATGTTTTATACACACAAGCATAATAGCAAGACAGGCAGCATCGACTATTACACCCGGACAATAAATCTTTTCACCGTCGTCAACATAGTTGAGAGGCAAATACAGTATCTGTATGAGCCATAAAAAGCGTTATATCATCGCTTGGCTCGCCAAGAGTGCAAACCACATTTTTTGCTGCATCAATGTGCACATTATCAATACCTAAATCCTTAAGGTATTTGAGTACAAATTCCGCTCTTTTTTCCTCAAATCCTGAAGGTGCCGGAATAACGCATATGTCGTGAAGAAGTTCAAGCATTTGTTCGTAATAGCTTTCTGAAAGTTTAAGTAAATCCATTCTAAATCTTCCCTTCTATGCTATCTGATTTTAATTCAATAAGTTTGCTTTGCAGACTCATTATAGCACAGCTGCCCACCTTGTTCAATAGACGAAATTAAAATTTTTTTAGCTTCTATACTGACTGCTTGACTTATAATTGCGAAAATGATAAAATTATATAAATGCTTAAGAAAGCGGGGGCTATACTATGAGCTATGCCGATATTATATTCAGGCAGAACTGTGAAGATATTTTAAAAAACGGATATTCTGACGAGGCGCTTGATGTGCGCCCCGTATGGGAAGATGGTACCAAAGCGCATACCATTAAAAAATTCTGTATT
>JAZRFC010000032.1:0-21051 GCA_045661145.1 Clostridia bacterium | reverse complement strand
AGACTATCGTATTCAGCGTAAACGAAGATACTCTTACAAAGGAAGACACAATCATTTCTGCTGCTTCCTGTACAACAAACTGCCTTGCTCCCATGGCTAAGGCTCTTAACGATTACGCAGCAATCCAGTCAGGTATCATGGCTACAATCCATGCTTACACAGGCGACCAGATGATTCTTGACGGTCCCCACAGAAAGGGTGACTTCCGCCGTGCTCGTGCAGGTGCTGTTAATATCGTTCCCAACTCTACAGGTGCTGCAAAGGCTATCGGTCTTGTAATTCCCGAACTTAATGGCAAGCTTATTGGTGCTGCTCAGCGTGTTCCTGTTCCCACAGGTTCTACAACAATCCTTACAGCTGTTGTTAAGGGCAAGGACGTAACTAAGGAAGGCATCAATGCAGCTATGAAAGCAGCAGCAAGTGCTTCTTTCGGTTACAATGAAGACGAAATCGTATCTTCTGATATCGTAGGTATCACATACGGTTCTCTCTTCGACGCTACACAGACAATGGTAGCTCCTATCGGTGAAGACCTTTATCAGGTACAGGTTGTTTCCTGGTATGACAACGAAAACTCTTACACAAGCCAGATGGTTCGTACAATCAAGTACTTCGCTGAACTTGCATAAGTTTAAAGTTAATAAAAATCCCACTCGCAATTGCGGGTGGGATTTTTTGTTGCCCCCTCGGGGTTCGAGTCCCCAAAAACCTCACCAAAGCAAAAAACGAGAACACCTTGACGGCATTCTCGTTTTCGCTTTGGTGGGCCTTCAGGGACTCGAACCCCGGACCGACCGGTTATGAGCCGGTTGCTCTAACCAACTGAGCTAAAAGCCCTCATGGTGACCCGTACGAGATTTGAACTCGTGTTACCGCCGTGAAAGGGCGGTGTCTTAACCGCTTGACCAACGGGCCACTTTTGAATTATATCCATTTGCGGACACTTAAAAATTATACAGTAAAGGAAAGAGTTTGTCAAGAATTTTTTCAAGTATTTTTAAAAATATCTTGCTCTTTTTAATTATTCTGTTTTATAATAATAATATAATTCAAATCCGCAATTTTAGGGTGGAGGTCTATATGAAAAATTATAAAATTGTGGTTTCCTACGACGGCACGAAGTATAACGGCTGGCAGAAGCAAGGAAATACGCAAAACACAATTCAGGAAAAATTTGAAAATGTAGTTTCAAAAATGTGCGGAATGCCCACAGAAATTTTCGCATCAGGAAGAACTGACCGCGGAGTTCATGCGGATGGACAGGTAGCAAATTTCAAATGCAATACCTCACTTAACTGTCAGGAAATAAAAGATTATTTGAATCAGTATCTCCCTGAAGACATTTTGGTGAAATCCGTTGAGGAAGTACAGCCTCGTTTCCACAGCAGGTTAAATGCCGTTTCCAAAACCTACGAATATAAGATAGCTACACAAAAGCCTGATGTATTTATAAGGAAGTATGTATTTGCAACCGACAGGGATTTTGATATTGAAGCTATGCAAAAAGGTGTGGAGAAGCTTCTCGGTACTCATGATTTTATAGGCTTCAGCTCCTTGGGAAAAACTAAAAAATCAACAATAAGAACAATCAATTTCATTGATATTACGGAAGAAAACGGAATTATATCTGTAAAAATCAACGGCAACGGATTTTTGTATAATATGGTGAGGATTGTTGTCGGCACCTTGCTTGGCATAGGTGAGGGCAAGCTCCCCTTAAGTGTGATTGATGAAATCTTTGAACAAAAATCGAGAGAAAAAGCAGGTGTTACACTTCCTGCCTGCGGACTCAGGCTTGTTGAGGTATTTTATTGATGCTATGAAAAAAGAAATCAAAATTATTATAGACAAGGATTTAGCAGATAAAAGAATAGAGCATATCCTTAAGAAAAAAGTGGGACTTTCCGAAACAATTATCCGCAGACTAAAACGGACAGATGACGGGGTACTGCTTAATGGTAAGCCTGCTAAGGTTGTAGAAAGAGCTTCTTTAGGTGATGTAGTTAAAGTTTCAGTGACAGAAAAGGGTTCCCCCAATATAGTCCCTGCAAAAATACCTCTTGATATAATCTATGAGGATGAGGATATACTTGCAGTAAACAAACCTCGCTCAATGTCCACTCATCCATCAAAAGGGCACATAGAGGATACTTTGGCAAACGGTGTTGTTTACTATCTTGGAAAAGACAGTAAATTTCATGTTATAACAAGGCTTGACCGCGATACCTCGGGAGTTGTTCTCATAGCCAAGAATCCTGTTTCTGCCGCTTATTTAACAGATGAAATGAAAAACGGCAGAATAGCAAAAGAGTATGTTGCTGCTGTAAACGGAGTGTTAAATCCTGAAGATGGAGTAATATCAGCACCCATAAAAAAGAAAAACGAAAGCGGAATTCTGCGATGTATTTCTCCTGACGGAAAGGATGCTGTTACAGAATACAAAACAGTGAAAATCCAAAACGAAATTTCACTTGTGAAACTTTTCCCCATTACGGGAAGAACACATCAGCTCAGAGTTCATATGAGCTATATGAACTGTCCCATATACGGTGACAGCTTGTACGGGGCTATACAAAAAGGAGAGAAAACCTTGCTCCATTGCAAAAGAATATCTTTTATACATCCCGTGACAAAGGAAAATATATCAATATGTGCTCCTTTGTGTGAAGATATAGAAAGAAAAATAAAATGAGTATGACTAAATTTTGTCATACTCATTCTGTTTAGTATAAGGTTTCAGCTAAACGGCATATAAGCGCGGCCGCTTCTGCTCTGGTAAGATTTCGTTTCGGTGCAAAATTTCCGCTTGAAGTTCCCTGGATTATATTGAGCCAAACTGCCTTTTCAGCATCTCCAACAGCCCAGGAGGAAATTTGTGATTCATCTTTAAAAGAAATGTTTTCATCGGGACTAACAGCGTTTTTAGATGCAAGGTTGTAGAGCCGCATAATCATTGCCACCGACTCTTCTCTTGTAATTGTCCTTTGCGGGGAGAATGATGTATCCGATGTCCCCTTAACGATACCGACAAGGTACAGAGAATTGATATAGTCATAATACCAATCTGTACTTTTCACATCGTTAAACAACGGCAAATCAACAGAAATTTTTACAGAAAAAGCCATGCTCAGCATTTTTGAAAATTCAGCTCTTGTAACACTGTCATCGGGCTTGAATTTGTTTTTGCTTTTTCCGTTGACAACGCCGCTTTTTGCAAGCTTTTCAATATATTTTTTTCCCCAATGGGAATCTATATCGGAGAAATGTATATCCTTCACCGTAGCATCTTCAATTATGGGAACAAAGGAGGTGTGAGGTGTACCGTTCTCCTGCGAATCATACGTTACAAGAAAAGGCATTGAACGTATCGTGTTTCCGGAAAATCCGGTAACAGGACATACAGGAGTGACTTCAAAACACACATATTTATTTATAAATGTTGTATCAAAATAAATGTTTTTTTCCGACGTACTTACTTCTTTATATACGCCGTTTTGAGTGTCGCTGACATACCAATTTACGAAACAGGCAGAGGAATCGAAACTTTCTGCAATATTATTAAAGAGTGTAAACTCAGCTTCAACAGCACCATTAACAACAGGATTACCCACAATATGGGGATTTACTGCAATTATTGATGCAATTTTCAAAGAAAGGTTGTCGGCATACAGTGTAAAGGGTTCACCATTGTTGGATTCAAAATAAAAGAAGAGTCTTCCGACTGCATCTTCTTCTGCAAGGAAAAGTTCAGGAAGCCGCTTTTCCTCAAGCGTTGTACCTCCTGCTATAAAAAATTGTGCAAGAGGAAGCATCTGATTGTCAAGGGTTTCAATGAACAATGTGCCTGTGCAATCCGTTGCCGCGGAAAAAGCTGAATTGAATACGTACGGTATATTTTTCAACAGATGCACATAGGAGTTGTTGAGAAGCATAAAATAGCTTCCGTTACAGTTGATAAGTGCTCTGCGGCTGGTACCGTCATTGCGCATATAAAGGGAGCTTTC
Organism: Clostridia bacterium; assembly: GCA_045661145.1. Lineage (GTDB taxonomy): Bacteria > Bacillota > Clostridia > UMGS1883 > UMGS1883 > UMGS1883. The sequence continues at coordinate 17,047 of JAZRFC010000032.1, read as the reverse complement.
ATAAGGGGAAGCAACCATCCACCATTCATTGGGAATGGTTTTTTCAAATGTTCCGTCACCGATATAGTCAAAGCCTATTGTAAAATCAAGTGAAGCAGAAATATCAGGGTCAGGAAGATACGTTGCAGTCAATGTATATATTCCCTCGGTAGTGTCGGGATAAACTGTAATGGTGTTATTTAGATTATCAAAATAGAAAGAGCCGTCATTTTCGGAAATTTCTATCAGAACATCATCTGACGGAAGAATATCACCAAGCTGATTACGGAGTAAAGCGGAAAAAGGGTAGGTTGTCTGAGCATTGGAAATAGCAATATTTCTCGGAGCATGCATTGTGATATATTCAGGAGAAAGAGTTTCACAGGAAAGCTTGATGTCATCAATAAATATGGTGCAATCTGTCTGGGAGCAAAGGTTAAGAGCAATATCGTATATACCGTCCTCTTCGGGTATAAATGCGGCAAAAACCTCCGTCCATTCATCGTCCGAAATATCCGTTACCGTAAAGTAGAGCGTTGCACCGTGTATTTCTGCTGTGTTCATTGCGTGGATGGGGGTTGCTTTGTCGGGAGTATCGGATTTTACCCGCGCTCTTATAACGTAAAGAGCACCCTTATGCAAAAGCTGTGAATTGTTATAGGTAATTGTGGTGTAATATCCCAGACCGCCATAATCAGACATTGGAACTTCAATGTATCTGTTGCCGTTTTCATTAAGTAAGCTTATTTCAGCATTACTTTTCCAAAGCATATCATCTTTGGAAAAATCAGAATTGTCAATAATATTGTCTGTAAGCGTAATTGGTATAAATGCAGGGGACAGTCCCTTGAAATTACGAAGAACACAGGTGATGGAAACATTATCATTTACTGATGCTTCATGAGTAACTGTAAGAGAAAAATCTCTTGAATTAAAGGATATTCCCTTGATGTCAGGTACTGAAAAGTGAAGATTGGAGCCTGAGAGTATGTAAACCGCCTGATTTTCAGTAGTCAGAAGAAAAGGTCTGTAATAATTCTTTATACTACCCGTAGCAGGAATCATAATCTCATCGGGTCCGTTGAGATTAAGGGAGGACAGTGTGCAGGAAACTTCCTCCAGCTTAAGCTCGTCCACGAATAAACCAAAATCAACGCTGCATCCTGAAAAATGCAGGGATAGATTGTATTCTCCGCCTTCTCCTGCAAAAAAAGTAGTGGAAAAATAGCTCCATTCATCACCTATACCGCTGATTGTAACTATTACGGTATTGGAACCTGATCCACGGTCTGCATAAGCACGGAGAGAGGGTGGGGAGTCACTCATGGGATTCATCACATAACCACTTAACGTATAAACCTTGCCACTCTCCAGACTGATATCCGGAGAATAATCAATGACATGTGTCGCACGGTCATTACGCATTTCGCCAAAGGGGTTGTTTACATATAGCGAAAAGCCGCCCTCCGAGGGGTTGGAATCGTCAAAAATACCACCAAACCACATATCTGCATCCGCTTGCGTTTCAAATGAGTATGAGAACTGTTCTGCACCTAAAACGGAAAGTGGAAGAATACACAGTAATATTAAAATGAATGCAAAGATAAATTTTTTCATTTTTTTACTCCTGATATTTATACAAATATTATATTATAAATTGCACCGTTTGTCCATAAAAAAGATTTGTAAATATTTTCAGTCAAATTCTCAAAAAATAAAAGTTTCCGACACACTAAACTTTGTTAAAATCTTGACTATTCTGTGAAAATGGTGTACAATATATAGTTGAAGAGTTATGTATGAAACGGAGGTGAAAGAGTGAACGGCTTGACATATGTAATAGTGGTTTTAGGAATACTTATCGCAAAGGGAATCGGCTTTTTGAGGGACATTGTGTTTGCTTCGGTTTTCGGTGCAAGCACTTATACCGATATGTATTTTCAGATTTTCGGACTTGTAAATCTGATTTTTACAGGTGTGGGAGTTGCTCTTTCAACCCTTGTGATAAAAAACCTTAACAAAGCAGAAAATTCCACGGAGGAGAAAAAACGGGCATATGTATCCCGATTCATCGGAAAAACCACTCTTTTTACCCTCTTGGCAACAGCCTTAATGTATCTTGGTGCAAAGCCGATTGTATGTGTTCTTCTTCCGGGACTTAAAGATGGGACGATGGATATTGCCCTAAGGCTTATGTACATTATGCTTCCGTCACTTCTTTTTGTTCTGATAGCATACATAATTTCAGGTGTACTGCAGAATAACAAGATTTTCTTTATAAGCTCGATTATGAGCCTTCCGTTCAATGTCATTATTATCTGTTCTCTTTTTGTTCCTGATATAGACATCATAACAGTAGGTATTGTTACAACAATCGGCTGGTTTTTACACATAGTGATTCAGCTTCCGTCTTTCTACAAAAGCGGATACCGTTTCATTGTAAAACAGAAAGAGAAAGTTTTAAAATCGGGAAAAAACATCGAAATCATCTGGATTTTCATTTCCAATATGATGTTTCAGGTGTGCTTTATGATTGATAAGGCTTTTGTAAGCGGTGACAGCGGTGTGGCATCTACCATAAATTATGCATCAAATCTTTTCATAACAATTGCCAGCGTATTCGTGGTGGCAATGAGTAACGTGGTTTTCCCGTCAATCAGCAAAAATTATGAAGAGGGCAATATAGATTATGTAAAATCCCTTCTGAGGAATATGATAATAATAATGCTTTCCATATTTGTGCCGTTTATCCTTGTTACAAGTTGCTTTGGTACAAATGTTATTTCTCTTTTGTATGAACGGGGAGAATTTACTTCCGAACTTGCAAAGACAACGGGCATACTTTTTGCCATATATACCCTTGGTGCATTTGGCTATGTCTGTCAGGAGCTTTTTAACAAAATTCTGTATCTTGACGGAAAATATTCCTATACGGTAACAGGAACAATCCTTGTAATAGCGTTAAAGCCCGTTATGAATATTTTTGTAAGTGGCTACGGCGTAGTGGCAATTGCTGTGACGACTACGGTTTTATTTACTCTTTATGCAATCAGTATTGCCCTTGCAATGAAGAGGGTTACGGGAAATTATATTGACAGTGAATTTATAAAAAATATTTTCAAAATAGTATTTGCAGGTGCAAGTGCATTGGTTGTTTTCCTGCTGTTTAAATTGGTAATGCCCTCTGTCACGGAGGACAGAGTCTTCTTCCTCGTGCCTCTTTCAGCCTGCGGAGTAATATACATAGGTATACTGTGGGTTTCGGGTATTGTCAGAATGATTCTCAAAAGCAAAAATGCGGATGTGCCGCAGAATAAAGGAGCAGAAGAATGAATAAAAAACATATCATAATACGAATTGCAGTAATACTTATACTTGCGTCTATGCTCATACCTACTTTCACCATGCGTATTTCCAATGAGGCAAAGAATAACGATGTGGTTTTTGCACTTAATTATAACAATGCCTATCAGGCTCTTACAGAAGATGAATTTGAAAATTCTCTTGCAGAAAACAAAAAAATGGGCGTGAAAACTGTCAGTATTGCAGAAGAAAGTCTCAGCACGCTGGTGACGGAGGGTCGTTTAACCTGCATAAATTACAGGGATATCTGTACAAAATATGATGAAGAGAGTGAAGCTATTGTATCGCTTTTAAAAGATGACCCGAAAATCCGTAAACAAAGCTTCTTAATTATCACAAAGAATCCCGAAACAAAAGACTTTCTTAATGTTTGGATGCCGGGAAAATATACCAGAGAAGAATATTTGAAGCTTTCCACCCAAAACGGAATGGACGTTTTTGTACTTTATGAGGGTGGACTTGACAGTAAGAAATTTGCCATCGGTTTTAATGAGAAGAAAATAGAAAATGCTCATAATAAGGGGTTTGATATTTCCCTTGCAATGATGTTCGGGGGCTTTACCAATACCGAATATATTAACCGTATCGGTGAGTTTGTCGATAAATATAACATCAAGTATATAAACCTTAAGGACAATGGGAAATATGATGAAAAATCTCCTTACTCCAAGAAAAATTATGAGGCTATGTGTAAGCTCATTAAGGAGAAAAAGCTCTATCTCATAGTTACTGAAAATCAGGACCAGCTTTCAAATCAGAAGCCTATCGGTTATCAGAAGCTGATAGATGCGGCCGAGGGACGGGTTTTAAGAAGCTATGAAACGGTGGACTTTAAAAACGAGGACCTTGTGGAGGCTCGTTATCACCAGATTCTTAATTCCGTGGTGGACAGGAATTTAAGGTTTGTTATCATCAATCAGTTCACAAGCGGGATAGATACAGTCCTTGCTAAAAGCAATAAAACCAATGAGGCAACACGCCTTGTTATGGAAAAGCTTGAAAGCATCGGCTACAATACAGAAAACTATGATACCGTATTTGATTATTCAGTAAACAGACGCACGGTATCAGCTATTGCCGTAATACTTATGATTATTATGGGTGTGACAATGCTTGAACTTCTTTTCCAAAGCCGAATGAACAAATTGGAAGTTTTGGGGATTATAGCATCTTTGCTTGCGGGTGTCATTACATTGAAGATGCCTGAAAGTCTTTTGTATTTGATTCCCACACTCTTTGCTTCTTTTGCACCTTGCTTTGCCATAACGGTAGTAATGGCATTTTTGAAGGTGATGAAAGAAAAGTATAAGACAGCAGTACTCACTCTTTTGACCGTGATTGTGACAGTTGTTACACTTTCTCTTATGGGATTTATACAGTCATCACTTCTTTCGGGACTTGATTACTATCTTAATTCTCTCATTTTCCGCGGAATCAAGCTTTCTTTGATAGTTCCCATACTGTACAGTGTTGCGGCATACGGATTTATTTTTAGTGATGATAAGGATAAGTGTGTAGAAAATGTTATTGATTTTCTTAACAAGGAAATCAAGGTTTATTGGGTTATTCTGGGTGTCTGTGCGGCTGGTGTGGCACTTATTTATCTTATCAGAAGCGGTAATGTTACAAAAATTTCCGCTATTGAAACGCTGATGCGTAACAGTATAGCGGATGTGATGTCAGCACGCCCGAGAACAAAGGAATTTCTTATCGGATGGCCCTCTCTCGTGCTTTTGGTATACTATATTAAAAATACCGACATAAAGCTTATCAGATGGGGATTTGCAGTTGCAAGCTCAATCCTTTTTGCATCTGTTATAAATAGCTTCTGCCATGTGTTTACGGCGGCAGGCACTATTTACTCAAGAGTGTTTAACGGACTTCTTGTAGGTGCTTTTGTAGCAATAGTGGCAGTAATACTCAATGTGGTAGTAATCAAATTTATAAAATGGGCAAACAAAAAATATAACTTGAACGCCGGACGGTGATAAAATGGCAAATTACCTTACGACTCAAAAGGCGTTTCGGACTCTTATCTCAAGTGCCCGTAATAACAAAGTAGGGCAAGCATACATTTTTGAGGGAATGAAAGGTGTCGGCAAATTCACCTGTGCAAGGATTTTCGCAAATGCAATCCATTGCACCGGGGATGTAAAACCTTGCGGAGTGTGTCCCGACTGCAAAAAGCACGCGGCAAACACACACAGCGACCTTTTCATTATCGTCGGAGAGGGAAGTATAACAGTTGACGACATTCGTTCTATGAATGAGCAGCTGTATATAAAGCCTGCTCTTTCGGAAAGGAAAATCTTTATAATCCGCGGTGCAGACAATATGAACGATGCGGCACAGAACGCTCTTTTAAAATCCTTTGAGGAGCCTCCTCAGTATGCGGTTATAATTCTTCTTTCAGAAAATATAAAGAATCTTCTTCCTACCATCAGGTCAAGGGGAAGCAGGGTAGAGTTTGAGCCTTTTGCTGAAAAAGAAATATATGATTTCATCCTTCGTCAGTATCCCCTGAAAAAGGATATAGTATCCTTTGCGGCCCTTTACAGCGGCGGAATTATCGGCAGGGCAATAGATATCTGCGAGGATGAGGAGTTTTTTAGCATAAGAAAAACAATGTTTGAAAGAATCGCTAAAATGACAGGTGACAGAGTTTCCGTTCTGGAGATTGCGGATTCTTTCGGAGTAAAAAGCAAGACAAAGTTTGTCGGTTGCGATTTGTATTTTGACTTATTCACAAGCTTTATGCGTGATGTTATGGCACAAAAGTCGGGCGGCCGCATAATTAACAGCGATATGATGCCGTATATTGAAGCTTTTTCTTCAAAGGTTACGCTTGCATCGGTGCTGAGCATTATAGAAAGAACGGCAAAAACCCGTTCACAGCTTAATAAATCAATGAATTACGAGCTGTGGATAATGAATATGCTTATAAATTGTTGGGAGGATATCCATGGTAAAGGTAGTAGGAGTTAAATTTAAAGATACGGGAAAGGCTTACTTTTTTGCCCCCGGAAAACATAATCCCGAGGTAGGAGAAGAGGTTATCGTAGAAACTTCAAGAGGGCTTGAATACGGAAAGGTTTCTATGTCTGTCAGGGAAATTACGGAGGAGGAAATTGTTTCTCCCCTCAAGGAAATAGTGCGCATAGCCACCGAAAATGACAAGGCTCAGGTTCAAAAGAACAAGAAAAAAGAGCAGGAAGCCTTTGTGATTTGTGAGGAAAAAATAGCAGCCCATAACCTTGATATGAAGCTTGTGGATGTTGAATATACCTTTGACGGAAACAAGATTCTTTTCTATTTCACAGCTGAGGGAAGAGTCGATTTCCGTGAGCTTGTAAAGGACCTTGCTGCAGTATTCAGAACAAGAATTGAGCTTCGTCAGATAGGTATCCGTGACGAGGCAAAGATGCTCGGTGGTATCGGCATCTGCGGAAGAAGTCTTTGTTGCAGCACTTATCTTGACGGATTTCATCCCGTGTCAATCAAAATGGCAAAGGAGCAGGGACTTTCTCTTAACCCCACCAAAATATCGGGTAATTGCGGAAGGCTTATGTGTTGCCTTAAATATGAGCAGAACTGCTATGACGAGTTTTCAAAGATTGCTCCATCAGTAGGTGCTGTGGTGTCTACTCCCAACGGAAAGGGTATTGTGCAGAGCACCACTATTTTAAAGGGTATTGCAAAGGTAAAGCTTGAGGGTGACGGGGAAGCACAGGTACAGGAATTCAGCTTCTATGACCTTAAAATCCTTAAGAATACTAAACAGAATGATAACAACGATACGGATATGAAGGAGCTTAAAAAGCTGGAGGATAACTGATGAAAATAGTTCTTCTTGATACAGCAACAATGGGGAGCGATATGGAGTTTTCCTGCATAGAAAAGCTTGGAGAATGTGTAAAATACGAAAATACTCTCAGTGGAGAGGTTGCCGAAAGAATAAAGGATGCCGATGTGGTTGTCATTAATAAAGTACAGCTTGGCAGGGAAGTTCTTAAGGAGGCAAGAAATCTCAAGCTTATCTGTGTTTTTGCAATAGGCTATAACAATGTGGATATAGAATATTGCAGAGAAAACAATATCCGTGTCAGAAATGTTCCCGGGTATTGTGTGGAAAGCGTGTGTCAGCATACCTTTGCACTTCTCTTTATGCTGATGGAAAATATGCGTTACTATGACGATTTTGTGAAAGACGGAAGCTACAGTAAAAGCGGTGTTGCGAATCACCTTGGAAAACCGTTTTTTGAAATAGCAGGCAAGAAATGGGGCATTATCGGTATGGGTGCAATCGGCAGAGCAGTGGCTGATTGTGCAGCCGCTTTCGGTGCAGAGGTGTGCTATTCAAGTATCAGCGGTGCAGTCCGTAAGGAAAAGTACGAAAATGTTGACCTCATTACACTTCTTACAGAATGTGACATTATTTCCGTACACGCCCCTCTTAATGAAAAAACAATGCATCTTATAGGCAAAAAAGAGCTTAAAATGATGAAGAAATCTGCATACATAGTTAATGTCGGCAGAGGTGCCGTCATAGATGAAAAAGCCCTTGCAGAGGCAATTGATGAGGGGATTATCGGAGGTGCGGCACTTGATGTCTTTACAACCGAGCCTCCTCAGGCTGATTCTCCCATAATGAATATTAAAAATAAAGAGAGAATTGTTTACACCCCACATACAGCGTGGTCGTCGGTGGAAGCAAGGAAAAGATGTATCTCTATGACTGCAGACAATATAGATGCTTTTATAAAAGGCGAATCACGAAATGACGTTTGGAGCTAGTTATGGAAAATTTAAAGCTTTCTTTTGAGATTATAGCACCTCTTCTGATATTGATGCTGTTGGGTGGATTTCTGCGTAAAATACAAGTATTTGATGATAATACAGTAAAGAAGATGAATGCGTCAATCTTCAAGGTTTTTCTTCCTGCACTCATATTTTATAATTTATATAATTCTTCCGTGGATGATATAAAAGATATTGGTACGGTACTTTATGCCGCAGGCGCAATCCTTGGTGCGTTTTTGCTGTCTGCCATAATAGTTTCGCTTATTGAAAAGGATAACGCCAAAAGAGGTGCCATGGTGCAGGGAATGTGCCGCAGTAACTTTGTTATTTTCGGTGTGCCTCTTTGCGTTTCAATCTGCGGAGAGGGGATTGCAGGAAAAATTTCCGTTGCAGTTGCAATTGTTGTACCCCTTTTAAACATTTTATCGGTAATTGTGCTGGAATTTTTCCGAGGGGGAAAACCAAGCCTTAAAAAGATGCTCAAGGGAGTTGTTACAAATCCCCTTATCATTGCATCAATTCTTGGTATAATCGTGCTGGTTTCGGGAATAAAGCTTCCCACACTTCTAGAAAAATCAATAGGAGATGTGGCAAAAATTGCTACCCCCCTTGCGCTCATTCTTCTGGGTGCGTCAGTAAACCTTGGAAGTATTAAAGGAAATCTTAAACAAATTATAATTGCCGTTTCGGGAAAGCTTGTAGTAATTCCATTTGCAGGAATATTTATAGCGGTACTTATGGGAATGCGCGGAGGAGACATTGCTCTTCTCATTTCTGCATTGGCATCACCCACGGCAGTTTCATCATATCCTATGGCTCTGCAGATGGACAGTGACGGTGAACTTGCCGCACAGATTGTAGCTTTTAACACGGCAATCTGTATTCTAACTGTTTTCCTGTGGGTGTTTGTATTGAAACAATTAAATTTGATATAAAAAATGCTTGAAAGCCCTTAGCTTTCAAGCATTTTTTATATCGATTATCTTTTATCTGTCAATCCCAAAATGTAATCTGTACTTGTTTTATAATATTTTGCAAGACTGATTAATACTTGGGTGGGAATGTCCCGTGTTCCCAATTCATATCTTGAATAAGCTACTTGGGAGCAATGCAAAAATTCTGCAAGCTGTTTCTGGAGTAAATCATTATCCTCTCTCAATTCACGTATACGCTTATACATAATCAAACACCCCATAGTTATTATGCCATAAACCATTTTGGTCTATTGACAAATAAACCAAAATGGTTTATAATAAGGGCAAAATAAAATACAAGGGGAGAAAGTTATGTATTGTGATAAATGCGGTACTAAGAAAGAGAACGGGAAATGTCCTAAATGTGATTTGGGAAAAACAGTTTCAAATGCCATTCATGATTTATATGTATTTGTGGGCACTGTTGCATCATTAATAATAATCAGATTGCTGACACAACAAAAGATAGAAACTCCGTCAACAACGAGTTGGAAACCGGGGGGTATGGATATTAAGTATATTGTACCGAATAATATAAAAGGTGTTATGGCTGTCATATTGATAGGTTCTGTGTTTGTATTGTCAGGTATGTTTTCAAGCGGAAAATATAATAAACCTAAAACAATGTTTTATTTGATTCTAGAAATCATAATAGGATATTATGCAATTACGCTTGTTTGAGGAGGTTTGATTCATGAAAAAGTTAATTTTGTCTGTTTGTTTAGTAGTATGTGTTTGTATTTCCAGTTTTGTTAGTGCTGGAGCTAATTCGTTACATAGTGAGCAAGGAATAAATGTAACCCTTGATATAATTGAAGATGAAAATTTATATGAGGGTTTGCGCATTGAATGTCATGGAGTAATTCAGGCATATAAGAGTGGTAAATTGTTATGGAAATATGTTACAGAACAAGCAGTTATGACATCAGAAGTTGAAACAATTTCTAATATATATACAAATAACAATACAGTTTATATTGCAGTAAACCATATTTTATATGCGTTAGATATAAATAGTGGAAAAATGAAGTGGAAGATAAGTGATGTAGGAGGTGGAAATTGTTTTGAATTTGACGGATATGGAAATATATATATAAGTGGATTTTACGGTCCGGATATAGTGGTTGTTGACAAGAATGGAAAAGAATTATACAGAGAAGACAATCCAAACTATGGTTGGGTAGATGAACTTGAGATTGAAGGAAATATATTAAACATTATTTATTGGAGTAGCGATGGGCAAAGAGGAACAAAAACACTCAACATATCGCAGTTTAGAACTAAAGAGATTAATGTAGTATTAAATGGAGAAAAAATAGAATTTGACCAGCAACCAGTTATACAAAATGGTCGTACACTTGTCCCAATAAGAGCTGTTGTTGAAAAAATGGGTGGAACTGTTGAATGGAATAGTTCAACGAGAACATCGGTGTTGAAATTTAACGGTAAAATTATTAAGCTCACCATAGACAGCAATGTTGCGTATTTAAATGAAAAAGAAAAAATTTAGATGTGGCACCACAGATTATAAACGGAAGAACACTTTTACCTATAAGATTTGTCGCTGAAAGTTTTGGGTTTGATGTGGATTGGAACGCATCTTCTCAATCTGTTATTATAGTTACAAGAAAAGGTGAAGATAACAGTTTTAATTTGTTGGATTGTATTGGCAAAACAAAAGAAGAAATCATAAAAATATATGGAGAAATAGTTGCGACAGAGTATTGGCTCGGAGGGAAATATTATAAACATAATGCGTTAGAATCACTTTTATATTATGAACACAACAATTATAATTACGAATTAAATGATGATGTACCCAAAAATGTTCGGTGTCATCATATCATTGTAAAATTATCTGAATTGTTAGACACTCCATACAAAGAATTTTATACAATTGCAGAACTTAAAAATATTTTTGGTGAATACGAGTTTATCGATGATTTAAATAATGACAATTACCCATTGTGTTACTATAGATTCACATATGGTGACTATAGTATCACAATTGAAAGTGACCATGTAAATCCAAAGGTAAGTGAAGCAGTTGCATATATAATAGATGAGACTTTTGACAGTTTTCTTGAGTCAGAATTTGAATCAACTCAGATTAAGATACAATCAGAAGTATATAGTAGTATTATAGATGATAATGCTTACCTTAATTCTCTGCAGAGAATTATCAATTATAATACTATTGATGTGGATGATGATGGTAAAGAGGAGTTGGTAATATCTTCAAAGGTGTTGTCCGATAACTACAGTTATAGCGGAAGCTGTTTCTCGATATGGGACACTGATGACAAAGGAAATGTTTACTGTATTCTTGCAAAATGTGGTCAGAATTCACGTTCTACATATCAATATGCAATTATAAATTACGAAGGGGATATTGTTCTGCTTGAAAGTACAGGTATGTCTAATAGTGTAGGAAGTAGTAGTATTAAAAACTTGTATAAAATAAACAATGGAAAAGTGACACTATTTAGAGAGTTGTATTACAATACTTATGAAAATGAATATAAGATTAATGGTGTAAGTTCTTCCTCAAATACAGTAAAAAAGGAAGTTGAAGAAATACACAACAAAGACAATATATTAGTTGAACAAAAATTTGAATGATTTTAAAAGTATGTAATATTTAACATAATATTTGTCAAACAAAAAACAGACTTCAATCGAAGTCTGTTTTTTGTTATTAAAAGAGTAATCCTGTAAGCCGAGTTCTGTCGTTTAAAACGGTCATCTATCTACGCCGTATATCTCTATACGGCTCAAGCCGCCCGTCGGATTATAGGTCGGACAAACCAATCCTGTCGGCGTTGCTTCGGATGGGGTTTACATGGCACAAAGCGTTACCGCAATGTCGGTGGGCTTTTACCCCGCCTTTCCACCCTTACCGATATAAATCGGCGGTTTATTTCTGTTGCACTTTCCTTAGAGTCGCCTCCACCGGGATTTCTCCGGCATCCTGTCCTGCGAAGCTCGGACTTTCCTCATCAGTACATCGTACTGCCGCGACCGTTCAGATTACTCAGGTGGTTATTCTATCATATTATATTGTCTGTGTCAAGCAGAGGAGAAACCTCCGCCTTGCTAATGTGTAACTGAAGCTTTTCCCCGAATTTCCCGGAAAGCTTACTGTAAAGAATTTCCGTTACAATTTTCTCGCTGTCAAAATGTCTGATTTCAATAAAATCAATATCGTCATTGACCTTCATCATTCCTAATTCGTGGTGCTTCAAATCTCCTGAAATATATACATCTGCACCCAGCTTCATTGCAATTTGGGGAAGCTCACCGCCACCCCCGCCGTTACAAACTGCCACGGTTTTTATTTCTTTGTCCTTTTCAAATGTAGAGTAGAGGGTATCTACCTTAAACTCTTTTTTGATTTTTGAACAGAGGTTTTTTGCGGTTTCCCCTGCCTGTGCGTGGCAAATCCTGCCTAAGTTACCCTCAAGATTACCGAAAGCCGTAAGCCCTAATTTTTCGCATACCGTGTCAGTAATTCCACCGGGGGCTGAATCAAGATTGGTGTGTGCGCTGTATATGGAAATTTTGTTTTCAATCGCAGATACAAGCATTTCACCAAAATCTGTTGAATCGGTAACACTTTTAACGGGGTTAAATATTACGGGATGATGAGTGATAATAAGCTCTGCGCCGATTTCAACTGCTTCCTGCACCACATTTTTGTTTGCGTCAAGGCAAAGAAGCAGCTTTGTTACATCCTTGTCACCACGCCCAACCAAAAGACCGATATTGTCAAAATCCTCTTTATATTCGGGAGGGAATTCTTTTTCAAGATAATCTGTTATTTTAGAAAGCTTTATCATTTCGTTTCCCCTTTCAGAAGAATTTCGTATTCTCGCTTGAGATTTTCATAATGCTCACGTCTGGAGCTTGTGTTTTCTCCCATCTTGCTCAGTATACTGTCTATTTCATATAATCTGTACCTTACATAATCGTAAAAAAGCGGAGGAGTGTTCTTAATAAGATAAGGACCAATCTCCATTTCAATTTCACTGAGGGCGTTTCCCTCACCCCGAGTGGCAAGAAGTGCCGTGTACATCTTGCTTCCCTCACGGCAAATATCTTCCTTTATAATTACATATCCTTGTGTGGATAGGTACTGACGAAGCTCTTTGTGTGACGATTGCATTTGCAGTACAAAATACTTACAGTCTTTTTCATTTTCAAGTATTTCGGCAATGGTTTCACCGCCCATACCTGCTATGATACAACACTCTACTTCGTTTTTCTCTATGGCGGAAAACCCGTTTGAAAGCCTTGTTTCTATTTTATCAGAAACCTCAAACAGACGGATGTTTTTTTCTGCCTGCGTAAGAGGTCCTTTTTTTATATCTGCCGCAATGATTTTCTCCGCAATCCCTTTTTTCGCAAGGTAAATTGCCACATATGCGTGGTCTGTTCCTATGTCACAAAGCGATTTGCATTTGGGAACAAGGGATGCAATCATTTTTAATCTGGGAGTTAAGTTTTTCTCAATGTTTAACATAATTTCACCGTATAAAGAAACAAGCACAAAGTGCTTGTTTCAGTTTTTTATTCACAAAGCTCGGCAACGACCTGATTGATTACCTTTCCGTCAGCCTTACCCTTAAGTTCAGCCATAACGGTTTTCATAATCATACCTTTGTTCTTTGTAGCAATAATATCAGCAAATTTCTCTGTAAGAAGTGCCTTGATTTCATCCTCGCTCATAAGCTTGGGGGCATATTCCTTGATAATTTCGTAATTGGTGGTGTACTCTGCAATAAGCTCAGTTCTCTCTGCAGGGCAGGTGTCAAGCTGTTCCTTTGCACTCTTAAGCTCCTTAAGGATAACGGAATCTGTCATTTCCTCTGTAATGTCATTTCTCACACCATTGTCAATGCCGTATTTCTTAACAGCGGCAATAAGGTTGGAGATAACATTCTTTCTCACCTTATCCTGTGCTTTCATAGCGGCAATCATATCTTTCTGTAACTGTCCGAGTGTCATAATATATCATCCTTTCAATTTTGTTTTTATTGTCAGTTGGTCATAATACCACTGTTGGCCATACTAATAAATTTTTCAGGCGATACAGCAATAATATGGTCAATAACATGTACACCCATACCCTCAAGAATGGTACAGAGCTTGTTGGTTAAAAGTCTGTCATCCTCCGAGGCATACGCACCTGCAGACGGATGGTTATGTGCCAGAATCACTGCAGAAGCGTTGTGCTTGATAACACATTCTATAACTTTTCGGGGATGTACATTGGCTTGCGATACCGTGCCTTCTTCAAGAATTTCAAAAGCCAAAATCTCTCTTTTTGCATTAAGGCAAATTATTGAAAATACTTCTTTCTTTTCTGCACCTATCATCTTGCAGACATACTCACCTGCATCATAGCTTGTAGAAAGTAATTTCTTATCCCTTAATGAAAGGGAGTTGTGATACCTTGAAAGCTCTGGAATCATTTTAATTAAAATAGCCGTGTGCTCACCGATTCCCTCTACATTGCAAAGCTCCTCAAATGTTGCGTTGAAAACAGCAGATGGAGTTTTGAACTTATCTATCAGCTTATGCGCAAGAGGATTGAGGTCACCTTGCGGAATAGCATAAAAAAGGAGTAGCTCCAAAACCTCGTGGTCGGCAAAAGAGGAAAGTCCCTCTTTCAGGAATCTTTCCTTGACTCTCGCTCTGTGTTTTTTATGAAGTTCGGGTGTAACATTGTCGTGCATAATATCACTTGCCTGTAAGTTCTAAAAATTTTTCTTTCGTAATAAGTGCATTAAGTGCATCAAGGAGTCCATTGACGGAAATTTTTTCGGGGATTGAGAGCTTCCTGCACAAGGATATACGGGCGGCGGCACTGTCTGTGCCGCCGTATAATCCGCTGTCGTACAAATCGTTTTTTGTTATTTTTTCCCTTAAGTCCAAAGGTGAGGCGTACTTTGACAAAACCTCGGAAAGGAGCGTTTCATCAATGCCCTCTACACCAAGCTTGCCCTCTTTTGACGGGGCAGACTTTCTTTTTTCCTTACCGAATATTTCAGGGATATACGCTTGCTTTATCTCGCCCTCGGTCACAAAGCCCTTGATATGGTTTCGTATCATAAAGCCTGCACGGTCAGAATCGGTGAGAATAAGGAGTCCACGTTCTTTCGCAAGTGCCTTTAAAAACTCCCGCTTTTCCTTATCTTTAAAAATCCGAAATCCCTCGGTTGTAAAGATAGGGGATGAACAAACTCTTTCAAGCCGCATTTTGTCGTATTTCCCCTCGACAATAATTGCTTCCTTAATATTTAACATCAGTCTGTTTCAATAAGTCCGTAGTTACCATCTTTACGGCGATAAACTATATCTGTTGTATTTGTCTGTGCATTGCGGAAAATGAAGAAATTATGCCCCAGAAGATTCATCTGCAAAACTGCTTCCTCCGCACTCATAGGTTTAACGTGGTGTGTTTTGGTCTTCACAATCTTAATTTCCACATCATCCTGCACAGTTTCATCAAAGAAATCCACTTCTTTTGAAACGCCCTCGCGAAGCTTTTTCGCAAGGCGTGTTTTATTCTTGCGAATCTGCTTTGTAATAGCGTCAACAACATCATCGGCAGCATTGTAAACTTCTACATCTCGTTCTTCAGCACGGTAAATCATACCTTCCGTACGGATGGTAACTTCGACAATCATTTTATCTTTCTGCTCACTAACCACAATATCAGCCTGTGCTTCATCATCAAAGAACTTGCCCAGCTTGTCTATCTTTTTAATGAGCGTTTCTTTCTTTTCCTTGCCGAGTTCAATCTTTCTTACATAAATGTTAGTCTTCATATGTGCCCCTCCTTAAAATGATGTTTAAAAGAGCCTCGCTCTTCTTACCTTTATTATACTATAAAAGATGGCAATAGTAAATAATTTTCTTTGCATATTAACAAAAAATTGTGCCAAAATAAAAAAATCAACAATATGTAGTGGAAAAATAGCAGAATAACTGCCAATTTTTCTATAAATTGTGCTTTTTTCTTGGATAAATTGTGCCAAAAACCCCCACAAACCCCTATATAAAGCCATTATTGGGTAATATTACAAAAAGATTAAAAATGCCCAATATATAGTTATTTTGTATTGACAAAGCAACAAGATATTGTTATAATGATGGTGCACGATTTTTGAAAGATAATTTTATGGAGGGAAAGAGATGAAGATTATAAAAAGAAGCGGTGCCGAAGTAACTTTCGACCCCGAGAAAATTATAGTCGCAATCACAAAAGCAAATGAAAGTGTAGTACCCAGCAGCCGTATGTCTGCAATCCAGATTAAGCGTATTGCAGAAGATGTTGAAAGTGCGGCAGCAAACATCAACAGGTCCTTAAGCGTGGAAGAAATACAGGATATGGTAGAGGATCAGATTATGAATCAGCGTGCATTTGATGTAGCACGCAGATATATTACATACCGATATAACAGAGCTCTTGTTCGTAAGTCCAACACAACAGATGAACAGATTATGAGTCTTATCGAGTGCAACAACGAAGAAGTAAAGCAGGAAAACTCTAACAAGAATCCTACCGTAAACAGCGTTCAGCGTGACTATATGGCAGGCGAGGTTAGTAAGGATATCACGAAGAGAATTCTTCTTCCTCCCGAAATTGTTTCTGCACATGAGCAGGGACTTATCCATTTCCACGATGCTGACTACTTTGCACAGCATATGCACAACTGTGACCTTGTAAACCTCGAAGATATGCTTCAGAACGGTACAGTTATCAGCGGTACTATGATTGAAAAGCCCCACAGCTTCTCAACAGCTTGTAACATTTCTACACAGATTATTGCACAGGTTGCATCTTGTCAGTACGGCGGACAGAGTATTTCGCTTACACACCTTGCTCCCTTTGTAGATATCAGCCGTCAGAAGATTCGTAACCA
>JAZRFC010000031.1:0-4508 GCA_045661145.1 Clostridia bacterium | reverse complement strand
AAGGTCGCTGCCGAACTGGGCAAAGCACTGAAGTTCTCTGTACTGCGAATAGAGAAGTTTAAGAGTACCGGAAACTTTCTTCATAGCCTTAATCTGTGCATTACCGCCAACACGGCTAACGGAAATACCGGGGTTAACAGCAGGCATTACACCGGAGTGGAAAAGCTCTGTTTCAAGGAATATCTGACCGTCAGTAATGGAAATTACGTTGGTGGGGATATATGCCGAAACGTCGCCTGCCTGAGTTTCGATTATGGGAAGAGCCGTGAGGGAACCGCCGCCGTATTCGGGGGCAAGACGAGCCGCACGCTCAAGAAGTCTGTAATGAAGATAGAATACGTGGCCAGGGTACGCTTCACGTCCCGGAGGACGGCGTATAAGAAGAGAAAGCGCACGGTAAGCCACAGCGTGCTTGGAAAGGTCGTCGTAAACTACAAGGACATCTTTTCCCTGATACATAAAGTATTCACCGATAGTACAGCCGGAGTAGGGAGCAATATACTGCATGGGAGCAAGCTCGGAAGCAGTTGCCGCTACAACGGTTGTGTAATCCATTGCACCGTTTTTCTCCAAAGTATCAACAAGCTGAGCAACTGTGGATTTTTTCTGTCCTATTGCAACATAGATACAGATAACATCCTTGCCCTTCTGATTGATGATTGTATCAAGACCGATTGTGGATTTACCCGTCTGACGGTCGCCTATAATAAGCTCACGTTGACCGCGACCAATGGGAATCATGGAGTCAATAGCCTTGATTCCTGTCTGCAGGGGTACACTTACGGACTTTCTTTCAATAATTCCGGGTGCAGGGGATTCAATGGGACGACGCTCGGTTGTTTTGATTTCACCCTTACCGTCGATAGGCTGACCGAGAGAGTTTACAACTCTGCCAATCATTTCTTCGCCTACGGGAACACTTACAACTGTGCCTGTACGCTTAACTATATCTCCCTCACGAATCTCGGCATCTGTGCCGAGGATAACAAGGCTTACCAGGTTTTCTTCAAGGTTAAGTGCCATTGCAACCTCGCCGTTTGAAAACTCTACAAGCTCATTGCTCATACAGTTATCAAGCCCTTTTACCTTGGCAATACCGTCGCCAACCTCAACAACATAACCTGTTTCTTTCTGCTCAATTTTGTTTGAGTAGTTTTTTATCTGGTCTTTTATAATTTTGCTGATTTCATCAGATTTAAGCTGCATTATATCACCTTCAGTCTATTTGCTGCGACGAAAGCTCTGTGCGGATACCATCAAGTCTTTTTCGCACGCTTGCATCCGTCTGCGAATTTTCAGTTCTTAAAATTATACCGCCAAGGATTGATTTATCAACCCTAAGCTCAAGTGCAATTGTCTTACCGGTATCTTTTTTCAGCTTCATCAAAAGCTTTTCTTTAAGCTCATTGCTGAGAGGAACTGCTGTTATTGCTGTAACCTTTTCGATACCACGTTTTTTATTGTATTGCTTTTCATACTCCCTTACACATTCGGGGAAAATATGAATATATTTCTTCTCGCAAAGTATTTTAAGGAAATTCTTTACATATTCACAGCATCCTGAAAATGCTTCGTCAATAAGATTGCATCTTTCGGACACTTTGACAGTGGGGGAATCAAGTAAAACCGTATATTCGGGATTTACAGTGAATATCCCGACAAGCTCAGTCAATTCCTCAAAAATTTCCTGCTCTTTATTTTCTTCCTCCGCAAGAGAGAATAATGAATGTGCATATGTTATTGCCGCTGATTTCATCTTTCTTCACCGGAGCCTTCTATAAACTCCTCCAAGAGCCTTTCGTGATCCTTTTCTGTAAGGTCTTTTTCAATAACCTTTTGTGCAATATCCACTGCAATGGATGCAATATCTTCTTTGATTTCTTTTACTGCTGCTTCCTTTTCACGTTCAATTTCTTTTTGAGCCTTTGTTACAATTGCGGAAGCTTTCTGCTGTGCCTCCGAAACAATCTGCTCTCCGCGAAGAGTAGCCTCGTGAGTTGCATCTTTCATAATACGGGATGCCTCTTCCTTTGCGACAGAAAGCTTCTCGGTGTATTCGCTTTCCATCTCTTCTGCGTTTTTCTGTGCGGTTTCAGCCTTTTCATACATAGAGCCGATTTCATTTTCACGCTGAGCAAACATATTCATAACAGGCTTAAAAAGGAATTTTTTCATTACGAACACAAGGATAAGCAGGTTTATCCAGGTAAAAATCATTGTCCATGGGGCAATGGATACAAATTGTTGGAATCTTTCCATTTCTTAAACCTCCTCATTGTCCTGATGGGGTGACAGGTGTCACCCCTATTGTTTCCTTAAATGAAGGGGTTTGCAAAGAGAAGAATCATTGCTACAACAAGACCGTAAATACCTGTTGATTCTGCAACTGCACAACCAAAAAGCATTGTGGATGTAACATCACTCTTTGCCTCGGGCTGACGGCCAACTGCTTCAGCAGCCTTACCTGCAGCGTAACCCTGACCGATACCGGGGCCTATACCTGCGATCATTGCAAGACCTGCACCAATTGCTGATGCTGCTTTAATAATTGCTAATTCCATAATAATACCTCCAAAAAATATATAAATTTTAATTTTATACCAAGTTTATGCCACGGTTACATTAGGCTCGTTTGCACCGCCTACATATACCATTGTGAGCATAGATATAATGTATGCCTGCAGGAAACTTGTAAATACATCAAAATATAGTGAAAGTATTGCGGGAAGACCTGCCTGCAGGAACGGAATAGAGCCTATTACAGGAATCCATCCCAAAAGAAGATTGCTGAGCCCTGCCAATGCACCGTAAATAAGACCGGTGATTACAATACCAGATGCAATGTTGCCGAAATGACGGAAAGCCATTGAGATGGGACTTGCAATTTCACTTATGAGATTCAAAGGGGTGATTACGGCAACAGGCTCCGTAAACCCTTTAAGCCAACCACCGATTCCCTTGTTTTTGATGTTGAAGAACTGAATCAGGAAAAAAGTTACAAGTGCAAATGCAAAAGTCGTGTTTAAATCACCCGTAGGAGCCCTGAGCCCTACCAATCCTGAAAGACTGCTAAGCATTGAATAAGCAAAAAGTGCGCCGATGTAGGGAAGAAAGAACATATTGTGCTCTCCCATAGTTCCTTTTATCAGATTCTGGAGCATTATAACGGCTTTTTCCGCAAGAATCTGTCTTTTCGAGGGGTTTCTTGTTGATAAATTCCGTCCGAGAATAAAACAAATAACTGTGATAACAGCTACAACTATCCAACCGTTCACAACGGTTTCAGTAATCGGGATTCCGCCTAAAAACGGAAGCTCAAAAAGTATTTTCGGACCGTTTACACTGATGTTCAAGCTTTTCCTCTCCTTTTCTCAAACATAGGCACAACTGTTGCGGCAATCCTTTGAAATGCAATCGGAATTATCGCCGCCCAGAAGTATATAAAATTAACCTTTGCGGCAATAAATATCATTACACCAAGAAGAAGTATTCGTGCAGTATATGTGGATGACATATATGCCTTTGCCGCTTTTTCTTCTTTTTCCACAGCTTTTTTAACACAAAATGCCAGATAAAAGAAGTTCAGTGAGGTGAATGTACAACCGTATATCACCCCTATTAAGATATCAAGTCTGAAATTCATAAAGACAGTAAAGAGAATAAATTCAATTATTCCAAGTACCAATATAGTTGCACTGACTTTTCCTGCTTCTTTATAAACTGCATTATTTTTCATCATTTTTCTCCTTTGGAGAGATAAGTCTGCAAAATTTTAAAAAAGATAAAACTGCACTGCCCAACCCTAAGAATACACCTATAATCATAACAAAGTTTCCAAGGTTAAACGTATCCTTTATCCACGTGGCAATAAAAATCCATAGAAGAAAGGAAATTACCACGCTCAATCCTAACTGTGAGATTGAATTTAGTGCCTGAAATATCTCTTTGTGATTGTTTTTCATTTTTTATAACCACTCTGCAGGTCTTATACTTGTTATGCCAAAATGGTAGAGTATAGCATCGGCTATTCTTCTGGAAGCATTGCCATCACCGTAGGGGTTAACTGCAACACTCATTTTGTGATACTCGTTTTCGTCCGTAAGAAGCTGAGAGGTAAGAGAATAGATAATATCCTCCTCAGTACCTGCAATTTTTACCGTGCCTGCTTCTGTTGCTTCGGGACGTTCTGTTTCGCCGCGGAGAACCAAAACGGGTTTACCAAGTGCAGGAGCTTCCTCCTGAAGTCCGCCTGAGTCTGTAAGGATAAGATGTGCCTTGTTCATTGCGTTGTGAAGCACGTCAACATCAAGAGGCTCTACAAGATGAACTCGCGGAATATTGCCAAGTATTGCATTTGCGGTTTCTCTTACGGCAGGGTTAAGATGAACGGGATAAATAACCTCAATATCGGGAAAATCCCTTACGATACGGGCAACTGCCTTGCATATGTTTTCAAGGGGAGTGCCGAGGTTTTCTCTTCTGTGTGCAGTCATAAGGATTATCCGCTT
>JAZRFC010000030.1:0-24946 GCA_045661145.1 Clostridia bacterium | reverse complement strand
CGAGGCACTGGGAGTAAAGGAGGCCGCAAATGAATAATAATTTTATTCGTGAGGAGTTAATCCGTCAGAGCGGAGTAAATCCCAAGAAGTGTATGAAATGCGGAAAGTGTTCTGCAACATGTCCGGCTTATGATGAGATGGAATATCATCCCCATCAGTTTGTAAGTATGGTTGAGAGTGGGGATATAGAACCGCTTTTGAAATCAGAATCTCTCTACAAATGTTTATCTTGTTTTGCCTGCATCGACAGATGCCCCAGAGGTGTAGAACCTGCTAAATTGGTTGAAGCAGTCCGCCTTGAAGCAATCAGAAAACAAGGTGAAAACAGAATGACTGCAAATGATGTTCCTGCACTTCTTGATGAAGATGTTCCGCAACAGCTTTTAGTCAGTGCATTCAGAAAATACAGTAAGTAAGGAGGAAAGGACAAATGCAGAGAGTTGGTGTTTTTGTATGTTGGTGTGGCAGTAATATTGCAGGTACAGTTGATGTGCAGGCAGTATCAGAAGCCTTGAAAAACGAACCCGGTGTCGTCTTTTCCACCAATTATCAATATATGTGTTCTCAGGCAGGACAGGATATGATCAAGGATGCAGTAAAAGAACATAACCTTACGGGTATTGTTGTGTGTTCCTGCTCACCCCGTATGCATGAGGCTACATTCAGAAAAACTGCGGCTGCCGCAGGTCTGAATCCTTATATGGTTGAAATTGCCAATATAAGAGAACAGTGTTCCTGGGTTCATAAGGATATGCAGACAGGAACGGAAAAGGCTATTATTCTCGGAAAGGCGGCTGTTGCCAAGGTTAACCTTAACACACCCCTTACCCCAGGTGAATCTCCCGTTACAAAGAGAGCACTTGTTATCGGCGGAGGTATTGCAGGTATTCAGACAGCACTTGATATTGCTGATGCAGGTTTCCCCGTTGATATTGTTGAGAAGAAGCCTACAATCGGTGGAAAAATGGCTCAGCTTGATAAAACATTCCCGACACTTGACTGTGCGGCTTGTATCTTAACACCTAAGATGGTTGACGTTGCACAGAATGAAAATATCCGTATTTTCTCATATAGCGAAGTATCGGAAATTAAGGGCTTTGTAGGTAATTTTGATGTTACTATCAAGAAAAACGCTCGCTATGTAAAAGAGGATATATGTACAGGTTGCGGTGCTTGTGTAGAAAAGTGCCCCATGAAGAAAGTTCCTAACGAGTTCAACCTCGGAATGGATAACCGCAGTGCGATATATATTCCCTTTGCACAGGCAGTTCCCAAGGTTGCTACAATTGACCCCAATGCTTGCAATATGCTTAAAAATGGCAAGTGCGGTCTTTGTGCCAAGGTTTGTGCCGCAGGTGCCATTGATTATACACAGAAAGATGAATACATCAATGAAAAATACGGTGCAATCGTTGTTGCAACCGGTTTCAATCCTATCAGTATGGATAAATTCGACGAGTTTGCTTACAACCAATCCAAGGACGTTATCACATCGCTTGAATTTGAACGTCTTACAAATGCGGCAGGACCAACGGCCGGCCATCTTGAAAGACCGTCTGACGGAAAATCCCCCAAAACTATCGTGTTTGTTCAGTGCGTAGGTTCAAGATGTGACGCTTGTGCTGAAAAGGGTAAAGAGTATTGTTCAAAGATTTGTTGTATGTATACAGCAAAGCACGCAATGCTCGTAAGAGATAAGTACCCCGATACCGAGGTTTATGTATTTTATATAGATGTAAGAACTCCCGGTAAGAACTTTGATGAATTTTACCGCCGTGCAGTTGAGGAATATGGCGTAAAGTATGTTAAAGGTATGGTTGGAAAGGTTACTCCCGAGGGAGATAAACTCAAAGTTCAGGCTTCAGACCTTATTGAGGGTAAACAGCTTCACATTGATGCAGACCTTGTAGTTCTTGCAGCAGCTATTGAGCCGGATAAGTCTGCAAGACCTCTTGCAACTATGCTTACAGCAAGTATGGATACAAACGACTTCTTTACAGAAGCTCATCCAAAGCTCCGTCCCGTAGAAAGCCCCACGGCAGGTGTGTTCCTTTCAGGTGCTTGTCAGGGACCCAAGGATATTCCCGAAACGGTTTCTCAGGCAGGTGCGGCGGCATCTAAAGTTATCGGACTTTTAGCAAAGGATAAATTAACAGGTAACCCCTGTGTAGCTCATTCAAACGAGCTTATGTGTAACGGTTGTTCTTCCTGTGAGAGAGTTTGTCCTTATGGAGCTATCACTTATGAAGATAAGCAGTTCCGTATGCCTGACAGAACAACTAAGGTAAGAAGAGTTGCTGTTGTTAATCCTGCGGTTTGTCAGGGCTGCGGTGCATGTACAGTTGCTTGTCCGTCAGGTGCTATGGACCTTAACGGATTTGCAAGTAATCAGATTATGGCGGAGGTGGACGCAATATGCAAGTAAATGAACATAAACCTTTAATTGTTGCTTTTTGCTGTAATTGGTGTTCTTATGCCGGTGCAGACCTTGCGGGAAATAACCGTCTTAACTATCCAGCAGATGTAAAAATTATAAGAGTTCCCTGCTCTTGCCGTGTTAACCCGATGTTTATTCTTCGTGCATTCCAGAGAGGGGCAGACGGGGTTATCATATGCGGTTGTCATCCCGGCGACTGCCACTATACATCAGGAAACTACTATACACGAAGAAGAATGGCGGCACTTTTCTCTATGCTCGATTTCCTCGGCATTGAAAGAGAACGCACTCGTGTTGAATGGGTTTCTGCAGCGGAGGGTGCAAAATTTGCCGCTACAATGAACGACTTTGTAGAAAAGGTAACAGCACTTGGAGAAAATAAGAGATTGGAGGATCTGCGATGCAAAAGATAACACAAAATCAGTTAATAGATAAAGCAGTTTCTCTGCTCGCAAACGGTACAGTTAATGCAGTTCTTGGATGGAGTAAGGGTGAATTCGGTTACGATGTGACCCCGAAATTGTTCAAAACTGAAGAAGATTTGAAAGAAAATTTTGTCTGGAACGATTTTTGCGGAGTAAACTTCTCAAAATATCTTGTTTCCAAGACAGACAGATTTGAAGGAAAAATCCTTGTTTTCTTAAAGCCTTGCGATACCTATAGCTTTAACCAGCTTTTAACAGAACACCGTTTTGACCGTGAAAAGGTTTATGCAGTAGGTGTTCCTTGTGAAGGTATGGTTGATGTTTCAAAGCTGAAAGCAGTAACAGGAGAGGGAATCAGCGAAATCGAGGAGGACGGAGAAAATCTTCTTATTACAACAATCTACGAAGATAAACCCATTGAGGTTTTTGCAAAAGATGTTCTTCTTGAACGTTGTGTGAATTGTAAGAGTAAAAAGCACGTTGCCTATGACGAACTTATGGGTGACGAGGGCGAAATCATTGATTCAGCAAGATTCGACGAGGTTGCTAAGATTGAGGCTATGACTCCGGATGAAAGATTTGCTTTTTGGCAGAACGAACTTTCCCGTTGTATCCGTTGTAACGCTTGCCGTGATGCTTGTCCTGCATGTACTTGTGAAAAGTGCGTGTTTGATAACCCGGCATCAGGCGTTGAAAATAAAGCTCCCGCGAACAGCTTTGAAGAAAAGATGTTCCATATCATAAGAGCATACCACGTAGCAGGACGTTGTACTGACTGCGGAGAATGTTCAAGAGTATGTCCTCAGAATATTCCACTTCACCTTTTGAACCGCAAGTTTATAAAGGATATCAACGAATTCTACGGCGAATACCAGGCAGGAGAAGAGATTGGCTCAAGAGCTCCGCTTGTAGACTACACCACTGATGATTTAGAACCCGGTGAAGTATTTGACAGGAGGGATATTGATGCGTAAATGTTCTCTTGACAAAATAAATTCTGTATTCGAAGAGATTACAAAATCTGCAAAACTCTATCTACCTGCTGATGACAAAGACGGCAGTGCCGTTTATAAGCAGTGGGAAAAGGGAATAGTGTGGAGCAATGCACTCAATACAGTAAGAAGTCCCAAAGATTTCTTCTTCCCACAGATGGAAAACCTGATGGAATTTAAAACAGAGGGTAAAAACATTGAGGTTATTGATACAAGAAGTGAAGCAGAAGATTTTGTTATCTTCGGTGTTCGTGCTTGTGACGTAAAGAGCTTTGAGGTTTTAGACAGAGTTTTCTTGACAGAACCCGTTGACAGCTACTATGCTTCAAGACGTGAAAAAGGCGTAATCGTATCAATAGCTTGCACAAAACCTGCAGAAACATGTTTCTGTAAGACTTTCGGTATTTCTCCCGAAGAGCCGGAGGGTGATGTTGCAACATGGAAAACAGAAGATGAAATCTTCTTTAAGGCAAACACTCCAAAGGGTACGGCGCTTTTAGAAAAGATTGCTGCACTTACCGAGGAATGCGATGAAACCAAGGTTAATGAACAGAAAGAAAAAATTTCTGCCATTATGAATAAGCTTCCGCTTAAAGACCTTACTACAGATTCTTTCGGCGGCGGCAAAACAGATGAATTCTTTAATCACCCTGCATGGGATGAGCTTTCCGGAAGCTGTCTTGGATGCGGTACCTGTACCTTTGTATGTCCTACCTGTCAGTGCTACGATATCAAGGACTTTAACACAGGCAACGGCGTTATAAGATTCAGGTGCTGGGATTCCTGCATGTATTCCGACTTTACAAAAATGGCTCACGGAAATAACAGACTTACTCAGAAAGAACGCTTCCGTCAGAGATTTATGCACAAGCTTGTTTACTATCCTGAAAACAATGAAGGACTTTTCAGTTGTGTAGGTTGCGGAAGATGCCTTTCCAAGTGTCCGATTTCCA
The DNA here is from genome assembly GCA_045661145.1 of Clostridia bacterium. Taxonomy (GTDB): domain Bacteria; phylum Bacillota; class Clostridia; order UMGS1883; family UMGS1883; genus UMGS1883. Next base: position 20,139 of record JAZRFC010000030.1, on the reverse strand, counting down.
TGAATATTGTTAAGGTAATGAAAAAGATTGGAGGGAAAGAAAGTGAATAACAGAGAAGAAACTTTAATTCCCAAAATTGGTGTTATAACTGATGTCCGTATTGACACACCTGATATTAAAACATTCAGAGTTGTGACTCCCGACGGTAAAAAGGCATTTGACCACCGTCCCGGTCAGTGTGCTATGCTTTCTGTTCCCGGAGTTGGTGAAGCAATGTTTTCTATAACATCTTCTCCCACGAACGAAGAATATATGGAATTTTCCATTAAAAAATGCGGTTGCGTAACAGATTGGCTTCATCAGGCAGAGGTTGGTCAGCAGATAACAATCAGAGGGCCGTACGGAAAACCTTTCCCGGTTGACGATGTGTTTGCAGGGAAAAACCTTCTGTTCATCGCCGGCGGTGTTGGTCTTGCACCTCTTCGCTCGGTTATCAATTATTGCAGACATTACCGTGACCGCTACGGTGAAATCGATATTGTCTACGGTTCAAGAAGCAAGGATGATTTGCTTGATTATAAGGAAATCATTGATGAATGGTCGCAGGATGCAGGCGTAAAAGTTCACCTTACAATTGACAATCCGCAGGAGGGTTGGGACGGTCATGTAGGCTTTGTTCCGAACTTTGTAAAGGAACTTGGTTTTGATACAAACAAGACAGCTGTCCTTTGCGGACCTCCCATTATGATTAAGTTTACTCTGGATGGACTTTGCGAAATCGGATTTGACAAAACACAGATTTACACAACTCTTGAACTTCGAATGAAGTGCGGAGTCGGCAAATGCGGAAGATGTAATGTTGGCGCGAAATATGTGTGCAAAGACGGTCCGGTGTTCAGATGCGACGAGCTTGAAGAGCTTCCGGATGAGTATTAAAGGAGAAGTGACATGGAAAAATTAGTTAATATATATCTTTTCGGCAAAAAATATGAAGTGCCGGAAAATTTAACAATTATGACCGCTATGGAATATGCCGGCTATCAGCTGGTTCGCGGTTGCGGTTGCCGTAACGGTTTTTGCGGTGCTTGTGCAACAATTTACCGTATAAAGGGAGACAAGGAGCTTAAAGCTTGTCTTGCTTGTCAGACCAAGGTTGAGGATAATATGTATATCGCAACACTTCCGTTCTTCCCCTTGGTTAAGGAAGGTTATGATATCGAAAATATTCCTGTAGACGAGTCTGTTATGATGCAGCTTTATCCCGAAATTTACGCTTGTATCGGCTGTAACGGTTGTACAAAGAGCTGTACTCAGGGTCTTAATGTTATGCAGTATATTGCATACGCTCAGCGTGGTGATTTTGAAAAATGCGCAGAAGAATCCTTTGACTGTGTAATGTGCGGAGTATGTTCTTCAAGATGTCCTGCAGGAATTTCTCATCCTCAGGTTGCAATGCTTGCAAGAAGAATCAACGGTAAGTATCTTGCCCCCGGATGCGGTCACCTTGAAGACCGTGTTAAGGAGATTGAAAACGGTGACTTTCAGGAACTTATCGAAGCTCTTATGCAGAAGCCTGTCGAGGAAATGAAAGAGCTTTATAACACCCGTGAAATAGAGAAGTAAGGAGGAAAAGAATATGTATTCGGAAAAATTTCAGAACTCAATTGCCGCTGTCGAGGCTGCAAGAGAAAAAAATATTGCATTAGAACCGGATCGTATGACTGCAAAGCAGAAGGAAGATTTGCTTGCAGCTTTTCATCCGGACTACAAGCAGGACGAGTTTGATGTGCTCAAAATCGGTCCTAACAAGGGTGACAAGGTTCCCACACAGCTTGCTGAAATTCTTCAGGCACACAGCCGTATAACTGCAGACAGTGTTGACCTTGCAAACCCCGATTATGAAACAGACGTTCTTATAATCGGCGGTGGCGGTGCAGGTACATCTGCAGCAATTGAGGCTCACGAAGCGGGTGCCGATGTTATGATTGTTACAAAGCTCAGAATGGGCGATGCAAATACAATGATGGCAGAGGGTGGTATTCAGGCAGCTGATAAACCCAACGATTCTCCTGCAATCCACTTTGTAGATGCTTTCGGCGGCGGACATTTTGCAGCAAAAAGAGAACTTCTTTCAAAACTTGTTTGTGATGCTCCCGAGGCTATTTTGTGGCTCAGCAATTTAGGTGTTGAATTTGATAAGGAAGCTGTCGGCACGATGGTAACAACACACGGCGGCGGTACTTCCAGAAAGAGAATGCACGCAGCAAAGGACTATTCCGGTGCTGAAATTATGAGAACTCTTCGTGATGAAGTTTTAAACCGCAATATACCTGTTGTTGATTTTACTTCTGCAATTGAGCTTATTCTTGATGAAAACGGCAACGCAGCAGGTGCTGTTCTTATGAATATGGAAACAAAGGAACTTCTTGTTGCAAAGGCAAAAACGGTTATCATTGCAACAGGCGGTGCAGGTCGTATGCACTATCAGGGATTCCCCACATCAAACCATTACGGTGCGACTGCAGACGGTCTTGTTCTTGGATACCGCGTTGGTGCAAAGCTTCTTTATGCTGAAACACTTCAGTACCACCCCACGGGTGTTGCTTATCCCGAGCAGATTTTTGGTGCACTTGTTACAGAGAAAGTTCGTTCCCTCGGTGCAAAGCTTGTAAATGAAAACGGTGAAGTATTTATGCATCCCCTTGAAACCCGTGACGTTGCGGCGGCTTCTATTATCCGTGAATGTTCCGAAAGAGATAACGGCGTAGATACAGGAAACGGTAAGGGCGTATGGCTTGATACACCTATGATTGAAAAAATCGGCGGCGAAGGTACTATTATGAAGAGAATTCCTGCTATGTGGAGAATGTTTGCAAAGTACGGCATCGACATTCGTAAGGAGCCAATCCTCGTTTATCCCACGCTTCACTATCAGAACGGCGGTCTTGACATAACACCCGACTGTATGACAACAAATGTTGAAAACCTCTTTGTGGCAGGTGAAGCTGTTGGCGGTATCCACGGTAAAAACAGACTTATGGGTAACTCCCTTCTTGACATCATCGTATTCGGCAGAAGTGCAGGTAAAAACGCTGCTGCCAAGGCTAAGAATGTAAAGGTAGGCAAGCTCACACTTTCACATATCGACAAGTTTGAAAAGGAAATCTCAAATGCCGGTATCGACACTCAGATGGTTTCTCCCAAACTCTTGCCTGATTATACAAGAAAAAATTAAGGAGAGCGATTTGGTATGAATTTATTTAGTGGCGTTGTTCCAATTACAGGAGTAACATTTTTGATGTTTTCACTGATAGCTATTCTTGCTGTCGGTTATGCATTGGGAAGAATAACAATTAAAGGTGTATCATTAGGCTCAGCAGGTGTATTTCTTGTTGCTTTGCTGTATGGCTGTTTCTTCTACAAGGACCTTGAAGCACAGACTAACGGTTTTACAGGCAATGCTTTGAAAATTGTTGAGAATCTTGGTCTTATCCTTTTCGTTACATCGGTTGGTTTTATAGCAGGGCCTAAATTCTTCAGTAATATGAAGAAAAACTTTACATCTTATGTTTTGTTGGGACTTGTTATTATTGTATCAGGTGCGTTAGTTGCGGTAGGTTGTGTATATATAGGGAAGCTTATGGGCGAAACTGATATGGAAAAGCTTTCTGCAATGGTAGCGGGCTTATTTGCCGGTGCGCTTACCTCTACACCTGCTTTTTCAGCGGCAAAGGCTTCTGTAACAAGCCCTGAAATGGAACAGCTTGTTTCTGTGGGCTATGGTATTGCTTATATTTTCGGTGTTATAGGTGTTGTTCTGTTTGTGCAGGTTCTGCCTAAACTCTTGAAGGTTAACATGGCTGAAGAGAGAGAGAAACTTGTTGCTGCGGCGCAGGCTACTGCTTCTCAGAAACAGACAGGCAAGTTAATCGAACTTGACGATTTTGGTATTGCACCTTTTGCAATTGCGGCGTTAATCGGGATTTTCATCGGTATGGTAAAGATTCCCCTTTCGGGAGATGGTCTTAATGGTACAACTTTCTCGTTGACAACAACAGGCGGATGCCTTTTGGCTTCACTTGTTTTTGGCCATTTCGGAAAAATAGGCAAATTAAACATTATGCCCTCTGTAACAACCCTGAAAGTTTTCAGGGAGCTTGGACTTGTGCTTTTCCTTGCAGGTGCAGGTGTTTCAGGTGGCGCAAGATTTATTCAGGAATTTAAGATTGACTATTTTGTTTACGGTATGGTAATGACAATTGTTCCTATGATTATCGGATTTATCTTTGCAAAATATGTTCTTAAAATCAATATTCTGAACATCCTCGGGTCAATTACAGGCGGTATGACAAGTACTCCTGCATTGGGTACTCTTATTCACGTTGCAGGCACAGAAGACGTTGCAGCAGCTTATGCGGCTACATATCCTATTGCACTCGTTGCAGTAGTGTTTGCATCGCAGTTTATAATCATTTTATTCTAGTTTTTAATCTTAATGTTACCACATCACTTACTTAGATGATAGTAATAAAAAACCGGAGTCAGGAATTTCCTGACTCCGGTTTTTGCTACTATATCATAACAAAGTATACTTTTCGGTATAATGAGAGAATTTTGAATTGAAATACGTATTATTTTCTTTCATATCACGGACAGACTGATGAACGTTCATGTTATTTTCCGATGCATCAATCACGCAAGCGGCAATGTTTGAACAATGGTCAGCTGTTCTTTCAAGATTTGTAATAAGGTCAGACCATACAAATCCCATCTCTATGGAACATTCTCCGTTTTTAAGACGTTTGATATGACCGTTTCTCAGCTTTGTTTTCAATCCGTCAATTACCTGTTCCAGAGGCTCTACATCACGGGCACTGTTCAAATCTCCGTTGACAAATGCGTTATATGAAAGAGTCAGGATTTCAGATACTGCACTACACAGAACTTCAAGTTCTTTTTTTGCATCGGCGGTAAACTTCATATCCTTTTCCCGAAGCTCTTCCGAAGATTCAAGCAGGTTTACGCTATGGTCGGAAATCCTTTCGAAATCACCGATTGCCTTGAGTAACTTGGAAATCTCTGAGCTGTCACTGTCGCTGACCTGATATCGGCTCAGCTTAACTAAATATGTTCCCAAAATATCTTCGTAATGGTCTGCTTTTTCCTCCGAACTACGGATTTCTTCTGCAACAGCAGAGTCATATACATTAAGCATATTCAAGCCTTTCTTTAAGGCAGTAACGGAAGATTCCGCCATTTCACAGACAAGCTCGTGGCAACGTTCCAACGCAATAGGAGGAGTTACGAGAAGTCTTTCATCAAGTTCGGCAATTTCTTCTTTCTTGTTTGTTTCAGGTACAAGCTTTATTGCCAATTTCTCAAGCAGGGTGGACATGGGAAGAAGAATTATCGTACATCCTATGTTGAACAAGGAGTGGGCAACCGCTATTCCTAAATATGATGCCGAAGCATCAAGAAGTGCCGGTTTTAATATTGCGGAAATTATACTGAAAACTACAAGCCAGATAATTGTACCCAATACGTTGAATGACAAGTGAACAATAGCGGCACGCTTAGCGTTCTTGTTAGTGCCGAAAGATGAAAGAAGCGCGGTAACACAGGTACCGATATTCTGACCCATAATAATGGGGACTGCTGCACCATAGGAAACCTGACCGGTTGAGGAAAGTGCCTGCAGTATGCCCACCGATGCAGAGCTGGACTGAATAACAGCAGTAAGAATTGCACCTGCCAAAACTCCGAGAACGGGGTTTTTAAACATAATAAAAAGATTCTGGAATGCAGGAACATTTTTAAGCCCCGATACGGCAGAGGACATTGTATCCATACCGAACATCAATGTTGCAAAACCAAGAAGAATTGTACCGGAATCTTTTTTCTTGCTCGTTTTACCCATCATTAATAATGCTATTCCTATCAGCGCAAGAACGGGCGTGAAAGAAGTAGGCTTCAAAAGCTGAACAAACATATTATCGCTGGATATTCCGCCAAGACTCAGTATCCAGGCAGTTACAGTTGTTCCGATATTTGCACCCATTATAACGCCGATGGATTGCTTAAGAGTCATTATACCGGAATTTACAAAACCGACTACCATAACAGTTGTAGCGGAAGAGCTTTGAATAACAGCCGTTACTCCAAGACCAGTTAAGAATCCGGCTATTTTATTCTGTGTAAGCCTTGCGAGAATCTTTTTCAGACTATCACCGGCCCGTCTTTCCAATGCGTCTCCCATAACGGTCATACCGAAAAGGAATAAACACAATCCGCCAAGTAGTGTCAAAACATCAAAAATATTCATTAGTACACCTCTTAAAATTCATTTTTTTTGTATACATTATATTTATACTATAATAACGGCTAAGATGCGGTTAAGATTATAAAAGCGATGTAAAAAAACTCAGCTTTTTACATCGCCTGTCTTATCAATCTCTTTCGCACATTCTGTACCCGACACCCAACTCATTTACGATATAATTATTTTTGCCAGGTTTATCTCCAAGCTTTTTTCGTATATTTGCCATATTAACCTGCAACTTTTTGGTGCTGTTTAAATCATTATATCCCCATATGTCACGGATTATGGCAGTATATGTCATAACCTTCCCCGAATGTTCGGAAAGGAATGCTATGATGTTAAATTCTGTCTGTGTAAGTGCTATCTCAGTTTTGTCAATAAATACCCGTCTTGCATCATAATCAATCTGTAGTCCGCCGGACTTAAATCTTCCGCCGGGTAATCTGCCTTCGTCTGCACTGTGCCTTGAATTCCTTAAAACTGAGCGCACCCTTGCCTGAAGCTCTGCTGTGCTGAAAGGCTTTGTTACATAATCGTTTGCACCCATATCCAATGCATCAACCTTATCCTTTTCATCATCTCTTGCAGATAAGACAATAATGGGGGTTAATGAATCTTTTCTCACCGTTTTAATAAAAGTTGTTCCATCAGCATCAGGAAGACCTAGGTCAAGTATTACTAAATCAGGTCTGTGAGATAAAAAAAGCATCTGACCGTTCTGGCAGGAACTTGCAGAAATAACCTGATAACCGTTTGTTTCGAGAAGTGTTTTTAAAAGAGTTTTTATATTGTCCTCATCTTCGATTACGAGGATTTTGTATTTGTTGTTATGCATTTTCTTTATCCTCCAATGTGAAACGGAATAAGGCACCGCCACTCTTTCTGTTTTCTGCTTTGATATCACCGCCGTGCGCTCTGATAATTGATGCACATACGGAAAGTCCGATTCCTGCATTGTTTTTTCTCCTGTCAGAAATATCTGTATTCTCTGAATATACATTGTTAAAAATGTTTTTCAGCTTTGCTTTGGGAATTCCGCATCCGTTGTCCTCGATTTCGAAAATTGTCTTGTTTGATTTTCTAAACACCTTGAGTTTAAGGGTAGTCATACCCTCTGCGTGACGTACGGCATTTTCAAGAATGTTTATCAGAACTTGCTCAATGAGAAGCGCATCCATAGGGATAGAAACAAAGTCGTCAGGTATATCAACGTCAATTGTCTGCTCGGGGTATCTTCGTGCAAATTTAACGAGAACAGAATCAACCAATTCATCAAGAACCGTTTCTGTTTTAATAATTTTTACATTATCACCGTCAAGTTTTGTTATTGACAGCAGATTTTCCACCATACGGTAAAGCCATTGTGAATCCTCGCTGATTCCCCTTAACATCTCCTTGCATTGGTCTTCGCTGAAATTTTCGTAGTTTTCTGTAAGTGCAGAGCTGGAGGAGTAAATTGTAGTAAGAGGGGTCCTGAGGTCGTGTGATACAGCTCTTAACAGATTGGCACGCATTCTTTCCATATCTCTCTCTGCCTTAATTGACTCCTGATGCTTAACCTTGGCAGTAAGTCCGCAGGTAACCATAGTTACAACAAGAAGAATTATTGCAGATATAAGATTTTCCGCTATTGTAAAGTTAAATGCAAAAAACGGAAAGTCAAAGGCAAAATTTACGGCTAACACGCTTAGAAGCGATGCAATAATACCGTAAATATACTCGGACGTTATTACTGATACAAAATAAACCCCCAATACAATAATTGCCGATATCAAAGCACTGTTGTTGAATTTGTATTTAAGAATTAAGCACAATGAAAAACACAGGCAAAGAATTGCTAGAGTTATTAAAATGTTTCTTAAAATTTTCATAAAATTCTCCATTCGGAATATCCTCGATTTTATTATAGTACATTTACGGTTAAGATTTGGTTAATTTTCATAAATATTCTAACACATAACATATTACAAATCAAATAACATTTTTTAATTAAAAAGTTTGTAGTTTTTTCGAGAAAATGTGCTTTTCCATCTTGAAAAACAGCTGAGATTGTTGTATAATAACAAAAATACTATAAAAATTATTATGGGGGAGATTTAACTATGGCATATTACTTCAGTGAACCTTCAAGAACATTCAGCGAATATCTGCTCGTGCCCGGTTATACCGGTCCCGACTGTATTCCTGCAAACGTAAGTCTTAAAACACCTCTTGTTAAGTTCAAGAAGGGTGAACAGCCCAAATACAGCCTTAACATTCCTATGGTGTCTGCTATCATGCAGTCAGTATCAAACGATACTATGGCAATAGCACTTGCAAAAGAGGGCGGTATTTCCTTTATCTACGGTTCTCAGTCTGTTGAGGATGAGGCAGCTATGGTTGCCCGTGTTAAGGGGTATAAGGCAGGCTTTGTTGTAAGCGACAGCAATCTTAAGCCCGACGATACTCTCCTGGATGTGCTTGACCTTTTCCAGAAGACAGGCCATAACACAATGGCTGTTACAGAGGACGGAACAGCTAACGGTGTTCTTTTGGGTGTTGTTACAAGTCGTGACTACCGCGTAAGCAGAATGTCTACCGATGTTAAGGTTAAGGATTTTATGACTCCTTTTGATAAGCTTATCTGTGCTCCCGAAAATACAACTCTTAAGGAAGCCAACGATATTATCTGGGAGAACAAGCTTAATTCTCTTCCCATTATTAATTCTAAAAATGAGCTTAAGTATTTCGTATTCAGAAAGGACTACTCAACACACAAGAGCAATCCCAACGAAGTGCTTGACGACCAGAAGAGATACCTTGTAGGTGCAGGTATCAACACTCTCGACTATGAGAAGAGAGTTCCCGCACTTATTGAAGCAGGTGCAGACGTTCTTTGTATCGACTCTTCCGAGGGTTATACAGCTTGGCAGGCAAAGACCATTCAGTTCATTCGTGAAAAATACGGTGACGATGTAAAGGTTGGCGCAGGTAATGTAGTTGACCGTGAAGGCTTTATGTTCCTTGCAGAAGCAGGTGCTGACTTTATTAAGGTTGGTATCGGCGGCGGTTCTATCTGTATCACCCGTGAAACAAAGGGTATCGGCCGCGGACAGGCAACTGCAGTTATTGAGGTTGCCGCAGCACGTGATGAATACTTTGAAAAGACAGGTATCTATATCCCCATCTGTTCTGACGGCGGTATAGTTCATGACTATCATATGACTCTTGCTCTTGCAATGGGTGCTGACTTCCTTATGCTGGGAAGATACTTCGCACGCTTTGACGAAAGCCCCACTCCCAAGCTTAACATTAACGGAACTTATGTTAAGGAATATTGGGGTGAGGGTAGTAACCGCGCTCGTAATTGGCAGCGTTACGACCTTGGCGGTAAGGCGAAGCTTTCTTTCGAGGAAGGCGTTGACTCTTACGTTGTATATGCAGGTTCGCTTCAGGACAATGTGGCAAAGAGCCTTTACAAGGTTGCTTCCACAATGTGTAACTGCGGTGTGCTCACAATCCCCGAGCTTCAGAAAAATGCCAAGATAACTCTCGTTTCCGCAACAAGCATTGTTGAGGGCGGTTATCATGACGTAACACTTAAATCCAGCGTTGGAAAGGACTGATTCTGATGTATAAATCAGATATTGAAATTGCTCAGTCTGTTGAGATGAAGCCTATAACTGAGATTGCAAAAACTGCAGGTGTAGACGATAAATATCTTGAGCAGTACGGCAAATATAAGGCAAAAATCGACCTTTCAATTCTTGATGAAAAAGAATACAAGGATGGCAAGCTCATCCTTGTAACAGCTATAAATCCCACCCCTGCAGGTGAGGGTAAGACTACAACAACAATCGGTCTTGCCGACGGTATGAGAAAAATCGGTAAGAATGTTCTTGTAGCACTTCGAGAGCCTTCTCTTGGACCCGTGTTCGGTGTCAAGGGCGGTGCCGCAGGCGGCGGATATGCGCAGGTTGTTCCCATGGAGGATATTAACCTACATTTTACAGGTGACTTCCACGCAATCGGTGCGGCAAACAATCTCCTTGCCGCTATGCTTGATAATCATATCTATCAGGGGAATTCCCTTAACATTGACCCCAGAAGAATTGTATGGAAAAGATGTGTGGATATGAACGACCGTCAGCTTCGTTTTGTAACGGACGGTCTCGGAGGAAGAATTAACGGTGTCCCCCGTGAAGACGGCTACGATATCACAGTTGCTTCCGAAATAATGGCAGTACTCTGTCTTGCAAGCTCTCTTACAGACCTTAAGGAAAGACTCGGCAGAATTATCGTAGGCTACACCTATGACGAGAAACCCGTTACAGCGGCTGACCTTAAGGCGCATGGTGCAATGACAGCTCTTCTTAAGGATGCAATCAAACCAAACCTTGTACAGACACTTGAGGGAACTCCTGCATTTGTACACGGCGGTCCTTTTGCAAATATTGCACATGGATGTAACAGTGTTACTGCTACCAAGCTTGCAATGAAACTTGGAGATTACGCAATTACCGAAGCAGGCTTCGGTGCAGACCTCGGTGCCGAGAAATTCCTCGACATCAAGTGCCGTATGGCAGGTCTTAAGCCCTCCGCAGTTGTTATCGTTGCAACAATTCGTGCTCTCAAGATGCACGGTGGTATGGCAAAGACAGAGCTTAATGAAGAAAATACCGAGGCACTTCTCCGCGGTATTCCCAATCTTCTCCGCCATGTTTCCAATATCAAGAATGTTTATAAAATTCCCTCTGTGTTTGCTGTCAATAAGTTCCCCACAGATACTGATAAAGAAGTTCAGGTTATTATCGATGAGTGTAAAAAACTCGGCGTAAATGTTGTCCTTTCCGATGTATGGGCAAAGGGCGGCGACGGCGGTATTGAGCTTGCAGAAGAAGTTGTAAGACTTTGCGAAGAGGAAAATGACTTTACTTTCTGCTACGAGGATAACCTTTCTATTGAGGAAAAGATTGAAGCCATTGTTAAGAAAATCTACGGCGGTGACGGTGTAATCTTTGATAAGAATGCACAGAAACAGCTTAAAACTCTTACGGACCTTGGTTTTTCCAATATGCCCGTATGTATGGCAAAAACACAGTACAGCTTCTCTGATGATATGACAAAGCTGGGCGCACCCGAAAACTTTACAGTTACAGTTCGCAACGTAAAGGTCAGTGCAGGTGCAGGATTTATTGTAGCACTCACAGGCGAAATTATGACAATGCCCGGCCTTCCCAAAGTTCCCGCGGCAGAAAAAATTGATGTTGAGCCTGACGGAAAAATAACCGGATTGTTCTAAACGGCAACAAAAATGGCTATGTGAAAAATTTCACATAGCCATTTTTTATTTGTTTATTATATCGTTTTTTTCAAATATTCTGACAAGAACTACTCCCAATATCAATCCTGCAACACCTTGCACAGCATTTGCGGGAATATTTACTGCCGATGGGATAAATCCGTACAGAAATCCTTCAAAAAGGAAATATCCGCCCACCATAACTATCTCTGAAATTGTACCGCTTATGATACGCGAGGGGAGGGCAGGAAGGCTTTTATTCATCAGCTTAAATGCAAAATATGCTGCTATTGCCATTATTCCTTTTATTATAAAAGTAGCGGGGGCATATACTGCATAACCTGAAAATATATCTGCCAATCCGCTTCCTACTCCTGCGGCAAGAAAACCGTAAACGGGGGAGAGAATCCAACCCGAAAGAAGTACCACGCAGTCACCTAAGTTTATGTAACCTTTAAGGGGTGACGGAATTTTAATTATCATTGTTGCAACGCATACAAGGGATGCAAGAAGCGCTGAAAACACGATTTTTTTAGTTTTTGTTTGCATATGTATCATCCTTTCTACGGTATTTTACACCAATCATAATAAATGTTCAAGAAATTTTTAAAAAAATCTTTACAAATAAAAAAAACAGTAGTATTATAATGGCGTATTGTATCTCCCTTAGGGGAGAATAATAACAAGGAGGAATTTAATATGGTAAACACAAAAAAGATGACAACCCGTACTATGGTTGTCGGTGCGCTTTTGACTGCATTGGTGTTTATATTGCAGTTTATGGGTGCATCAATCAGATTCGGCACATTTTCAATTTCTCTGGTACTGATTCCGATTGTAATCGGTGCAGTAACCTGCGGTAAAGGAATTGGCTCATGGCTTGGATTTGTATTCGGTATAGCAGTTCTTGCAAGCGGTGATGCAGCTTTATTTATGCAGTTTAATGCATTTGGTACAGTTGCTACCGTTTTAGTGAAAGGTGCTGCGTGCGGTTTTGCGGCAGGACTTGTGTATGAACTGACTGTAAAGCTTTTTTCGAAAAATACTAAAACTGCTTCCTACATAGGCGCAATTGCTGCGGCTATAATCTGCCCCATTGTTAACACGGGAGTATTTTTGTTGGGATGCCTTGTGTTCCTGATGGATGCAGTAGAACATCTTTCGGGCGGTGGAGTAGATTTAGGGAAATTTATGATTTTTGTATTGGTCGGAGTGAATTTTATTTTTGAAATGGCAGTAAATATCATCTTTGCCCCCGCAATATCCCATATCATTAAGGTGGTTTCCAAAAAATGATTTTAGTAATAGATATAGGTAATACAAATATAGTAGCAGGTTTGGTTGACGGTAAGAATATCCTTTTCAGGGAACGGCTTTCAACAGCACACCGTGCTACGAAGCTTGAATATTCCGTGCTTTTTAAAACTGCTTTTGATATGTATGGCATTGACTACAAAAAGGTAGAGGGTGCTATAATATCCTCAGTTGTGCCGTCTGTCACAAATGTTGTCAGGGAAGCAATAGAAACCCTTTGCGGTATTTCCGTAATGGTAATAGGCCCCGGAATAAAAACGGGAATCAGTATCGTGATTGATAATCCTGCACAGCTTGGCAGCGACCTTGTAGTAGATGCCGTTGCAGGTATTGAGGAATACCCCCTTCCACAGATTATTATTGATATGGGAACTGCAACCACTGTTTCGGTTATTGACAAGAAAAAGCAATTTCTGGGCGGTGCAATACTTCCGGGTGTAGCGGTTTCCCACGATGCACTTATCGGCAGAACCTCCCAGCTTCCAAAGGTTGCCTTTGAAAAACCAAAGAAGATGATAGGCAGCAATACCGTAGATTCTATAAAAAGTGGTATCCTTTACGGAAACGCCGGTGCCATAGAGGGAATAGCAGACCGTTTTGAGGAAGAGCTTGGAGAAAAATGTACTGTTATTGCAACGGGCGGACTTGCCAAGGTTATTGTACCTCTTTGTAAGAGGGATATAATAGTTGATGAAGATTTGCTTCTTAAAGGTTTGATGTTAATATACGAGAAAAACAAATAACAAAAACGGTATCCGTCATTGGATACCGTTTTTGCATTCGCATTTATAAAGTCAAAAAAGAGTATATACATTACGTACATACTCTAATTCAAGCAATCATAGAAAAACTAATTATGCAAGTTTAGCGAGTGCCTTAGAAAGCTGGCTCTTCTTGCGGCTAACTGTGTTCTTGTGGTACACACCCTTAGCAACAGCCTGGTCAAGCTTCTTAACGCAAACAGCGTAAAGCTCCTGAGCGGAAGCCTTGTTACCTTCGCCAACAGCTGCTTCAAACTTCTTAAGCTCTGTCTTGATAGCTGATTTAACCATACGATTTTCAAGAGTCTTCTTCTCGATAACGAGAACTCTCTTCTTAGCTGATTTAATGTTAGGCATTATATTTTCACCTCCAAAACATTATGGAACAAAATGCATTATAGCATACATTATTTCAAAATGCAAGTTTTTTTTATTAAAAATTTTATTTTTTTAATTCATACTTTTTTTCGAAATTTTTCGTGGTTATAACCTCGCCGTTTTCCATTATTATAAGTGCATCGGTATCTGCAAAACTATTGCATAGGGATATTGATTCTCTACCCAATATAAATATAGAAGTTGAAAGGGCATCAGCCTGCATTGAAGATGGGGATATAACCGTTACCGATGCAATACCGCTTTCTGACGGATAGCCTGTCCTCGGGTCGATTATATGATGGTAACGATTGCCCTCATATTCAAAATACCTTTGATATGCTCCGCTGGTAACGGCACTTTTGTCTTTTACGGTAATTGTTGCAAAAACCTCATTGGGATTAAAGGGGCTTCGTATTGCGACCTTATACTCTCCAATCAATACAACATTTCCGCCTAAGTCGATAATGGCATTTTCTACACCTTTGTCTTTGAATAATCCTGCCACCTTATCTGCAATATATCCTTTTGCCACGGCACCTGTATCAATGGTTTTCCCGCCTAAAGAAAAAGGGAAAAGAGTAACGTCCTCATATCCTGTTTTGGACCGCGCAATTTCTATTTCTTCCTCTGTCGGGGGAACTCTTCTTTCTTTTACATTCCATAAATCTACAAGTGGTGCAACTGTCACATCGAAAGCTCCGTTTGTAAGACGTGACATTTCAAGGGAAAAAGAAAGTACCTTTTCGATATCCTCGGTTAATTCACCATGTCCGTTATTAAGTAAATATAGCTTGCTTTCTGAATTTGTTCTGCTGAAAACTTTTTCATATTCGCTTAAAAGAGTGAAAGCTTCGCTTATTTTATCTGAATCCTTTTCATTGGTTGTAATATTAATAACCGTATCCAACGCAAAGGACTGTCGGGTCACATTTTTGCTTTCGTCTGTGCAGGAGAAAAATGTGAAAATCACAAAAACCACTATAATAACTGAAAGAATTTTTTTCATCTGTATTCCCTTTCGTCTAGTCAGTAAAGGATTCTGTATATAATTTTATACCTGTTGATTTTTTCTGTATAGCGAACCGTTTCTGAAAATGGAATTTCCTGCAAGGTCTTCCCGTCGGAAGAATATCTTGCATCTTTGAGCCATTTATCTACATTTCCCATGCCTGCATTATATGCAGCAAGCGCGTTCCTGGTGTTGCCGTCATATTTTTCTGTAAGATAGGAAAGATACCACACACCTGCGTGAATGTTTGCCTCGGGACTGAAAATATCATTGCTTTCAATTTTTGTGTTTTCCCTGCAGAATGAAAATGTTTCGTCAGTTACCTGCATAATACCCTTTGCTCCTGCATGGCTTACTGCATCTTCATTGAAATTGCTTTCTGCCTTTATAAGTGCAGTGACAATCCATTTATCTACACAGTATTTTTTACAGTATTTGTTTATGGTGTCCTGGTACGGGGCGGGAAACAGCTTTCTTAGTGCTAAAAAGGAAATGCAGATAATTAAAGCTATGCATATAATGGCAGAAAACAGCCTTAAATGTTTTTTACTCATTGATTTCTCCCAAAAACTGATTATAAAGGGAAACTATTTTTTCGTAAAGCACTTCCTCGCTGCCGTTGTTGTCTATAACAATTGCATCTTTGCTGTAATCAGTCTGTGCCTTTATTCTCCTTAGTGCAGATTCTCTGTCAATGTTATCACGTGCCATGATTCTTCCAAGACGTGTCTTTTCATCAGCGGTTATAACAACTATGTGTCTGCATAGCCTGTCTGCACCGCTTGCTTCCAACTCAGAGCCGTCCATCAGACATATGTCTTTGCCAGAGCTTTCGCATAGTTCAACGCATTTTTTTACAATGGCACCGTGAACAACTCCATTGAGTTGATTGAGTTTCTCTTTATTAGAAAAGACTATACTTCCAAGTGCCTTTCTGTCAACTTCTCCGCTTTTATCAAGAATGTCGGAGGAAAACAAAGCACACAATTTCTGCTTGACTATTTCATCCCGAAGCACCTCATGTGCAATCTTGTCACAGTCTGCTACAAAGGCTCCAAGAGATTCAAATATTTTCGCGGCACTTGATTTACCGCTGCCTGTTCTTCCTGTAAGACCAATGAGCATTTTCATAGGAATTTTCCTTTCACTTTGTTTCAAACCAGCTTCTGCCTATTTTTACGTCTGCACGAAGTGGTACGGAAAGCTTAACTGCATTTTCCATTTCTTCCTTTAAAATTTGTGCAACGATTTCTGCCTGTGCTTCAGGAACTTCACATATAAGTTCGTCGTGAACCTGCAAAATCAATTTTGCCTCAGGACATTTTCCCGAAAGTGCATCATATACTTTAACCATTGCAATTTTAATAATATCTGCCGCTGTTCCCTGAATGGGTGCATTCATAGCGGCACGCTCACCGAATGAACGGAGATTGAAATTCTTCGCCTGAAGCTCGGGAATGTATCTTCTTCTGCCGAACACCGTTGTAACAAAACCGTCTTCCTTCGCCTTTTCAATGGTAGAGTCCATATAATTTTTAACTCCGCTATAATGGGCAAAGTAGCTTTCAATATACTCCTTTGCCTCCTTACGGCTTATTTTCAGTTCCCCTGCAAGAGAAAATTCACTCTGTCCGTAGATTATACCAAAGTTTACCGTCTTTGCACGGGAGCGCATATCATCGGTTACAAGAAAATCAGGGACATTGAAAACCTGTGTTGCAGTTATGGTGTGGATGTCATCATCGTTTATAAAAGCATCCTGCATAACTTTATCCTCTGCCATATGAGCAAGAACGCGGAGCTCAATCTGTGAATAGTCAGCACCTACCAAGAGATGCCCGTCTTTTGCAACGAACATCTTGCGGATTTCCCTGCCTATTTCAGTTCGCACGGGAATGTTCTGAAGATTCGGCTCAGCAGAGCTTATTCTGCCTGTCGCAGTAACGGTCTGCTTGAGGGTGGAACGGATTCTGCCCTCATCATCAAGAAGGGGGAGAAATGCATCTGCATAGGTGGATTTCAGTTTTGCAAGATGACGGTACTCGATAATTAAATCAATTATTTCGTGCTTTCCGCGAAGCTTCTCTAAAACGGAAGAGTCCGTGGAATAGCCTGTTTTTGTCTTTTTTATTATGGGAAGCCCCATATCCTCAAATAACAGTTTACCAAGCTGTTTGGTGGAGTTTATATTTATTTCTTCGCCTGCCATAAAGTATATGGCACTCTCAAGTGCAGATATTCTTTCTCCTAACATTTTTGCAAAGGTCTGAAGCTCTTCCTTGTCAATCTTAAATCCTGCCACTTCCATATCATACAGAACATTTTCAAGAGGAAGCTCTATATCATTAAGAAGAGATAGCTGACCTCTTTTTTCAAGTTCTTCTGTCTGTTTGCTATAAAGTGCAGGCATAGAGGATACTGATAAGGGAAGCGAATATGCCGCAAAAATTTCATTTATATTATATTCGCTTCTCGTCGGGTCAATGATATATTCCGCAATTTCACTGTCGTAAAAACCACCGCAAAGCTTTATTCCGTAAGATGCCAATGTGTGTCTTACCTTTTTGTATTCGTGGGTGTATTTTGCGATGCTTTCATCCTCAAGTATATCCTTTAAAAGTATTGGCTCGGCTGAGTAAGGCTTGCCGTCGGAAATAAACTGTACAAGGTTTTCTTCCATTATAAAATAGAAAGAATCTGCACTCTTGCATTTCTCAATAATTTCTGTCGTGGCAGGAAGTATCTCCTCTGCAGGAAGCTCTGCCTCTGCGGGGGTACACAGTCTTTCTGCTATTTTACGAAGCTCCAGCTCCTCTAATTTTTTAGAGAGGGCAAGGTTGTCTGCTTCCTTATATAATGCATCTTCTATCTTAAAATCAATGGGAACATTTTTATCTATTGTACAAAGCTTCAGGCAGAGGTAGGCATCTTCTTTTCCTGAAATAAGCTTTTCCCTTGCCGCCTTTTTTATATGGTCATCATCAATGTTTTCATACATATTATCAAGGGAATGGAAGTAGGAGAGAAGGTCAAATGCCGTCTTTTCACCAATTCCCTTTACTCCCGGAATGTTGTCCGAAGAATCGCCCATAAGTGCCTTGACGGATATAAACTCCTCGGGGGTTACTCCGTATTTTTCAAATACTCCATTGTCGTCAAGCTCTTCAGTGGTGGTTTGCCCCATTCTTGTAGTGGTAAGGAGTACTTTTGTATTCCCGCTTGCAAGCTGAAGGTCATCCTTATCACCTGTGACGATATTACAACGAAGCTCGTTTTCATCACAAATCCTGCTGACAGTACCTATAATATCGTCAGCCTCATATCCCTCAAGGGAGAGCTGAAGAATATTCATTGCAGAAAGAATTTCTTTAAGGTGAGGCATCTGCTCGGCAAGGTCATCGGGCATACCCTTTCTCTGTGCCTTGTATTGGTCGTACATCTTGTGTCGGAAAGTAGGTGCCTTGAGGTCGAAAGCCACACAAATATAGTCGGGCTTATACTCATCAATATATTTAAGCATTATATTCATAAAACCGAATATGGCATTTGTGGGAATACCCGTTTTTGTGGAGAGGGGCCTTACCCCGTAATATGCACGGTTTACTATGCTGTTGCCGTCAATGATAATAAGATTTTTCATTTTCTTACTTCCTTACACTTTATATATATGTTATATTATACTATAAATCCGTAAAAAATCAAGGCAAATAACGAGTGTAACAAAACTAAACAGAAGAAATTTGAAAAAAATAAAAAAAATGCTTGCATTTTTGTTTTTTATCTGTTAGAATAACCTATGCGCGTTATGAAATGAAGTATTTTGAAGTATTCCTAAGGAGGGAAATAGATATGGCTAAATGTGATGTATGCGGTAAGGGTGTTACTTTTGGTATTAAGGTAAGCCACTCTCACAGAAGATCCAATCGTGCTTGGAAGCCCAACATCAAAACTGTAAAGGCTGTTGTTAACGGTTCTCCCAAGACAATCCACGTTTGCTCCCGTTGCTTGAGAAGCGGAAAAGTTGTAAGAGCTATCTGATTTCTCTCGTATCATAATCGGAACAAACTAAGGTAGTACGCTTTCGCGTACTACCTTTTTGAATTTTTATAGGGAATTATTTGCAAAAAAATCTCTTGACAATTCCATCTAAGGAGTATATAATAACATAGCATTTTAATGAAATGCTATCCTTGCTTCGGGACAGTCCGAGGCCAAAGACCAGAAGGAGTTGTAGAAAATGGCTGAAATTATCAACAAGTATGATACCATTTTTGTTCTTGACTGCGCACTTGAGGAGGAGAAAATCAATGCTCTTTCCGAGAAGTTCCAGAAGCTTATTGCTGATAACGGAACAGTTGAAAGCGTAGACGTATGGGGCAAGAGAAAGCTTGCTTATCCTATCGACTTCAAGACAGAAGGTTACTACGTTCTTGTGAACTTCGCATCAAATCCTGAATTCCCCAAGGAACTTGAGAGAATTTACGGAATCACCGACGGTGTAATGCGTACAATCACAATCCGCAAGGAAGCGTAATTATTGGGGAGGAATTTTAAATGCTTAACAAGGTTATTTTGATGGGCAGATTTACTCGCGACCCCGAACTTCGCAGCACACCACAGGGAATCAGCACTTGCAGCTTTTCAATTGCGGTTGACCGTAACTTTGTCCGTCCGGGCGAAGAACGCAAGGCAGACTTTATTAACTGCGTTGCATGGAGACAGACTGCGGAGTTTATTTCCAAATACTTCAAAAAGGGCAGCATGGTTGCACTTGAGGGAAGTATTCAGACACGCTCTTGGGACGACCAGGACGGTAAGAAGCGTTACGCTACAGATGTTGTAGTAAATCAGGTTTATTTTGCAGAAAGCAAGAGAGATTCTCAGTCCGTTATGGGCGGAGATGATTTTGCTTCCGCAGGTGACTTTGGTTCGCTTCCCGAACCTATTTCTCCCATGGGTACAGATGATGATTTACCATTCTAAGGTAGATGGGATGTCATTCTCATATACTAATTTAAGGAGGTTTTAGCCATGATGGAAAAGGATAAGACAGAAAGACCTTTCAGAGCAAGAAAGCCTAAGAAAAAGGTTTGTCAGTTCTGTGTTGATAAGGTTTCTGATATCGATTACAAGGACG
>JAZRFC010000029.1:0-21065 GCA_045661145.1 Clostridia bacterium | reverse complement strand
CCGTTGTATGGCATCTATATAGTTGTGTTCTTGTCCTTTAGTTATGTCCCAATACTTTCTCACAACTTCGCTATAGCACAGATGATGTTCACGCATATCCATTATAACACTAATTTTGAATTCTGTACTATACTTTTTGTTCCTGTTTTGCCCATAAAAAATATGCACCTCCAAAAGTGTCTAACTTTTGGGGTGCATATCATTTGCATTTCCCGTCTTAAAACTTTTAGAATTACTTTTTCTGGATAAGATGAATACCGAATCCGCCGAATTCTTCTGCAAGATAGATGAACTTTCTTGTTCCATCATCGTTATATGTAGCAGATTCTTCGTTAAACTTAATACCCTTTGCGCCGAGATGATAGATTGCTCTCTCAACATTGTTTGTGAGAATTGCAATGTGTCCGCATTTTCCGGGTCCCTGTGACTTCATAATCTCAAACTGAGAGCCTACGAACATACCTTTTGCGCTTTCTCTTTCAATTTCCTTGCCCATAAGGAGCGCGAGCATCTCAGCTGTTCTCTTAGCTTCGTCTTCGTTAGCGTTATTTATGCCGATATGGCCAATTTCAAGGCCGAGCATTGTGCTAACAGATTTCTTTGTAAGGTTAGTGATTTCATCCCACTGCTCGTTATCGATGAAGCTTTCCTTAACCATGAAGCTGCCGCCACAAGCAATAATCTTGTTACAACCAAGGTAGTTGTTAACATTGTCAAGACTTACACCGCCTGTGGGCATAAATTTAACATTGCCGTAAGGAGCTGACATAGCCTTAATCTTGTCAAGACCGCCACTCTGCTCTGCGGGGAAGAATTTTACAACCTTAAGACCAAGTTCAAGAGCCTGCTCAATTTCGGAAGGAGTTGTACAACCGGGAAGCGGAGTAACACCCTTTTCAAGACACCAGGAAACAACCTTGGGATTGAAACCGGGGCTTACTATAAACTTAGCACCCGCATCAAGAGCACGCTGAGCCTGTTCAATTGTAAGAACAGTACCTGCGCCTACAACCATATCAGGATAAGCCTGAGAAATAGCACGGATTGCATCCTCTGCAGCATCTGTTCTGAAAGTAACTTCTGCAGCAGCAAGTCCGCCGTCAATAAGAGCTTTTGCAAGCGGAACAGCCTTTGATGCATCGTTAATTTTGATTACAGGAATAATACCAATGTTATAAATCTGTTTTAACATATCCATTATTTTATCATCCTTTCAAAAGTTATCTCTGTACACGACCGCTACCGTCTCCGCCTACAAGGTTATCAACCTCAGCACGTGTAACGATATTCATATCTCCAGGGATTGTGTGTTTGAGTGCAGATGCAGCAACACCAAATTCAAGAGCATCCTTGAAATTCTTGCCATCGAGGAAACCACAGATTGTACCACCTGCAAAGCTATCCCCACCACCTACACGGTCAACGATAGGAGCAATTCTGTATTCTCTGGAATGATAGAATTCCTTTGTATCTCTTGAATAGATACAAGCAGACCAACCATTATCAGAAGCAGAATGAGAAACACGAAGCGAAGAAATAACGTATTCGAAATCGAACTTCTCAACCATCTGCTCGAAAATGCTCTTATAACCTGCAAGTTCAAGCTCACCGCTTGTTACATCTGTGTCACCGGGTTTGAAACCAAGAACCTTTTCAGCATCTTCTTCGTTGCCGATACATACATCAACATACTGCATAAGATTAGACATTATACGCTGAGCCTTTTCGCTGGACCAAAGCTTCTTTCTGAAGTTAAGGTCACAAGAAACTTTAACACCCTTAGCCTTTGCAGCCTTAAGAGCGATTTCTGTAAGCTCTGCAGCCTGGTCGGATACAGCAGGAGTAATACCTGTGAAATGGAACCAATCGCAACCCTCAAAAATCTTATCAAAATCAAAGTCCTCTGCAACTGCAGTAGAGATTGAAGAGTGTGCTCTGTCATATACTACGTTGGAAGCACGCATTGCTGCACCTGTTTCAAGGAAGTATATACCGAGTCTTTCACCGCCACGAGCGATGTTGTCTGTCTTAACATTCATTTTACGAAGTGCAGCTACTGCACAATCTCCGATGGGATTTGCAGGAACCTTTGTAACAAATTCTGCATCGTGACCGTAGTTTGCAAGAGATACTGCAACGTTAGCTTCACCACCGCCGTAGCATACATCAAACTCGTCAGCCTGAAGAAATCTTTCATTGTTGGGAGTTGATAAACGAAGCATTATCTCGCCCATAGTAACTATTTTTGCCATTCTAACCTCTCCTTTTAATCATAATATATTTGACATACAGTCTATTTAACTATATAATAGCACTAAGATTTTATGCAGTCAACAATTATATTGCACAATAAGTCAAATATATTATGATTTTGTTTGAGGATTGATAATTATGGCGGAGATTATAAAAAAGCAAATTAGTGATTTAACTCATACATCCGAAAAGCCACTTCTTTCTGTATTCCGTTCTCTTTTGCCCGCACAGAAAGATATGTTTGCAGAGCACCATCATACTGCTTTCGAGATAACAATGATACTTTCAGGGAGCGGTACATACATAACAAAGTCTACCCAATTCAGTTTTACTGCCGGTGACATTTTCTTTTTCAGCACCGACGAATTTCACTGGATAAGAAACTTAAACAGCGATGCTGAATTTATAAATATTCATTTCGAACCTCGTTTTATCTGGTCTGAAAACTTTGGATTTTCCAATAAAGAACTTATAAAAATATTCTTTAACAGAAAGAAAAACCCAATTAATAAAATTCCAAATACGACTGACACAGCTTATGTAATTAGTAATATAATTTTTAAGATGGAGAGCGAATTCAAAAACAGAAAACCCGAGTTTGAAACAATGCTCAAAATTTATCTTGTTAATATTCTTGTAGAAATAATACGCTCTTACGAAGGACAGTTGTCACAATTGGAGATTTCATACAGTTCCGAATCTTTAAAGTATATGGAAACAGCCCTGAATTATATTGATGAGCATCTTGACAGTGAACTTACACTTGAAATGTTGGCAGATGTTGCACATATGAGCAAAACCTATTTTTGTGGACAGTTTAAAAAACTTAATGGTATTTCTCCTTGGGACTACATAACCATAAAACGAATTGAAAAAGCCATCACTCTTATCGAATCCAGTAACCTGTCAAGGCTTGAAATAGCTCTTAAATGCGGATATAACAACACATCAAATTTTTATTATGCCTTTAAAAGAGTAACAGGAAAAACTCCCGGTGATTATAAGAAAGTTTTAACTGATATTTTTGCGGAGCGTTCCAAGTAATTTCTTTTCAATACGTGAAATCTGTACCTGACTAACTCCCATAATACGCGCAACCTCGCTTTGCGTTTTTTCTTTATAATACCTCAGCATCAAAATCTGCCTTTCTTTTTCGGGCAGATTTTTAATTGCTTCTCTTAATGCAACTCCGGTAAGCAAACTTTCTTCATTATCACTATTGGAATATATTTTGTCTATCAGAAGAATAGGATTATTCTCGCCGTCGTTTACAGCTTTATATAAGGATTCGGTCGGCTGTGAAGCTTCAAGAGACAGTGTTATTTCCGAAAGTGGTATATCAAGCATTTCCGCTATTTCGAAAATTCCTGCATCTCTTCCCTTTTCTGCAGAAATTTTTTCAGATGCCATCTTTACACGAATTGCAATTTCTTTTAAATTACGGCTGACTTTTATTATTCCGTCATCACGCAAAAAGCGTCTGATTTCACCCATAATCATTGGTACCGCATAGGTTGAGAATTCAACATTGAAATCTGTATTAAACTTATTTATAGCTTTTATAAGACCGATAGCCCCTATCTGAAACAAATCCTCAGGTTCTGCTCCCCTACCTGCAAATTTTCGTACAGCAGACCATATCAAGCCTTGATTCAGCATAGTAAGAGTTTCAAGAGCACCTTTATCACCGGACTGAGCCAATGCAATTAAACGATAGTTTTCTTCTTTCATATTAGCTATCCCTCTTAAAGCTGTTTTGTCATTATAACAGTAGTTCCTACATTAATTTCGCTTATAATATGTAATGTATCCATGAAACTTTCCATTACTGTAAACCCCATACCGCTTCTTTCTGAATCAGGCTTGGAGGTATATAGAGGTTTTCTGGCTTCTTCTATGTTGTCAATTCCGATTCCTGTATCACTTACCTTTATAGTTAAGAGTCTTTCGTCAAGTTCAAGCTCAAGCGTAATTGTTCCCTCATTATTTTCATATCCGTGAATAATTGAATTTGTAACTGCTTCCGAAACAGAGGTTTTAATATCGGTTAATTGTTCAATCGTGGGATTAAGAGGAACTACAAATCCTGATGCTATAATTCTTGCAAGACTCTCATTAACACCTTTGGCATCAAATTCAGCTTTTAAATAGTTTTTCATAAAAGAACTTCCTTTCATCTGATTTATTCGATAAATGATTTTTCTGCTTCAGTTAATGTATTATAGTACTTTATAACCTTCGTTATACCGCTTAGTTCAAGCATACGACGTATATTTGAATCGGCATTGCAAACCGCAAATTTACCGCCTAATGATGAAGTAAGTTTGTATCTGCCAACAATTAATCCAATACCAGACGAATCCATCATTTCAACTGATTTTAAGTCAATTATAACATTTCTTTTTAAAGAACTTTGAATTTCAACATCAATTCTCCCTTTTAATTCTGCAGCAGCATATTGATCTATCTCTCCGTTCAGGCTGATAATTATTGCATTTTTTCCCTCAGTAAAGATTTTAGCCATATATATCCCGTCCTTTCATTGGTATTTATAATTCTATCATACATTTGATTGAAAATTTTGATATCCTTTGACTTTTAAATTGTTATTTTGTAAGTTAAAAATCTTATGGGAAAATTATTGACAATACTCAAATTTTGGTTTATAATATATGAAGTTGCTCGAGTGGCGGAACTGGCAGACGCCCGGGACTTAAAATCCCGTGTCCCATAAAGACGTACCGGTTCGATCCCGGTCTCGAGCACCAGAGAGAATGGCTTAACCAATAGGGGTTAAGCCATTCTCTGTTTTTTTGCCTGCTTTTGAAATTTGGTATTTTATGGATATTTCCACCAAATTTCCACCAAAATTATATAGTTTTAGACACATCAGGACGTGATGTCCATAAGTAAATTTAAGTATAAATTTTCTATTGCAAATTATATAAAAAGCATATATAATAAGAATAAGAAAGGGTGATTGTATGCTTCAGCAAAACATATACAAAGATGCCTTAAACAATGCTATTGCATCTGTTGAAATGGAAGGCTATGAGGTGACGGAAACCCAAAAGTTATCTTGTTTGGATTTCCTTGATGGAAAAATAGACAAAAAGGATTTTATAAAGACCGTTTTGGAAGGATGCTTGGTTTAATATGGCATATTCTTTAGAATCATTATCTGACGGTTGTTATGAAAACACTTCTGTATTAATTAACAAGTTTGATATAAGAGACCAAAAACTTCTTGACCAGATAGAACAAAGCGTTACATCTGCTCTTATAGCAAAAGCATTTGTTGAAATTCCGTTTACAGATGTAGATTTCAATTTTTACAAAAGTCTTCACAAATATATCTTTTCTGATATTTACGATTGGGCAGGCGAAATCCGTACAGTAAATATGAGTAAAAAAGAAACTGATTTTTGCAATTTTAAAGAAATTGAAGAAAACGGAACCCGCATATTTAATAGATTGAAGAATACAAATTATCTAAAAACTCTTCAAGGCGAAGCGTTTATAGATGAATTTACTGATATCTTTTGTGAGCTTAATTACCTACATCCTTTTCGTGAGGGTAATGGGCGTGTTCAAAGATTGTTTCTTACAATGCTTCTTAAAACACTAAACAAAAAACTTGACTTTTCAAGAATTGATAAAGATTTGTTTATGATTGCCACAATCAAATCAGTTAGTGGTGATGTATTTATGTTAAAAGACATATTTTTAAATAATATTGAACAAATTTAAAATTTCCACCAAATTTCCACCAAAATCGAAAAAAATTCATTTATAATTATATTTGGATTTAATAGGAGTTCACAGACAAAAAGCCTTACAAACCGCTTAACAAAAGGGTTTATAAGGCTTTACATAATTTTAAATAATTCAGTGTAATCACTGGGTAGGCTTACTTAAAATCCCGTGTCCCTTAAAGACGTAGGTTCGATCCCGGTCTCGAGCACCATAGAGAATGGCTTAACCATTGTTAAGAAGCATATTTATCGATACACGTTTTCAATTCCAAACTCTGTAAAGCAATAATCTTCATTCCATGGGTCATTATTTGTTTTTGGCCATTTGGTTTTTGTCCACACATTATCACGCTTATAAAAATGTACAGGACCAACATACCAGTTCTCTCCTTCTGGCAAATGATGAGGACCGAGCATATTACGAAGATTATTTACAAGAGTAAGCTCAACCATATTTTTTCCTATATTTAGAACCTTCGACAAATCACAACTAAGATGGCCCCACATAAGACTACCACACTCTACTCCGTTGACTTTGACATTTATTGCATTTACTCCCTTTTTATTGAAAAATATGCCATAGTCTACATCCTCCAAATTAAAGCATTTCCTTACTGTCATTCTGCCGGAGAAAAACGGAACCCCTTGTTGTTCGATATTATTAAGTTCTATTCGCTTTTTGTATATAAATAGACAGTCAATTGTAATTTTCACGTATTCCGAGCAGTAAAGGAAATTTGAGAAAATGGTTTAAATTTTAGTTTGTCAGTTTTTTAAACTATTTTTTCCATGTGTACGGGGAAAACAGAACAAGCATCGGGAACACTTCCAATCTCCCGATAAGCATATCAAAAGTCAACACAAATTTAGACAAATCAGAATAAACAGAGAAATTAGAGGTAGGACCGACAAGAGAAAGGCCTGGACCGATATTATTAAGTGTTGCTGCAACTGCAGTAAAATTCGTTGTAAAATCAAGGTTATCAAGACTGACAAGCAGGATTGAAACTACGAAAACAACGAGGTATGCTGCCATAAAAACATTTACTCCCCGAACTGTTTCGTGTTCAATTGTTCTGCCGTTCATTTGAATTTTCTTGGTTAATTGCGGGTGTGCTGCAATGACAATTTCTTTTTTTATACTTTTTAAGTATATTAAAATTCTTGAAACCTTAATTCCTCCGCCTGTACTGCCTGCACAAGCACCAATAAATATCAAAAGAACCAATATACTTTTTGACAAAGCAGGCCAGGAATCAAAATCGCAAGTTGAAAAACCTGTTGTTGTAATAATCGATGAAACCTGAAATGCACTGTGTTTTAACGATACCCAAATATTTTCAAACATATTGACACAGTTAATACATATTATAAGTGTTGAAACGAGGATAATCCCTATATAAGTCTTTACTTCGTCCGATTGAATCATAAGTTTGAATTTTCCAAGAAGCATAAGATAATATATGGAAAAATCAATTCCAAACAACACCATAAATATGGTGATAACTATTTGGATATACGTTGAATATTCTGCCAGACTACTGTTTAAAATCCCAAATCCACCTGTGCCAGCTGTTCCAAAAGTGTGGGTCAGAGCTTCAAACAAATTCATTCCGCCTGCAAGCAGAAGTACAATTAAAATCACACTCAGCCCGATATATAAACCATAGAGTATTTTTGCACTTGATTTTACTTTAGGTACGAGTTTGCTTACTGCAGGGCCGGTACTTTCAGCCTTCATAAGGTATAAATTACTTCCTCCTGAAAGTGGTAAAAGCGCAACAAGGAACACAAGAACCCCCATACCACCAATCCAATGAGTAAAGCTTCTCCAGAACAGCATTGACTTTGGAAGTGCTTCGACATCCTTGAGAATAGAAGCCCCTGTTGTAGTAAAGCCAGATGCAGTCTCAAAAAATGCATCTATAAAACCGGGAATAGAGCCTGAAATTATAAAGGGTAATGCCCCAAAGAGACTCATAACTATCCACGAAAGTGCAACAATTACAAATCCGTCCTTGGAATAGATATTTTTGTTCTTTGTTTTTAACAGAAGAAATAGTCCTCCAAAAGAAAGACATACCAATATGCTTTTAAGGAAATCAAATACCTCGGGTTCTTTATATATAATTGCACATATAAGTGGTGCAACCATCAATGCACTTTCAAAGCAAAGTACAATACCCAAAGTACGTAATATACGTTTATAATTCATAATGTTTAACCTTCCAGGATATCGTTAATATCTTTCAATCCGCCAATAGTTGTAACAATAATTACGCTGTCATTAACTTCAATACTGTCTTGTCCCTTGGGAATAATAATTTTACCATTTCGGTTTATACATGCAACCAACACATTTTTTCTTATGTTGAGTTCTAAAAGTGACTTTCCCACAATACGGGAAGCATCGTTAATTTTAAACTCAAGTGCTTCGGCCTTTCCGTCTAGAATAAAATGCATTGTTTCAATATTACTGCTGCTGTATGAGTTGTTTTTTGCTCTGACGAAACGAAGTACATTTTCTGCCGTAAGAGTTTTCGGATAAATTATTGTATCAAGGTCAAGCTTTTTTATAACTTCATCAAATTCAATTCTGTTTATTTTTGTAATTAACTTCTTACAATTTTTACTCTTTGCAAACAGGGAAATGAGAATATTTTCTTCATCAATATTTGTAAGTGCTACAACAGAGCTTGCGTTTTCTATTCCCTCTTCCAGCAAAAGCTTATTATCGGTGCCGTCACCATTAATTACGGTGGCTTTTGGAAGAAGTATGGATAGTTCCTCACACCGTTCCTTGTTTTGCTCAATTATCTTAACATTGATGCCTGACTGTAGAAGCATATGTGCAAGATAATAACCCGTTACTCCGCCGCCGATAATGATTGTATCTTTTACTTTATTTGTTTTTATCCCAATTTTCTTAAAGAAATCCTGACAGTTTTTATAAGTGGATACTATACTTACAAGGTCCCCCTGTTTGAATTCAAAATTACCGTCGGGGATAAAAACCTCATCATTTCTTTCGACACCGCAAACAAGTAAATCACAGTTGAGTTTTCCTTGCATCTCAAAAAGCTTCATATTACAAAGCACCGAGTTTTCGGGAATTCTGAATTTAAGTATTTCAATTCTTCCTTTTGCAAATGTATCGATTTGTATAGCGTTCGGAAATTTTAAGATACGTGAAATTTCCTGTGCAGCAGCAATATGGGAATTGATAACAAGGGCAAGACCTATATCATCCTTAAAGAGTCCTATCGTTTTACTGTATTGGGGCTTCTTTGTTCTTGCAATAGTCTGACAGTTTCCCATTTTCTTTGCAATAAGACAAGTGGTGAAGTTAAGTTCATCGCTTCCTGTTGTCGCAATAAGAATATCTGTATTTTTCACTCCTGCTTCTTCAAGGATTTCAGAGCTTATACAGTCCCCTACAACGCCCATGACATCATACAAATTAACAAGCTCATTAACAACATCTTGTCTGAGATCAACAATGGTTATATTATGTTCGTGTTCATTTGAGAGCTTTTCGACAATTTTATGACCAATTTTTCCACAGCCAACTATTGTAATTTTCATATCAACACCTCAATTTATGACATTATATCAAATAATTGTTACAAATTCAAGTAGTGTAAAGAAATAACCCTATCATTCAGATAGGGTTATTTCTTTTTATTCTGAAATAATTATGTTCAAGGCTTCACCGAGCTCTGCACTCGGAACAAGAAGTTCAAAGCAATCTTCTCCTGCATGGTCCTCTACCTTGATAGAACGGAGCATAACAAGAATTTTAAACTCTTCCATCTTCTGCCGCATTTCTCTTGCTGTATCAATATTCTGCGACATATATACTGATGTCCACATAAAATTATTTCCTTTCGAAAATGAAATTTAAAAAGATTATATACTATATTTCAGAAAATTTCAAGTATTATTTGAAATTACGTCCGTTCCAAAAAGTTTTTTTACTTTTTCAAGATATTCATCGCTGCCGTCAATAAGGATGTTATTTACGGTAATTTCTCCGTAACTGCTATCAATAATCAGATTTCGCATACCGGTATGCTGAAGAGAAATATACCGAAGCTTATCAAGAAGTAATAATTGAGCATCATTGAGTTTTAGAACAAGGCTATCCTTTCTCCCTGAAAACGGTGCCGCAGAATCAAGAATCAGCTTTACTCCCTCGTCTTCTTTAATATCAAGTCTTCCATGCATCATAACAATTGAATTTTCCGTCAACACAGCATCAAGCTTTGAAAGAATTTTTGGGAATACAATCACTTCCATACCACCGGTAAAATCTTCAACTGTTATAAAGGACATATTAGTATTTGAACGGGTAAGCTTGTCACGACGGTTTGAAATAATGCCTACAATGGATATTTCACTTCCGTCCTGATAATCAGATTCTTCTGAAGCAACATCCCCTATTCCGGGGTAATTCATCTTTACAAGCTCTTCCCTATGCTCATCAAGAGGATGTCCTGAAAGATATATACCAGCAACCTCTTTTTCCATATTAAGAAGCTCTCTTTTGGAATACTCATGGATTTTCTCAGGAAAAACATCTTCTTTATTTTCTTCCACACCAAAGAAAGAAAGTTGACCTGCAATATTATTTTTCCCTGCCTTAACCTCAGAATCAATAATTTCTTCAAAAACAGCAAGTTTTTGTGCCCTGCTACCTCGCAAAGAGTCAAAAGCACCGCTTTTAATAAGACATTCCACACTTCTCTTGTTGAGTTCGCCCATCATACGGGAGGAAAAATCACGTAAGCTCTTAAAAGCACCGTTTTCTTCCCTTTCAGCTACACATTTTCTTACAAAGGAATCGCCGACATTCTTTATCGTTGTCAGACCGAAACGAATATTATTATCCTCAACGGAAAAGTCAGCCATGCTTTTATTTATGTCCGGCGGAAGAATCTTTATCCCTTTCTGGACACAGTTATTTATATATGCTGCTACCTTATTTGAGTTATCCATAACGCTGGATATTAGTGCTGCCATAAACTGTGCAGGATAAAGACACTTGAGGTACGCTGTCTGATAAGTTACAAAGGAATATGCCGCCGCATGGCTCTTATTGAAAGCATACTGCGCAAAGGCATCCATATCATCAAATATTTTTTCCGCTGTTTTTTCGTCAATTCCGTTACGGACACAGCCCATAAAGCGAATACTTCCGTCGTCGTTGTCCTCACCGTAAATAAAGCTTTGACGGGCACGCTGCATTTCCTTTGCTTTTTTCTTGCTCATTGCCCTTCTAACTTCATCGGCACGACCCATTGAAAAGCCTGCAAGTGTGCGTACAATCTGCATAACCTGTTCCTGATAAACAATACATCCGTATGTCATTTCAAGTATATCTTTAAGAAGCGGATGTTTATATGTTATTTTATCGGGATTCATTTTGTTTTTAATATATTCGGGAATGAAATCCATAGGACCTGGACGGTAAAGCGCAATACCGGCTGTAATATCTTCTATGTTGGCAGGCATAAGGCGTTTCATAAAGGCACGCATACCTCCGCTTTCAAGCTGAAATACACCGTCTGTATCCCCTTGGGAAATCATTTCATAAACCTCGGGAACATTATAGTCAATATTGTTTATGTCAATATCTATCCCCATACCTTTTGCGATATTTACAGTATCTTCTATAACTGTAAGGTTCCTGAGACCGAGGAAATCCATTTTAAGGAGTCCGAGTTCTTCAACCGTGTCCTTGGTATACTGTGTGGAAATTATATCGTCACTACGCTGTATAGGGACATAACTTGACACCTTATTTCCTGCTATAACCACGCCTGCCGCATGGGTACCTATATTTCTCGGTAAGCCTTCCACAGCCATTGCCGTGTCAATAAGTGTTTTTACATCATTACTCGAATCATATGCTTGCCTGAGCTTAGGATTTTCGAGGGCAAGCTCTAAAGTCATTCCAAGGTCCATAGGAACCATTTTAGCTACGGCATCAACTTCACCGTAGGGCATGCCCAATACACGTCCGCAATCCCTGATGGCACCTCTTGCCTTCATTGTACCGAAAGTACCAATCTGACTTACATTTTCAGCCCCATATTTCTCTATAACATAATTTATTACTTCTCCCCGGCGTTTCGGACAGAAGTCGATATCGATATCGGGCATACTTACTCTCTCGGGATTGAGGAATCTCTCGAAAATCAGGTTATAACGAAGAGGTTCAATATCCGTAATTCCAAGAACATAGGACACTATACTTCCTGCGGCACTACCTCTTCCGGGGCCGACGGGAATACCGTTAATCTTTGCATAATTGATAAAATCCCATACAATAAGGAAGTAATCAATAAAGCCCATTTGTCTTATTACACCAAGCTCGTATTCAAGTCTTTCAAAATGCTCGGGTGTGGGATTTGTATAACGCTTTTTAAGACCATCCTCACAAAGCTTGTGAAGATAATCAAAAGGCTCCATTCCATCGGGAACTGCATATTCAGGAAGATGTCTTTCTCCAAATACAAATTCAAAATTACATTTTTCTGCAATTAAATTTGTGTTTTCAATCGCTTCGGGAGCATATTTAAAGAGTGCTTTCATCTCGTCCTCACTCTTTAAATAAAACTCATCTGTTTCAAATTTCATTCTGTTTTCTTCGTCGAGAGTTTTTCCCGTTTGGATGCACAGAAGAACATCCTGATTCTTGGCATCTTCCGACTTTATATAATGCACATCATTTGTAGCAACAAGCGGAGTATCGGTCTCTTGAGCAAGCTTTACCAGGAGAGGGTTAAGTTTTTTCTGTTCTTCAATACCGTGGTCCTGAATTTCAATGTAAAACTCGTCAAAAAGCTCTTTATACTCCTTAACAATTGTTTTTGCCCTGTCAAAATCTCCCGACAGAACTGCTTTAGGAATTTCTCCTGCAAGACAAGCAGAAAGAGCTATAAGACCACCTTTATACTTTTTAAGCACTTCCATATCTACACGGGGTCTGTAATAGAAACCGTTAACAAAACCTTCTGACACTATTTGTATAAGATTGTTGTAACCCTCGGCATTTTTACATAACAAGATGAGGTGATTTGTTTCATTTTCACCTCTTCCACCATTTTTGTCAAGCCTGTTTTTTGTGGTATATACTTCACATCCTATAATTGCCTTTATTCCCTCGTCACGGCAAGCCTTAAAGAAATCCACCACACCGTACATTACACCATGGTCTGTGAGTGCAATAGTTGTCTGCCCAAGCTCTTTCGCTCTTTTTGGCAGCTCTTTAATTCTGCACATACCGTCAAGTAAGCTATATTCACTATGTACATGTAGATGCGTAAACATATTAAATATCCTCCGCCAAATCCATAAGCTTTTTCATACGTCTGTTTACACTGCTCTTAGTCATTGGAGGATTCATTTTTTCTCCAATAGCACTAAGAGAAAGGTCAAAATACAAAAGTCTGAGTTCTGCGAGTGCCTTTGTTTGCTCATCAAGGGTGTTCCATATTTGTCTGTCTTTAAGTTTCATAATTGCTTTAATCTGAAACGCTGCTGCTGAGATTGTTCTGTCAAGGTTTGCAGTCTGACAGTTAGTTGTTCTGTTATCTCTGTTATGAACATCTTTTTCTATCTGTGCAACCATAAAGTCAAGCATAATTTTATGAGCACCGACTATATTTAAAAAATCATTGACTGAATTTTTGTCTTTAAGATATGTTACATAAGAGTTGTTTCGTTTTACCGTATTTGCCTTTATTCCAAAGTTTTCAAGCATTTCTGCAGCAAGATATGACATATTTTCATTATATGTTACTAGCTCACAGGAATAGCTTTTTTCAGGCTGCGTTATTGTGCCACTGACTAAAAAAGCACCTCTTAAAAATGCTCTTTTTGAATTTTCTGACTCGTACACATCCTCGTCAAGAGCTATATCTCCATCCTCAGAAAAATAGACACCTGCATTTTCAGCTATTTCCAAAGAAACATTGATAGAATAACTTTTTCTCCCTTTGACAAGGTCAATTAAGACTTCTTCATCAATTGCCTTACGGAATATAAGCTGTATTCTCGCGGCAATGCTAGCGTGTTCTGTACGGAGAGTTATTTTATTGTCTGTAATATTCTCTCCGAAAAGAATCATTGCTGCAAGTTCGGCTACGGCTTCTTCATGATTAAATTTTACTTCGCATAATTCCTCTTTGACTTCCTGAGAAAATGTCATTTTTGCCATTTAATCAACCCTTACTTATATCTCTGTGTCTTGTTAATGTTTTGATGTTTTTACTTTGCAGGGCTTTTGCAATTTCCGTTGCGATAGTCACACTTCTGTGTTTTCCGCCTGTACAGCCGATGCCGATAACAAGCTCCGTCTTCCCCTCTTCAATATAATGAGGAATTAACATTTGAAGCATATCATCAAGCTTTTCAATAAATTCATTTGTTTGTGAATACTGCAAAACAAACTCTGACACGGCCTTTTCCAGACCTGTATGCTCTTTTAATTCCGAAACATAAAAAGGATTAGGCAAAAACCTTACATCAAACACAAGGTCTGCATCTCGCGGTATTCCGTATTTAAAACCAAAAGATTGCACCTGTACCCTGAAATAATCGTTTTTTTCTTTCCCGTAAATATCTCTTATCATTTGCTTTAATTCACGAGTCAGGAGTGCGGATGTATCAATGATTTTTGTAGCATGCCCTCTGAGAAAAGAGAGCTTGTCCCTTTCTATCAGAATTCCTTTTTCAATGCTGCCCTCAGGAGAAAGAGGATGCTTTCTCCTCGTTTCTTTGTATCTTGTAACAATTACACTCTCGTCAGCTTCAAGGAATAATATTTCGTAAGAAATTTTATTCTCTTTCATCGATGCAAGCACAGAATCTATTTCGAGAAGCTCTTCGCCGCCACGAATATCTGTAACAACTGCAACATTTTTAAATTTTTCTTTCTCTTCATTGCACATTTTTGCAAAAGGAAGCAAAAACGCAACGGGCAGGTTATCAATACAGTAATATCCCATATCCTCAAGTGAGTGCATTACCTGGGTTTTTCCCGCACCACTCATCCCCGTTATAATCAAAAATCTCATAAAATCACCTTACCTTGCACTAGTCCCAATACTTAACCTCGGGTTCAAGTTCGACACCGTGCACCTTGAAAACAGTGTCTTTGACAAGCTCTATCAAACGACACACATCTTCTGTTGTGGCATTACCTTTGTTTATAATAAAACCTGCGTGCTTTTCGCTAACCTGCGCACCGCCTACTGTTGTGCCTTTAAGATTACAGCCCTCAATCAGTGTACCTGCAAAATAGCCTTCAGGACGCTTGAATGTACTTCCTGCACTTGGATATTCAAGTGGCTGTTTATCCCGTCTTTTAGCCGCAAGCTCATTCATTTTTTCTATAATTGACACTTTATCACCGTAATTAAGCTTTATTGTTGCTCCGGTAATTATGCAAGCGGTATCTGAAAGTGCACTTTTTCTGTAACCAAATTCCATCTCTTCACCGCTTACCACATACTGCTGTCCCGTTGAATCCATAAAACTTACAGCTTCAACCACATCTTTCATTTCTCCGCCGTATGCCCCTGCATTCATCATCAACGCACCGCCTAAAGTACCAGGGATTCCTGCAGCAAATTCAAAACCTGTAAGGGATTCGTCTGCAGCTTTCCTTGCAATGGCAGAAAGGAGAGCACCGCTTGATGCTGTTATACAATTGTCAAATAGATTAATTGATGAAAAATTATGTCCTAAGCATATTATGGGTTTTCTTATTCCTTCATCGCTTACCAGAAGATTGCTACCGTTACCAAGAACATAATATCCGCTTTTATATTCGTGAAGAAATTCAACAACAGCTTTAAGTTCCTCAGTGTTGGAAGGATAAATTATTACATCAGCATTACCGCCGGTTTTAAATGTAGTTACACCAGCCATTGATACATTTTCTTTTATTTTACTTTCATCAATAAGCTTTTTTAATTCATCTAACATAACGGTGTCCTTTCCAAATATACATTAAAACAAATCAGAGCCTGACAAATCTATTCCCTGCATTTGCCTGGTAAGTCTTTCATTAAGCTCCTCGGCAGCATTATATCCCATATTCTGCTGTCTGTGGTTCATAGCCGCAATTTCAATAATAACAGCAAGGTTTCTACCCGGTCTTACGGGAACTGTCAAGGAAGGTACCTTTATACCTAAAATATCAGTAAACTCTTTGTCAAGCCCCAGACGTTCATAATTTTTTCCCTCTTTCCAGAGTTCCATATTGATTACAAGGTTGATATTTTCTGTGTTTTTTACGGCACCCATACCAAAAATATTTTTAACATCAACAATTCCTATGCCTCTGAGTTCTATAAAATGGCGTATAATTTCGGGAGAACTTCCTACAAGTGTTTTTGCAGATACCCTGCGGATATCAACTGCATCATCTGCCACAAGACGATGACCTCTTTTTATAAGTTCTACGGCAGTTTCACTTTTACCTACACCACTTTCACCGAGAAGAAGTACCCCCTCACCGTAAACTTCAACCAAAACACCGTGCCTTGTAACACAAGGAGCAAGAGAAAGATTCAATGAAGCTATCAGTGCCGCCATAAAAGACGAGGTACTGTCTTCTGTACGAAGAAGTGTTACATTATATTTCTTTGATGCAGAAATAAGCTCGTCAGGAACATCAAGTCCACGAGTAACAATTACTGCGGGGACACCGCTTGACATAAGCTTTTCATAAGAATCCCTTTGTTCCTCATTTGATTTTTGCAACATATAGTAATGCTCTACCTTACCGAGAATCTGAACTCTTTCAGGGTCAAAATAGTCGTAATATTCTTCACTGAGCTGTATTCCAGGTCTGTGAACATCGCTTGAATGAATTACTTTTTCATCGATATCATCTGATGCGTGAATAATTTCAAGATGAAACTCGTTAATTATTTTTCTGAGTTTAACTTTTGCACGGTTGCCTTCCATTTTTATCACCTATTCCTCACTATTCTTTAGTTTTTCACTCTGGAAATGTGTAATTAAAGGATCAATAATTTCGTCAAGTTCGCCATTCATTATAGAATCTATTTTATAAAGTGTCAGATTGATTCGGTGGTCGCTTACCCTTCCCTGAGGGAAATTATAGGTTCTTATTCTTTCGCTTCTGTCACCGCTTCCTACCTGACTCTTTCTTTCTTTACTTATAGCATCGTTACGTTGTGCTTCCATAAATTCATAAAGGCGGCTTCTGAGGACTTTAAGAGCTTTATCCTTGTTCTTATGTTGGCTCTTTTCGTCCTGACACGAAACCACAAGTCCTGACGGAATATGCGTAATTCTTACAGCTGAGTCCGTAGTATTTACACACTGACCACCCGGACCGCCTGCACGGAAAACATCAATTCTGAGGTCATTTGGATTAATTTCAAGCTCTACATCCTCAACCTCGGGAAGAACTGCTACTGTTGCCGCGCTTGTATGAATTCGTCCGCCTGATTCTGTTTCGGGAACGCGCTGTACACGATGTACACCACTTTCGTATTTAAGCCGGCTGTATGCACCTGCTCCCTCAACTGTAAAGGTAATTTCCTTGTAACCCCCCAGTTCAGTCGGATTTGAGTTCATAATGTCAATCTTCCAATTTCTGTTTTCAGCATACATGCTGTACATTCTGAAAAGTGCGCCTGCAAAAAGGGCAGCCTCTTCACCGCCTGTACCACCACGGATTTCAACGATTACGTTCTTTTCGTCATTGGGGTCTTTGGGAAGAAGAAGTACTTTTAATTCCTCCTCAATAAGAGAAATTTTTTCTTTATTTTCATCTATTTCCAAAAGAAGCATTTCTTCAAATTCTTTATCTGAGTTACTCTCAAGCATTTCTTTTGCATCTTTTATTGCCCCTAGTGAAGTTTTATACTCTCTGTATTTTTCAACAATCGGGGTTATGTCCGAATTTTCCTTACAGAGCTTACGCCAGCGGTTCTGGTCAGCAATAATTTCGGGGTCACTGATTTTCTGTGAGAGTTCTTCATATCTTTCTTCAATAAAATCAAGTTTACTGAACATATTATTCTCCATTCTAAGTTAAAAAGTCAATTTTTTCTGCCAAGTAAATAAAGCGCAAAGTCTTTTAAAAATGCTCCGTCCTTACCCAAAAAGTCCAAAGCCGTAATTGCTTTCTCTGTTTCTTCGTGAAGCTTCGCTCTTGCACCATCTACACCGTAAAGAGTAATATATGTTGTTTTCCTGTTTTTTTCATCACTGTGCACGGGTTTACCAAAGGTTTCTGTATCGCTTTCAACGTCTAATATATCATCGCAAATCTGAAATGCAAGGCCAAGCGACGATGCATATTCTGAAAAAAGATTTTCATCGTGTTTTGCAGATATAGCACCAAGAGAAGCTGACGCCTTTATAAGTGCACCTGTCTTCTTTTGATGAAGCACCATAAGTTCTTCTGCACTTATGGTTATATTCTCCGCCATAAGGTCAAGCACCTGACCTCCTATCATTCCGTCTGCGCCGGAGGCTGTAAAAATAATACGGAGAGCATCCAGATTCATTTCGGGAGTTCCTGCTTTGGAATTCACAATATTTTCACAAGCAAAATTCAAAAGTGCATCGCCTGACAAAATAGCCATATTTTCTCCGAATACGATATGGTTAGTAGGCTTTCCTCTTCTCAGCTCGTCATTGTCCATACAGGGCAAATCATCGTGTATCAAGGAATAGGTATGAATCATTTCAATACTGCTTCCGTAACACAAAGCTGCCTCAATGTTTCCACCTAGTGCTTCACAACACGCAAGAGTAAGAACGGGACGAACCCTTTTCCCTCCTGCATAAAGGCTGTACTTCATTGCTTCATAGGTGCTTCCTTCTTTTTTGTCAAAGATATCACAAAGATGTGTATTTACGGTATTTATATAACCATTAAATTTACTTTGAAAATCCATATTACATATTCTCCGTATCAAACTCTACTTCGCTATCGCTTTCTGTAATCAGCTTTGTAACCTTAAGCTGTGCCTCGCTGAGAAGCTTCTGGCACACACGGGAAAGCTTTACGCCTTTTTCAAAAAGCTCCATTGACTCCTCCAAAGTTGTTTCACCGCTTTCAAGCTTTTTTACTGTATCTTCAAGTTCAAGCATTGCTTCTTCAAATTTCATCGATACTTCTCCTTTCGCCAACTGTACAATCTGCTTCACCGTCAGTTAGCCTGAGTTTAATTATATCACCATTGCTGAGGTCATTGATGCTATTTAAGGTCTTTCCATCCTTGGAAGCACTGCAATAACCTCTTTCAAAAACAGCCAGAGGGCTTAATGCTGATAATTTTCCGCATATTGCGGAAAACTGCTTTTCAAGAATTTCAGTTTTGTTCTTATATGACATTATTAGGCGTTCAGACAGCAAATCAATCGTCTGAATCTTATCGCCTATCATTTTCTCAAACTGTGTTATACCACTTCTTTCACTGATAAGACCGAGGTGTCTTATATTTGCATCAAGCTTTCCTTTAAGAAGTGATGACATCCGTATTTTTGAAGATTCGATACTTCTTTTCAGTTCAAGAACATCCGGTACGGCAAGTTCAGCCGCTGCTGATGGCGTAGGTGCTCTGAGGTCTGAAACAAAATCAGAAATCGTGAAATCAACCTCGTGTCCTACTGCTGAAATTACGGGGATTTCCGATGCAAATATGGCACGGGCGGTTATTTCTTCATTAAAAGCCCACAAATCCTCAATAGAGCCGCCTCCACGACCTGCAATTATAACATCAACTTTTTTCTTTGTATTAAAATACTCT
Organism: Clostridia bacterium; assembly: GCA_045661145.1. Lineage (GTDB taxonomy): Bacteria > Bacillota > Clostridia > UMGS1883 > UMGS1883 > UMGS1883. Next base: position 1,249 of record JAZRFC010000029.1, on the reverse strand, counting down.
ATTCCCGATACTATACTTTCCGCAGCATTTTCTCCCTGAACAAGACAAGGATATATAATAACCTTAACCATAGGGCAACGTCTGGAAAGCACGTTTATCATATCACGGATAGCTGCACCTGTAGGGCTTGTAACTATGCCGATTGTTTCAGGAAATTTAGGGATAGTCTTCTTTCGTACTTCATCAAAGAGACCTTCTTCCGCGAGCTTTCTTTTCAGTTCCTCAAACTTTGCGTAAAGGTCGCCCATACCCTCGGCTTCCATTTCCTCAATATACATCTGATACTGTCCGCCTGATTCATAGACGCTTATTCTTCCGCGTGCGAGAACTTTCGTTCCGTCAGCAGGCTTGAATTTCAGTGTACCTGCGGCATTTCTGAACATAACAGCCTTTAAAACAGCACCATTGTCTTTAAGAGTCAGATATATATGCCCCGATGAATGAAGCTTAAAATTGCTTATTTCTCCCTTTATCCATATATTCTGCAGTACGGGAACTTTATCAAGAACAGCTTTTATGTAGTTGTTAATCTGGGTTACGGTAGCAATTCTTCTTCCGTCTTCCATAAAAATCAGTTCTCCTCAGTATTTCCGATTATAGTGCCAAGCACACCATTTACAAATGAAGCATCTTCCTTACCTGCATATTTTTTAGCAAGCATTACAGCCTCACTTGCAGACACCTTTCCGGGAATATCGTCCATATACAAAATCTCAAAAGAAGCTAATTTCAAAACCGCCAGATTGACCTTTGACACACGGGAAAGTGTCCAATCCTTTAATGTTGGTTCAATCTTGGAAATTAATTCATCTTTCTTTTCCTGAACTCCGTAAACAACGGTTTCAATATATTTACGGTTTGCTGATGAAACAAATTCCTGTGCCCACATTTCATTGGACTTATTCACGGTGTCATAAAGGTATTTAACAGCATCTTCAGCAGTTATACCCGTAATTTCCATTTCAAAAACAAGCTTGAATGCATCTTCTCTTGCAAGTGACCTGCTCATTTGTTTTCTCCCCTTTTCTTATTTTATCAAATCAAATATATCGCCTGCAGTAACATAAATTGCCAATAGCATCAAAAGTGCAAAGCCAATTAAACCTGCATATCTTACAATTGCACTTTTTACATTTTTACGGGTAATAAATTCGTAAAGTGCAAAGATTATGCTTCCTCCGTCAAGGGCAGGAAACGGTAAAAGGTTAAATATACCAAGATTTACCGTAATCATTGCAAAAAGCATCAG
>JAZRFC010000028.1:0-5352 GCA_045661145.1 Clostridia bacterium | reverse complement strand
CAGCAGCAGTTCAAGGCTGTTAAGCTTAAGAAAAAGCAGGAGCTTGCGGAATATATCAAAGAGCATAACGGAATTGATATTGACCCGGGCAGCATCTTTGATGTTCAGGTAAAGAGACTTCACGAGTATAAGCGTCAGCTTCTCAACGTGCTTCATATCCTTTATCTTTACAACAAGCTTAAAACAGACAAATCCTTTGATATGTATCCTCATACATTCATTTTCGGTGCAAAGGCATCTCCCGGATATGCCCGTGCAAAGCTTATTATAAAGCTTATCTGCGATGTGGCAAAGATGATTAACAACGACCCCGATGTTAATTCCAGGCTGAAGGTTGTTTTTGTTGAAAACTACGGTGTCAGCCTTGCACAGAAGATTATTCCTGCCGCAGAAATCAGTGAACAGATTTCCACAGCAGGTAAGGAAGCAAGCGGTACAGGTAATATGAAGTTTATGGCAAACGGTGCGCTTACAATAGGTACACTTGACGGTGCAAATGTTGAAATGCGCGAGTGTGTAGGCGATGATAACATCTTCATCTTCGGTATGAAAACACCCGAGGTTAACCGTGAAATTCAGTTCAATGAAAATTCCAGCCAAAACATCTATACCTCCAATGCTGAGGTGAGAAAAGTTCTCGATATGCTTATTGACGGTACAATCTGTCCCTCCGACCCCGGAAAGTATCAGGACCTTTACCAGACACTTATTTTCGGTGACCATGGCAGAGCCGACACATATATGGTTGTCCGTGATTTTGAGGCATACTGTGAAATTCACCGTGTTGCTGATAAGGAATACCGTGATGAGGATTTGTGGCTTAAAAAAGCTATCACAAATGTTGCGATGAGCGGATTCTTCTCCAGCGACAGAACAATTAATGAGTATAACGACAAGATTTGGAATCTTAAGAAATATAAATAAGCACAGCAAAGTAGAAACTGTTGCGTTGGATATTTTAATAAGTATCCACAGTGTAAAGAGAACGGGAAGTTGTCTCTTTAACGAATAGACATTTGTCTTGCGATGACAGTTTCGCATTCCGTTGCTGCACCAAGGCCCTAGTAACCTTTCTGCAGCTTGCTGCAGAAAGGTTTTTGATTTTATGAAAAAAAGAATTTCCACTAAAAAGATATGCACTCTGGGACTGCTTACGGCAATAACCGTAATTTTAGGTGTGTTTGCCACTTTCAGGGTGGGAAACCTTATGAAAATCCCAATGAAATTCATAACGGTATTTATTGTTGGTGCCCTTTACGGACCTTTTTCGGCAGGAAGTGTGGCGGCAATTGCTGATTTGATAGAAGCTACCAGAATGGGGATAAATCCTATGATTACTGCCGTAGAATTTTTATGCGGATTTATCTTTGGTGCTTGTTTCTACAAGGTTAAAGATAATAAAAGGTATTATCTTCGGGTTATGGTATGTGCATTCCTGCAATTTTTGATTGCGTTTTTCGTTATGTCAAATATACTTGCCCAAATGGGCATTTATGCAGGCTTTTGGGCGGCGGTATGGATGCGGCTTTTGCAAATGATTATACTTTTTGTGCTTCACACGGCAGTAATGTGCGGTAGCAGAAGGCTTGTTTTCAGCCTTAAAAAATTTGTATCGGAGGGTGAAACCCAATGAGTGATTTCAAAACATATGCAAACAGCTTTCAGGCGAAAAGCCGTCTTGGGCTTGAATCGGTAGGTGCGCTTTGCCTTAAATGCGGAAACCCTCAGGATAAACTGAAATTCATACACGTTGCAGGCACTAACGGAAAAGGCTCTACCTGTGCTTTTCTGCAATGCATCCTGACAGACAGCGGACTTAAAACGGGAAAATTCATTTCCCCCAATATGATTGATGTTTGTGAGAGAATTAGCATTGACGGAAAAAACATTTCAAAAGAAGAGCTTGACGAAATCCTTTCTGAGGTTGAAACTTCCGCAAAGGAAGTAGAAAAAGAAAAAGGTGCAATGCCCACGCAGTTTGAAATATGGACAGTAGCGGCATTTATCTATTTTGCAAAACAAAACTGTGATATCGTTGTTCTGGAAACAGGACTTGGCGGCAGACTTGATGCAACAAATATCATTGATGCCCCCGTAATAAGCGTTGTTACAAAAATTGACATTGACCATATCGAGTATCTTGGAGGTACAATTGAGAAAATAGCCACTGAAAAAGCAGGTATAATAAAATCGGGGAGCAGGGTTATAACCACACCCAATCAGCCGAAAAAAGCTCTTGCAGTTCTAAAAGAAACTGCACAGGAAAAAGATGCAGAATTTATTGTTGCTGAAGCTTCTGACAACCATTCTTACGAGGGTATGAGCGAAATTTTTGACCTTGGCGGACTGAAAAATTTAAAAATAAATCTTGCAGGTATCCATCAGACGGAAAATGCTTCACTTGCCGTAAAAACTGCACAGATTTTGGGTATTGAGGAAAAATATATACGTACGGGACTTTTGCGGGCGAGAAATATCGGTAGGTTTGAAAAGCTCTCGGAAAATCCCACGGTGATTTTTGACGGTGCTCATAACCTTAACGGGACAGAGGCTCTTGCATCAGCAATAAACCGCTATTTCCCTGAAGAAAAGCTTTCGATTATCTACGCGGCAATGGCGGATAAGGATATTGATGCTTCTCTTCTTTATCTTAAAGAAAACGGATTTAATGATAGGGCAGAGATTTTTACAGTTCCCGTAAAGGATAACCCCCGTGCCGAAACTTCCGAAAAGCTTGGGGAAAAGTTCAAAAGCTTTGGCTTTGCTGCAACTCCATGTGAAACAATTGGAGAGGCTTACGAAAAAGCAATCGATAAAAATAACATTGTTCTCATTTGTGGTTCACTTTACCTATACAAAGATTTTGCCGAAAGAGAATAATCGGGAGGAATAGCTATGTCCAAAAGAAAAGAACAAAATACAAAAGGTAAAATAATAAATGCTGCATGGGACCTTTTCTATGAGCAGGGCTATGATAATACCACAGTAGAAGAAATTATAGAGGCATCAGGCACGTCAAAAGGCTCCTTTTATCATTATTTTGAGGGAAAGGATGCCCTTTTAGGCTCTCTTTCATATATTTTCGATGAAGAGTATGCTTCCCTGCAGAATAATTTTCCCGAGGGAATGAGTACCTTTGATAAACTTCTGTATCTAAACAGCGAGCTTTTCTCCGTAATTGAGGACAGAATAGATATTGAACTTCTTACAAGACTTTATTCTACTCAGCTTGTCACAAAAGGGGAGAAGCATCTGCTTGATAACAAGCGTCTTTACTATAAACTTCTGAGGCAGATTGTAAGTGAAGGGCAAAAGGGAGGAGAGATAACAGACAGTATGACTGCAAGTGAAATTGTGAAAATGTATGCAATGTGTGAAAGGGCACTTATTTATGATTGGTGTTTGTGTAATGGAGAATACTCTCTGACAAGTTACGCAAAAAATGTAATGCCTATGTTTTTATCGGGAATTCGTATTAATTAGAGTACACCGCGTGACTGCAGCAATATTTAGATTTTGTTTGGCTTATAGAGAACTAAGTGCAGAATACAGTCTATACTTAGTTCTCTATTGATTTTTATATTTTTTTGTGGTACAATGGCAAATGTACATATAAAAAATACATATAAAGGAGATAAAAGTAATGGATATTTTTGCATTTGTACTTTACTTTGTGGCAATGCTTGCCATCGGTATTTATTTTTTCTTTAAGTCAAAGAATAAAGATGTTAACGAAAAGGACTACTTCCTCGGCGGAAGAGAGATGGGCCCATGGGTAACTGCAATGAGCGCTCAGGCATCTGATATGAGTGCATGGCTTCTTATGGGACTTCCCGGAAGTATCCTTGCATTCGGCTTCGGTCAGGCGTGGATTGGTATCGGTCTTGCAATCGGTACTGCCGCTAATTGGATTTTGGTTGCAAAAAGGCTTCGTAAATTTTCCCGTGCTTCGGGTGATGCAATTACGCTTCCGCAGTACCTTTCCAACCGCTTTGCATCAAAGAGCCACGTACTTAGTGTTATTTGCGCGGTAGTGTTTCTTGTATGCTTCACAATTTATGTTGCTTCCGCTTTCGTGGCAGGTGCAGGCGTATTTACAACTCTTGTTCCGGAGCTTTCCACTTCAACTGCAATGATTATCTTTGCGGCAATAGTTGTTGTTTATACGTTCCTGGGCGGCTTCAACGCAGTTTGTTGGACTGACTTTTTCCAGGGACTTCTTATGATTGCGGCACTTCTCATTGTTCCGATTGTTGTAGGACTTGTAAAAGACCTCGACCCTGCAGCTCTTTCTACTGTATATACAGGCCCCAACGGTGAGGAATTCAAGTTTGTTGCAAACTTCTTTAATGCAAGCTGGCAGGATATCGTTTCAGGTCTTGGCTGGGGACTTGGCTACTTCGGTATGCCTCATATTATCGTAAGATTTATGGCTATCAAAAAGCCCTCTATGGTTAAGAAGAGTGCAACTGTTGCAATTATCTGGGTTGTTCTTTCTCTTGCAGCAACTATCGTAATTGCATATTTCGGCAGAATGTTTGTATATTCTAACGGTGTTGACCTTTCTGCAAAGCTTCTTGCAGAAGGAAAGCAGTCTCTTATCTTCGTAGAGCTTGCACGCGATGTATTCCCCGGCTTTATCGCAGGACTTCTTCTTGCAGCCATCATTGCGGCATCTATGTCAACTGCTGACTCCCAGCTTCTTGTTGCGGCATCTTCTTTCACAAGCGACCTTTACAAGCCTCTTGTAAGAAAGAACGCAACAAATAAGGAAATCCTTTGGGTAAGCCGTATTGTCGTTTTAATAATTGCCGTTGTTGCATACTTTATTGCAAGCAGTAAGGGTAAGGCAGCACAGGCAATTATGGACCTTGTGGAAAATGCATGGGGTATCTTCGGTGCTGCATTTGGCCCAGCAGTACTTCTCTCTCTCTTCTGGAAGAGATTCACATACAAGGGTGCAGTTGCAGGTATCTTAACAGGTGCAGTTGTGGATATGGCTTGGCTGTGGCTTCCCGTATCGGGCGGATTGACACTTACTGCAATTACAGGCGTTTATGAAATCATCCCCGGATTTATTATCGGCGCAATCGCAGCTGTTATAGTTACTCTTATCGACAAGAAACCTTCCGATGAGGTTGTTGCAATTTACGAAAGAGCAACCGACAACAGTATTGATGACTAATAAATAAAAATAGCTGAGAGCATGTAATGAATTGCTCCATTTTGTGCAGACAGTACAAAAAGAGCTACTATGGCAAACGATATTAAGTTTTAAGCAACATACTGACTTCGTAATTCATACGGAGTCAGTTTTGTTTTTAGTTGAATTCTTTCGTTGTTGTAAAAATA
>JAZRFC010000027.1:0-1973 GCA_045661145.1 Clostridia bacterium | reverse complement strand
ATCAACAACCTTATGTGTATAACCCTCTGAGTCAGCAGCACCATAACGGAATAAATATCTTCCTTCAAGTACTTCCATAACTTCTTTTCTTTCTTCTTCTCCGAATACAAATGAACCCGGACCGCCAGATCTTGCCATATCAATTACCTCCTGATTTTTGTTTACTTATTATTAGTGATACTCTCACTGATACATATATTATACTAAAACGTTTTAGTCTTGTCAATATTTTTATGTTAAAATCTTTACTACATTTGACACCTAAAGTTTTGGGTGATATAATACATCCGTTATTACGAAAGAAGGCGTATTATGGAAAAAATTGCATCATTTATCAAGAAAAATACCGTTATGGTGGTTTCGCTTATCGCCGCGCTTTTAACTGGCTTTATTATCCCACCCGATAAAAAATATATTGGCTATTTTGATTTTAAGACGCTTGTCTGCCTTTTTTGTGTACTGGCAGTAGTTTGTGCACTTAAAAACGTTAATTTCTTTTATCTTCTTGCACAGAAAATAGTTCACAGATTTAAGACAACGCGCTCATGCATAATTGCGCTTGTCTATATAACGTTCATCGGTTCAATGCTGATTGCCAACGATATGGCACTTCTCACCTTTCTGCCGCTTGGATACTTCGTTCTTTCTTCAACAGATAAGGGTAATTATATGTGCTTTACTTTCATTATGCAAAATATTGCCGCAAATTTAGGCGGCATGCTTACCCCTTTTGGAAATCCGCAAAACCTTTATCTTTATACTAAATTCGGCATTCCCACATTAGAATTTATGAAAATAATGGCGCCGCCGTTTATTATATCAATAGCTGTAATTACATTCTGCTGTATGTTTGTTGAAAATGACCCACTTAAATTTGAAGCAGAACCCCTTTCATTAAACCGTGTAAAAACCAGCATTTACCTTTTGCTGTTTGCTTTTTCGATAATAATTGTCTTTCGCGTCGTCCCATACATTCTTGGACTTATTGTAGTTATTCCTATCCTTTTAATTCTTGACACAAAAGCACTCAGAATGGTTGATTATCCACTTTTATTGACGTTTGTGTTCTTTTTTATTTTCGCAGGCAATATGTCAAGGATTGATATTGTCCAAAGGGTATTTCAATTTTTGCTTGAAAAAAGCACACTGATTTTCAGTGTGCTGTCATGCCAGATAATAAGTAATGTTCCGTCTGCAATACTGCTTTCACAGTTTACGGACAACTACCCAGACCTTCTTTTGGGAGTAAATATAGGCGGTGTAGGAACACTTATTTCCTCTTTGGCAAGTCTTATTACATTTCGCGAATATGTAAAGCATAATCCCAAAAAAACCGGATATTATGTAGGTAGGTATTCCATTTATAATTTTGGTTTTCTTATTGTACTTGTTCTTTTTCAGTTTTTATTCAGATAAGCTGCACCAAAAATGCAACAAGGGCTGCTCCGATACTTGCTGTGAGTAGTCCCTTTTTCATATACGCAAGAATAAGTGCCGCACAAGAGCCGCAAATACCGCCTAAAAGTGACCCGGTGCTTGTAAAAACAGCCGGAAATGTCATCGCCGCCAGCACACTGTAAGGAACATAGTAGAGAAATGACCTTAGCCATCTAGTTTTGATTTTTCTTCTAAAGAAAACCAAAGGCACCATTCTTATTATGTATGTAACAAGCGAAGTAACCAAAACAGATAAAATAATATATTTACTCGTCATCGCTATCCACCTCCAGAGGCATCAGCGTTGCGGCAATGCTGCTTACAATAATTGTGATGATAATAGTTGTCCAGCCTGAAGAAATATTTTTAAGCACCGGCATATACGAAAAAAGAAATCCCATAACAGCCGCCATAACAACTGTTAATAAAACATTCTTGTTTTCCCTTGCCGGAGGAATTATTATCGCTATAAACATAGCATAAAGTGCTATTCCCATCGAGGCAGAAAGCTCCGGCGAAAGAGCCGTTGTTGCCAC
>JAZRFC010000026.1:0-42631 GCA_045661145.1 Clostridia bacterium | reverse complement strand
TATTCGCCTAAAGTTAATCTCAAATGAATTTAAATTCTTTTGAGCCCTTACGCTATTTAATTTTCAAGGTTCAATCGCTTCGCTTTTTCGAGCGAGCTTGTTTATTATACATCGCCTCAACGCCTTTGTCAACACTTTTTTCAAAAACTTTTTACCTTTTTTTATTTTTGAGCAAAGTTAACAAATACACGGTTGAAAACAGCGATTATACCTAATAATATACACAAAAGAAACCATAATATTAAAATTTGAGGTTGAACTTTATTATATAATGTGGTAAAATAAGATGATTTTATGTCGCAATGCGACGGATTGGAGAAAAAACATGAATAATCAAAAAGACTTCAAACCGTATATTCCTGCCGACAAAATAACACCAGAAATAACGGTCACTTCTATTATAATGGGTGTTATCCTCGCGGTAATATTCGGTGCAGCAAACGCTTATCTCGGACTCAGGGTTGGTATGACGGTTTCCGCTTCAATTCCTGCCGCAGTTATAGCAATGGGAGTTATCCGCGTTATAATGCGTAAAAACTCTATCCTTGAAAGCAATATTGTACAGACAATAGGTTCTGCCGGTGAATCTCTGGCAGCCGGTGCAATATTTACAATCCCTGCTTTATTCCTTTGGGCTAAAGAAGGAATTATGGACAAGCCCGGCATCCTTGAAATTACAATTATTGCACTTTTGGGCGGGCTTTTAGGCGTATTCTTTATGGTACCGCTTCGCAACGCCCTTATTGTAAAAGAACATGGTATTCTTCCCTATCCCGAAGGAACTGCTTGTGCAGAAGTTCTTCTTGCAGGTGAAGAAGGCGGTGCGAATGCCGGAACAGTATTTGCAGGTATGGGGTTTGCCGCATTCTTCAAATTTATAATTGACGGTCTCAAAGCTGTTCCCGGAGAAGTAAGCCTTTCCTTTAAAAAGATACTCGGCTATCCCGGTACAATAGGAACACAGATTTATCCTGCCGTAATGAGTGTAGGTTACATCTGCGGTCCTAGAATTTCTTCCTATATGTTTGCAGGCGGTGTCCTCAGTTGGATGGTTCTTATACCTATGATGGTAATATTCGGCAAGGACCTCATTCTCTATCCCGGCAATGCACCCATCGGTGAGCTCTTTGAAAGTGGTGGTGCAAGTGCAATTTGGGGAACATATATCAGATATATTGGTGCAGGTGCTCTGGCTGCAGGCGGTATTATAAGTCTTCTTAAATCCCTTCCTCTTATAGTACGCACATTCGGAGATGCAGTAAAAGGAATGGCCGGCGGCGGAAAGGTACAGATTAACCGTACATCAAATGACCTCAGTATGAAAGTTGTTCTTGCTGCTATTACAGTTCTTACTCTTTTAGTATGGCTTGTGCCTCAGGTTCCCGTAACGCTTTTAGGTGCTGTTATCGTTGTTGTATTTGGTTTCTTCTTTGCAACAGTTTCTTCAAGAATGGTTGGACTTGTAGGAAGCAGCAACAACCCCGTTTCAGGCATGGCTATTGCTACGCTTCTCTTCTCCACCTTAATTCTTAAAGGTACCGGAAGCACAGGAGCACCCGGTATGCAAGCAGCTATTGCTATTGGTTCAATCATTTGTATTATCGCTGCAATTTCCGGTGATACATCTCAGGACCTTAAGACAGGTTATCTTCTCGGCGCTACTCCTAAAAAACAGCAGATTGCCGAAATCCTCGGTGTAGTTGCTTCTGCATTTGCAATCGGAGCAACGCTCTATCTTCTTGACAGTGCTTGGGGCTTTGGCTCTGCAGAGCTTGGTGCTCCTCAGGCAACTCTTATGAAAATGATAATTGAGGGCGTTATGGATGCAAACCTTCCTTGGGCTTTGGTACTGATTGGTGTATGCATTGCAGTGGTTGTTGAAGTTATAGGAATTCCTGTACTTCCTTTTGCTATAGGTATATACCTCCCCGTTCAGCTCAATGCTTGCATTATGGTAGGTGGTCTTATCAGACTTATTGTTGATAAACTTAAAAAGCCTGAAGAAGAAAAAACAGCTATTACAAACGATGGTATTCTCTTCTGTAGCGGTATGATTGCAGGTGAGGGTATCGTTGGTATACTGCTTGCACTTCTGGCAGTATTTGGCATAGATAAGGCTGTTGATATTTCAGGCATTCTCGGTCTTCCCGAATCTGTTGCAAACATAGGAAGTCTTGCAGTATTTGCACTTATTATACTTTCTGTTCTCAAATTCTCTGTATGGAAGAAGCGCAGTAAATGAGTATGAAAAAAAAGAAAAAACTTTCTTCTAACTATTTGGAAAAGATTCCTGAAAGAAGCACGAAGCTAAGATGGACTTCCGATAAGGAAGGTATTATAACGCTGGAAATAGATAATGTTGGTATATTCAACAAGCTTGCTCAGAAGCTCCTTAAAAAACCACCTGTTTCCTATGTTCATCTTGATAAATTCGGTAGTTTCGTATGGCAACTGATTGACGGAGAAAAAAACATTATATCCATTGGAGAATCTGTAAAAGAGGAATTTGGAGAAAATGCAGAGCCGCTTTATGAAAGGCTCGCAAAGTTCTTTCAGATTCTTGAAAGTTACAATTTCATCAGTTTCAAATAAAAAATAATCTCGGTTTTTTAACCGAGATTATTTTTTTTCGCCAAACGTTCATCAACTGCTGAGAATACAACAGGGATTACAAATAATGTAAGAAGTGTGCCTACGCTCAGACCTCCTACCAAAGCAATAGCAAGAGGCTGCATCATAACGCCGCCACCCGATGAATCAAGAGCCATAGGAATGAATCCGAGTATTGATGTAAGAGAAGTCATCAATATGGGACGCATTCTTACAAGACCTGCATTTACAACCTGTTCTTTTATAGGTAATTCGGGGTTTTCTTTTTTCTGGTCGTTAATAAACTCAATGAGCACTATGGCATTATTTACAATAATACCTATAAGCATCAATACACCTATACAACTTATAACCGAAAGCGGAGAATTTGAAATTACAAGACCGAGTACAACACCTATTATCGCCAAGGGCAATGTACAAAGAATAATTAAAGGATGAACAAGATTTTCAAACTGAGCTGCCATAACCATATACATAAGGAGAATACCAAGCAATATTGCAATAAGAAGAGATGACATTGCATCAATCATCATTTCGTACGCTCCGGCATTTTCCTGAGCAATACCTTCTACTGTTCCTAATTCCTTTTTTAATCTTTCATTAAACTTATTGGTCACAGTACCTAAATCTGTTCCGTGAAGTTTACCTGTAAGGGTCACTACTCTCTTTTGATTTATTCTGGTAAGTGTTGTCTGCCCTTGTTCTATGTAAATATCTGCAATATCAGAAAGTGTTACCCACTGTCCGATTGGTGATTTTATCTGCAGATTTTTCAGCTGTTCATAATTTTTAACATAGTTATCGGGATAAGCTACCCTTATATCATATTCAAAGCCCTTTTCGGTAAATTCTGAAGCCTTTGTTCCATTAAGTGCATAGCTGACAAGAGTTGACGCATATGAGGTGTTGATTCCGTATCGTGCCGCACGGGATTTATCAAGTTCAACACGTACTTCTGCCTTTGTATCACCAACCGAGGTTTCTGTTTCCGTAATCCCGTCAATGCTATTAAGAATGCTTCTAGCTTTTAATACATAATCCTCAAGCAAAGCAGGGTCATTACCAGAAAATCGGAACGAAACCTCATCCGAGGACATAGACATTGTCTGATTGGATGCCTCTATGGAAATCTCTGCACCTGCAACATCTGATAAAAGTTTTCGCACATCCTCAACTGCATCTGCAGTTGACTTTTTTCTTTTGTCCGACAGAGTAATAGTTATTGTAGCCTGATTAGCGTTGGAGGCACCAAGCATTGACATCATACCGCCCGAACCAACATTGGAAGAAATTGTTTCAACATCTTTATAACTTTTAACCTTTTCTTCTATCTGCTTAACCAGATTGTCAGTGGTTTCAAGTTGTGTACCCTGAGGAAGTTCTGCCGTGACCGTAATTGTACCTTCATCACTTGAGGGCATAAGTGTCATACCCTTCATAAAGAGGACAACCAAGCTAAGAACAAAGACGATGAAAACCCCTCTAACAAATTTTCTTCTGTGTGACATAAAATATCTCAGAAGTTTTTCGTATTTACCGTAGAGATAGTTCATCATATTATCAAACGGGTCAAGAACAAAGCTAAACAGCAGGTTTCGTTTTCCTACATTCTCTACCTTGGAAGAAAGCATCGGAACAATCAGAATTGTTGCAAGCAATGATGCAATCTGTGAAAATACGATGGCAAACGCCAGCTGTTTAAACATTACTGTCATCATATTATCAAGGAACAAAATCGGAACATATACGATACAAGTTGTCAGTACCGATGCAATAATAGCACCAAGCACCTCTCCCGTGCCCTTGATTGCACCTGTTTTTGAATCTTCGCCGAGAGTAATTCTTCGCCTGAAAATATTTTCAAGCACAACTACCGAGTTATCAACCAGCATACCTATACCAAGTGCAAGTCCACCGAGGGAAACTATATTAAGAGTCATACCCGAAATAAACATACCTATAAAAGTTGTTATAACAGATATAGGCATTGAAATGCCGATTACAAGTGCATTTCTACCGTTTCCAAGGAAAAGGAAAAGAATTATAATCGCAAGCAAGCCACCGATTATTGCACTTTGTGCAACAGAATCAATGGAGTCTTCTATATAACTAGCCTGCTCCATTGTGATATTGTAATTAAATGACGGATACTGTTCTTTTATCTCTTTAAGGGTTTCCAGAACGTTATTTACGACATCAACAGTGTTTGCATCAGACTCACTGCTGACGGATACTGATATGGAATTTTCTCCGTTAATTCTTGTTATGGTGGACTTGTCATTATAAGTATCATTAATATTTGCAATATCCTTTATGTAAATAATCTGCCCTTGTGATGTAGTCAGCGGTACAAGACCAATATCCGATATTTTCTTAAATTCGCCCATCATACGCACAGCCAGGTCTTTTTTACCAGACTCGGTATTTCCTGCAGGAAGATTGTTGTTTTGTCCTGCCACAGATGCAACAATATCGGAAAAAGACATATTATAGCCATACATCTTTTCGGGACTTACTTCTATTTCAATAACTCTGTCCTGACCTCCGCTTATGTTTACAGATGCTACACCGCCTGCAGACTTGAGTCGGTTTTCAACATTGTTTTCTACAAACTTTTTTGTCTGAATAATGTCGTATCCTTCGTAAGAAACAGACATCATTACAGAAGCCATTGCATTCATATCCAGTTTTAGCACCATAGGGTCTGAAGCATCTTCCGGAAGCATTGCTGAAATCATATCAATATTATTCTCGATTGAACTGACTGCTTCATCAATATCGGTGTCATTAGTAAACTGCACCATAGTAATTGACATACCTTCCATTGACTGACTCTGCATAGTGTCAAGTCCCGATACGGAAGCAACAGCATCTTCAACAGGAATCGTAATAAGGTTTTCTATTTCCTCTGAGCCTACATTCTGGTAGTTGGTAAGAATAACTGCCATTTTTAAATCCATTTCAGGCATTGCCTCAATTGGAAGCATTGTAAGGGAATATGTTCCCAATACAACCATAATTAAAATTACCATTGTAACAGCAATAGGCCTTTTTACTGATAATTCATGTAATTTCATTAACCTGCGCCCCTTACTCTACAACTTTGATTTTACTATTTTCGTCGCCAAGATACTCTTTACCCGTAACAATAACCTTATCACCCTTTTGAACACCCTTTAATATTTCGGTGAATTCTTCTGTAATAATACCTACTGTAACTTCCTTCTTTTCTGCAACAGATTCTTCAGCAACAAAAACATACTTCTGTCCGTTTTCATCCTCTAATATAGCATCTGAAGGAATTACAAGCGCATCTACTGAATCACTGAGTGTAAGGGTTATATCGGCAAACATACCGTCTTTCAGGATATCGTCAGGGTTATCTATTGATATGCTTACATTATACATACCTGTCTGAGGATTTTTTGTCGGACTTGCAATCGTCACAACGCCTTCCGCTGATGCGTCAATTGATTTCACTTTTACAATTGCCTTTGCCCCCACACTTACCTTTGAAATAACAGATTCAGCAACATTTATCTGTGCATTTACTGTTGACGTATTCTTTATTGAGAATATTTCTACTCCGGGAGAAGCCATTTGTCCTACATTGGTATTCTTCGTTGAAATATATCCCGAAATAGGTGCGTAAACAGTTGTGTAACCAAGGGAGTTTTCAGCAGCGTCAAGGGCAGACCTTGCACTGTTGAGCCCTGACTGTTCTTTAGCTGAATTAAGATTTATCTTAGCGTTTTCAAATCTGGTTACTGCCGTATCGTACGCAATCTTACTGATTGCTCCGTTGTCATAGAGAATTTTCTGATTATCACAGTTAATCTTTGCGTTGTTATATTCAATCTGCGCTGTATCAATAAGTGCTTTAGATTGTGAAAGAACGGATAAATATGCAGTATTCGCTTGATTATATTGAGTAAGATAATCCGTCTTGTCAATCTGCATAAGAATATCTCCTGCGTTGACATAATCACCAATTTCACAGTTTACAGATTCCACAACGCCACTCACCTTTACAGAAACACTTGTGGATTCTGCCGCTTTCAATTCACCTGTATATGTGGCTGTTTCTTCTATTGTCTGAGTTCTGACCTCGGAAACAGTAACATTTGTACTCGCCGCACTTGTCGGCACGTCATCGGACTTTCCGCATCCGCTTACTAACAGAATGACACCGGCAAGAAGTATAAAAGTCAAGATTTTTTTAGTAATACTCAATTCAAACATTCCCTTTCCAAACATTTTATCGTTAAATACCAAGACCGATAGCTATTTCGTAATTATATTTTTCAACCGCTAACTTGTACGTTAATTTTGCATTGTCAAGCTGTATTTTTGAGCTTGTCGCAAGATTCATACTTGAAATAAGCTGTTCATTGGTTATCATACCTATATCGTACTGTATAGCAGAGATATTATATTCCTGCTGTCTTATGGAATGATTTTCCTCAGCCAGCTTGAGAGCATCATAAGCATCAAGAACAGAGTTATATGTACTGTTTATAAAAATATCTGTTTGTCTTACGGCATTCTTATAATTTGTTTCAGCACTGAGCTTTGACTGAACTGCCTCGGAATGCTGTGCCGATGTGGTTCCTATCAAAGCAGTTGCATTTGTGTATTTTTCCGCCTGAGAATGAACTGACCTAAGCTGGTACAAATCAAGTCTGTTATCAATCGCTTTTACAGTATCCTCTGTAAGATTTGCTTTAAATTCCTCATAAACAACCTCATCAGTAAGAACAAACGAAGCATCTGTGTCCTCGACAAACAAGCTTGTTGCAAAAGATTTTATTGCCAATTTAAGGTTTCTTTCGTTTTTATCAAGCTGTGCTTTTGTTTCATTTACAGAATAATTAGCTTTATTGACATCAAGTTGAGATACTATTCCCAAAGAAAATTGAAGGTCAATATTCTTCTTGTTTTTAAGTGCAAGCTCATATGCGGTCTTTGTTGTTTCTACCATATCTTCAGCCAATTTTACATTATAATAAGATTGAGTTATAAGATATGCCGTTTTACATTCATATTGAAATTTAGAACGTTTTGTAGTTTCTTTTCCTATTTTTGCCTGTTCTATGTAATAACCTTGCTTAACAGCAACATTCGCAAGTCCTTCGGGAAGCCTGATTGGCACATTGAGTTTTCTCTGGTCCCTGTATGCTTTATCAAGCTGTTTTTGGGCATTAAGCTCCGCTGAATGAAAATTTTTATATCCAGGGTCATTTGCAAGCGCCAACTTGATTGCTTCGTCAAGAGTCAAAACGTATGTACCTGTATGGGTTTCCTCTGCAAAAGCAAAGGTGCCTGATGTAATCATAATAATAAATATCAGCAGAATCGGTAATAATTTCTTTTTCATTTTATCTGTCCTTTCCACAAAAATAAAAAAACGAACATTAGTTATTATACATTATATAATATTTATTTCAATATCAAGTATTTCTTTTTTACAAATTGTTCACAATGTTTTCAAAAAGGAAACTGCATCGACAAAAGTCAATGCAGTTATGTGTTTATTTGGAAATATTTACAATTTCATACTGTATAATGCCAATGGGAGCTTCTACGGAAACGGTTTCCCCAACTTTATGTCCCAAAAGTGCGCTTCCAACGGGTGATTCGTCAGAAATTTTGCCTTTCATGGGGTCTGCTTCAGTTGAGCCTACAAGGAAGTACTCGGTAACTTCATTGTCTTCCAAATCTTTAACAGTCACCTTTGAGCCGATTGAAACAACATCTGTTGCAATACCATCTTCGTCAATAATTTCAGCATTTTTAAGCATATTCTCAATCTCTGAAATTCTTGCTTCAATTTCTGCTTGCTCATTCTTTGCTTCATCGTATTCACTGTTTTCCGATAAATCGCCGAAAGACTTTGCAACCTTAAGCGCGGCTGTGTTTTCCTTTCTTCTGACATTTTTCAAATTGTCAAGCTCATCTTGTAATTTCGCCAAGCCTTCGCTTGTAAGTAATACTTTCTTTGCCATTACAGCTACCTCTTTTCATTTTATCCTTTATATCTTTTTCTTAAAACACTCATTATATTATAGTATTAAATTGCATCCGTGTCAAGCAAAAAAATTTTATCAGATCTTATATTTATATCTACGACAGTCTTTTCATCAGGAAGAATATTCATCATCCCGTAAAGGTCTAATCCGGGGATACCATTCCACAGGTTAACAATCCCCGATAATCTTTCATCAGACATTAAAATATTCCTGATATTGACAATGTTTGATTTATTTTCAATGATATTTGTTAAATTGAGTACAGGAGAATCAAAATTTTCAGGCAATGGATTTTCAGATACCTTTACGAGAATTTTTCCTTTTCCCTGCATGGTATCAATACCGTTATACCATCTTATAACACAGCCGTACTTAAAATATATTTCGTCTGCAATTTTTCTGTCTTTGTTTTCCGAAATAACAGTAAAAAGTTTTCCGCTGTTCATGAGTGCAGGTACAATCAAATTCAGACTTTCAGGCTGTGCCATAACATATATTTCCTCATAAGGAACTTCAATCGAATACTGTGAGGCAATCATTCGGCAAATTTTGTCGATTACGGGTATTGCCGTATGATACAAGGTATTGGTATATGGTTTAAGTAACCCTGTAAGTATTGTCCTGTTTTTAATTTGGTTACTAATTATTATATTTCCGTTTGAAAAATCTTTAACTTTCTTGAGATATCTTTTTCTGTCGGGAATTGTTAATTCCGAGACTCCGTTAAATTTTTCAAGCTGAATCCCGGATTTCTTAAATCGCTTTCTTTCACTTATATTAAGTATAACTGCCTGGCACAAAAAATCACTCCTTTTCAGAAATATTATATTCTGCAAAAGGAGTGATTATATCATTTAACTGTAATATTATTTTTAATGGTATTAAATTTCACATCACCTATACCATTAACCTCTTTTAAATCCTCAATTTTACTGAAAGGACCGTTTTCTGTTCTGTAATCAATAATCTCCATAGCCAGAGATTCCGATATCCCATCAAGTTTGCACAGAAGGAACAAATCGGCTGTATTTACGTTGACAGGCTGATTTTCTCCAAACTTTACGTTCTCTTCAGCAAAGGGAACTATAATTTCTTCACCATCAGTTAGCTTTCTTGCAATATTAAGCTCAAGCAGGTCAGCATTCTCAAGTTCGCCTCCCGCTGCAGCGATGGCATCCTTAATCCGTTTACCATATTCAAGCTCATAGTAACCGGGAGCAACAACGGCACCCTTTATATGTACAGCAACTATTTTTTCGTCATCCTCATTCCTGCTGCAACTCTGGGATATAACAATAAATACTATCGCTACAAATAAGAATGCGTAAAAAACTAGTTCACTCAACAGCGACTTTTCCTTCATTGCTCAACTCTCCTTTTGTGTATACAAGTGCTTTGTCTGCCAGGTCATTAATTTCCTTCTTTACATCAAGGTTCTCAGTTAACTGAGCAATGTTGACGATTTCCTCATATGCACGCTTTGTTTCACTGCTTCCTTTGGGATTGTTTACTATAATTTCATAAAGAACCTTTGTCATAGACAGATTGTATTTATCATTAACCGCTGATTTTTTTAGAATCTCCCTGTACTGTCCTACTGATTCATTAAAGTTACCACAGGCAAAGTAAATTTCTGCCTTTGTTTCGTAGTTATCAAGGTTATTTCTGTCATTTTTTATAGCTTTATCAATCAGTTTTAATGCATCATCACTCACAGTCTGAAGAAGTTTCTCATCGTTTTTCGCACATACTGCAGCCATTGAAGAGCTCCTGCTGTCAAACACATCAATATTTGAAACTATTTTATATGTTTCATAAGCCGTTTCGTATCTGCCGTTTTCAAAATCCTTGTCAGCATTCATTTCCATAAAACAAAGAACTGTCGCAGATGCTGTTATAGTCAGTATGACAGATGTAATATTTACAATTCTTTTAATATGTTCTTTTTTTAACTGCAGTTTCAAATTTAATTCTGCACAGTATTCGTTATAAGAATTCAGCCCGACAATAAGAATTACCGTTGCAAAAGACTGTCCGAAAGGTAGCCACAGTAATGTTATCAGGCAAATAATTCCTAATGCACTTTCTGTATTTTTCAGCTTTATAAACGCTCTTACCGACCGTATAATAAGTACAAGACAAGACAGAACTCCAAATATTCCCGACGCTGAGAAAAGATATAAAAACAGCCCCGTTCCTACCTTATCAATTTGCTGATAGTCTGTAAAGGTGTCTTTGGCACTGAGGAATCCTCCCCCTGCACCAAAAGGATGTTTTAATGCAAAGGCAGACACTTCCGAAAAAACAGCTCCTTTTTCACCGGCAAGAGCAATAATAAGTGTCCCCACAAAATAACATACAATAACAATAGAAGCAAATACTGTATATTTCTTTGAATTATTGCAATTTTTCCTCAAAAATGCACTTTTAAGTATCAGTAACAGTGAAAATGCAATGGTAAACATCCATGACACAACACTTTTGGTCATTAACAGACAAAATACCATCAATATTAAAGAAAATGAAATCAAAACTTTTCTGAATTTAGAATTTCCTTTATATAATGAAATTGTGCATACAATACTTATTACTGTAAATATTCCTGAAAAGTCACCTGATGTCAAACCTCTTTTAAAGCCGTCATTACCTGCAACAGGAACAACCACCGCTATCCAATAAATTATATTATACACACAGTATGTAACTCCTGAAATAGCTATAAGATATGCAATTCTTCTTTTAAAAAAATCACCGTTATTTTCAATAAAGTATTCTTTTAAAAGAGATGTCAGCACACACACAGTGCCTATTGCAAAAAGATACACAAAGTGTCCCGATATATTGCTTATCCAGAAAAATGAAATAATACCTAAAACAATCAATAGCAGGTATATTGTATGTTTGAGTGAAAGAATGATTTTTTCATTTGCTTTTATACGAACCATCAACAAAAATGCAGATACGGTAAATGTAAGATAGACCGCACCTTTTAGGGACAGCAGACTCATAAATGACGGAACAGTCAAAATTAATATTGCAACAAAAATTTGTATAAGAGCTAAGCTTCTCTGCTTAGTTATATTAAATAGCATATTGCACCACTTCTAATTAATTATTTTGCCTCTATATGGCTTTTATCCACTAACGCGGAAATTTCATCCGCAAAGCTTTTTGCTTCGGAAAGCTCTTCCTTGCGCGCATACATCAGGTATTCTATATTTCCTTCCGGACCGCGAATAGGAGAAAACTCAAGACCGAGAACATTGAATCCGTTGTTCTGTGCAAATTCGGTAACATTTTCTATAACTTCACGGTGAACTTCAGGGTCCCTTACAACGCCCTTCTTCCCTACTTTCTCCCTGCCTGCTTCAAACTGAGGCTTAATAAGAGCTACAAGTTCGCCCCCATCTTTCAGAAGTTCACACGCTACGGGAAGAACAAGTTTCAGGGAAATAAAGGAAACATCAATAGATGCAAAATCAAGTTTTTCGCCAATAGTCTCGTTTGTCACATACCTGATGTTTGTACGTTCCATATTCACAACTCGTTCATCTGTTCTGAGTTTCCACGCGAGCTGACCATACCCTACGTCAACAGAATAAACCTTGACTGCCCCGTTTTGAAGCATACAGTCTGTAAAACCTCCCGTGGAGGCACCTATATCCATTGCAACGCACCCTTCAAGCGAAATTGGAAACGAGGACATAGCTTTTTCAAGCTTCAAGCCACCGCGGCTTACATATTTCAATGTTTCTCCACGAAGCTCTACTTTATCCTTTTCTCCGACCTGATCGCCTGCTTTATCTGCTTTTTGATTATTTACATAAACCTTGCCTTCCATTATCAGGCTTTTTGCAAGGTCACGACCTGAAACCAGACCGTTTTCAACTAAATATACATCAAGTCTTTGCTTCAAGATTTCAGCATCCTTTCTATATCCAAAGCTATTTGTTCGGGAGTATATCCGTATTTTTCATTCAAATCAGAAATCTCCGCGTGAGTGATATACTCGTCATCAATTGCTTTAATCTGCATTTTAATATCAAAACCACGGATTTTAAGCTCCGAGGCAATCATTTCACCCATACCGCCACGCTTCATATTTTCTTCTATGCTGAATATTGTCCCCGTTTTCAATGCACTGTCAAAAACGGTATCATAGTCCATAGGTTTGATGGTCCTGACATCAATAATTTCTGCCTGAATACCCTTCTTTTCAAGAAGTTCAGCAAATTTAAGGGCAAGACAAACACTCTGCCCCTCTGCAACGATTGTTATATTTTCGCCTTTGCGAATTACAGAAGCCTTTGAAAGTACAAAATCACCGTTATCTATATCTAAGTAACATCTTCCCCTGGGATATCTTATTGCAATAGCACCTTTATGATTTTCTATGGCATACTCCAGCATCTTCTCAAGCTCTGAATAAGATGACGGAGAAAGAAGAGTCATGTTTGGTACAGCGGTCAAATACGAAATATCAAAAACACCCTGATGTGTTGCACCGTCACCGCCTACAAGACCTGCTCTGTCTATTGCAAATACAGTGTGGTTATTTCCAAGTGCAATATCGTGAATAAGATTGTCATAAGCTCTCTGCAAAAATGTAGAATAAATTGCAACAACGGGAATTCCGCCGCCGATTGAAATTCCCCCTGCAAAGGTTACGGCATGCCCCTCAGCTATGCCAACATCAAATAGCCTGTTCGGAAATTTTTCACCAAACTTTCCAAGTCCGCTACCCGGAATCATAGCAGGGGTAATTGCAACAATTTTATCATTTCTTTCCGCAAGGTCACAAAGCTTATTCCCGAAAACCTCTGAATATGAGCCTATTTTACTTTCAATCTCACCCGTTTCCTTTTCAAAAGGTCCTACTCCGTGAAATTTCTGCGGCATTTTTTCTGCCGGTTCGTAACCTTTACCCTTTTTTGTAATTACGTGGACAAGCACCGGCTCGTCCAATGAAAGTGCTCTGCGGAATAACTCCTCCATATCATTGATATTATGACCGTTAACAGGACCCAGATATGTTATTCCAAACTGTTCAAAAAGCATATTCGGTTCTACTGCAGACTTGACAAGTCTTTTAACTTTACGCAAAAATTCGAGAGTTCTTTTTCCACCCTTTTTCTGACTCAGCTTTTCTACAATTTTGCGTTTTGAAGAAGTGTATTTTCTGTTGGTTCTTGCCCTTGTCAAGAACGCAGAAAAAGAACCAACATTCTCGGAAATTGACATCTCGTTATCATTAAGAATAATGAGCATTTTTGATTTAAGATTGCCTATATTGTTTATTGCCTCAAAAGCAAGACCTCCGGTAAACGAACCGTCGCCGATAACGGCTGCAATATTATAGTTTTCGCGGTTTAACTTTCTTATTTCCGCAAGACCTGCTGCAGTAGAAAGAGATGTTGATGCATGTCCTGTATATGAACAGTCATATTCACTTTCTTTCGGACTGCAAAATCCACTGATTCCGTTAAGCTGTCTTATGGATTCCAACTCTTTCCCTCTGCCGGTAAGGATTTTATGAACATAGGATTGATGCCCTACATCCCAGACAATTTTATCTTCCGGACAATTAAGAACACGGTGAAGTGCTACTGTAAGCTCCACAACTCCGAGATTGCTGGCTAAGTGTCCCCCGTTATGTGAAACACTGTTTATAAGCTGGTGTCTTATTTCCTCGCACAAGACGGACAGCTGTTCTGTATTAAGTTTTTTTATGTCTGTCGGTTTTTCAATTTTATCGACATATCTGTACATAAGTCCACTCCGTTCTCCATCATCAGTACAAAAGAAAACAACTCAGTTTTTCCTCAGCTTTTCTGCCAATTCACCGTCAGGCTTCACGAAAGCAGTGTTGTAACCCTCGTATATAACCATACCTGCTTTTGCTCCGTTTGGCTTTCTAACGTGACTGACCGGGCAATAATCAACCTCTACATATTGGGAATTCTTTCCCTTGGAATAAAACGCAGCAATTGATGCCGCAACCTCTATAACATCGTTTGGAAATTCCTCGCCTATATACTTTACAAGGGTATGCGAGCCTGCTATATTTTTTGTATGAAGCCATAAGTCACGGCTTCTGCTCATCCTGAGTGTCAATGTATCGTTCTGAATATTATTTCTGCCTACATAGATTGTATATCCGTTATATTCAAATTCCATCGGTTTTCCTGCAGTTTGGTTTTTATCCTTTTTCCCTTTGCTGTTCTCTGTCCTGATATATCCGCACAAGGACAATTCCAAGCGTATCTCTGCAAGATGCTGAGGTGTCTGTGCATTTGACAGACTGTATATTACCGACTCAAGATACTCTATTTCCTTAACGGTTAACGCAATTTGCTCCGTAGCATAAATTTCTGTATTTTTCGCCTTTTTATATTTGTTATAATACCTTGTGGCATTTTGTGACGGGGTAAGCCTTTCATCAAGCGAAATATCAATGGTTTTCCCTCCGTCATAAAAATTTTCTGCAGTAAGTAATGTGTCACCCTTTGTAATACGGTATATATTGGCAGTAATTAAATCACCGCAAATTTTAAGATATTCTCTGTTTTCTGCCTCTTTAAGTTCCTTTTGAAGAATATTTAATTTCTTCTCTGCACGGCGGAGATTGTTTGTGATTACCTTTGTAATAGCAGCACTTCTGTCATTCATACGTGCCGACATATCACGCATAAAATAATATTCGCAAGCCGCCTTGTTAACTGAATCCACAAGCACAGTTTTTGCGCCTTCTTCATATTGTTTTATGATAAAAGGTGCAAAATCCATTACCTTTTTTCCGTCAACGGAATAAAGAACACATGGCGTAAATTCGCAATTTTTTGATTTTTCAAACATACAGAATAGTTCGTCTGCAATTTTTTCAATATCATTTTCCGAAAGCTCGCCCACGTAAAGCCTTGCGTTATTACAAGCGCGGTAAACACATTCAGATGCAAGAAGAGGGCTGATTCCCATAACCGAATCAGTAATTGCACGGTCTGTTTCACGTCCCTCGGGAGCGTTTTTCAAGACACTTATATAGTCTTCCCTGCTTGCATTTTCAGGGTTAAGCCGTCCTGTTTCAGGGGGCATCATATATTTTAACCCCGGCAAAATATTTCGTTTGGAACTAACTGTCAAGTCAACATGCTTTACAGAATCAATAATCTTTCTTTCTTCATCCAGAAATACAATATTACTATTACGTCCCATCGTTTCGCATATGAGGTGACGAACTGTCAAATCACCCAATTCATTACGGCAGGAAATTGTTATGTCGACAGCCCTCTCAAAGCCAAGACGGGATATACTCTCGATTTTCCCTCCAAGAAGATGCTTTCTGAGAAGCATACAGAACATAGGAGGTGCAATAGGATTTTCCTTGCTTTCATCCACAAGATGAATACGCGAATGTGCACTGCCCGCACTTATAACAAGCTTCTTTGCACCGGCGCTATTCTTTACAACAAGCAAAAGTTCGTCACGCTCCGGCTGATGAATTTTCTCTATTTTTGCACCAGACAGCATAGTATTCAGTTCGTTTGCTATTGCTCCGAGAGCTATTGCATCAAGAGGCATACATATCTCCCCAATTTAAAACTAGTTTATAAATTATAGCATAGAAATCTCATTTTTGCAATAATTTAAACCAATAAATATTTTCGTTGATTAAATAGCAGAAAGATGATATAATTCTTTATGGAAGGAAGGTTGATATACTATGAAAAGAATAACAACATTACTATTTACATTAATTATGGTATTTTCCGCATTCGGTGCTTTGGCTGTAAACGTAAATGATGCCTACAATGAATTTAAATCTAAGCATCCTGCTTTTATAAAATCTCTTACAGAAAATAATATATCGGAGGCAACCATTAAGGCTTTTATAGAAGATGTTGACAATTATCTTACTGAAATGAATAAAATCACAACAATTACACAAAGCAATTTTCAAAAATGCGCAATGGATGCGATTATGGATGTTTCTTCCCGTGAGAAATATTACAAGCTTCAGGACACTTTGTTGATTCTATATCCCGATTCTATTAAGTTAGCTGTAACAGAAAACAAAGTTTCTTCTGAATTTAAACCGCTTGTAGAAACCGTAAAGGCTATATATTTTGGAAAAAATAACGGAGGCACCGGCGGTGGCGGTAGCGGAACTTCTAACGACAATGAAAAAGAAGATAATCTGCCAGAAAATACTCCCTCCGATGATGATGTTATTATCCCGCAACCTATCATTTCTTTTACAGACATTAAGTCTTCACATTGGGCTTATGACCCCATTATCTATCTTTCTGAGAAATTTATTCTCAACGGCTATTTTGACGGCACTTTTAAACCCGAAAACAATATAACAAGGGCTGAATTTGCAAAAATTATAGTTTCTGCAACAGGCTCAATTGACCCCTATGCATTATCTTCCTTCAAGGACATTGACAAAGATGAATGGTATTATTCTTATGTTTCCACAGCATACAGCATGGGATACATTGCAGGATATCCCGACGGAAGTTTTCGTCCGAATGATAATATAACAAGGGCTGACATATGCACTATTGTAAACAGAGTTCTCAAAGCAGAGAAATCTTCTTCTGCAACAACATTTAAGGACGACGGTTTGATTCCCTCATATGCAAAGGATGCTGTTTACGCCCTCAACTCAAAAGGGATTATTAATGGATATCAGGACGGTACATTTGCACCTTTGTCCTTTGCCACAAGAGCACAGACAGCAAAAATAATCTATGGTGCATTCTTTAAAGCCGAGGAGTGAAGTTTATGACAAATTATCCTACACCCCACATAAATGCAAAGCCTGACGATTTTGCAGAAACAGTCCTTATGCCGGGAGACCCTTTAAGAAGCGAATTTATAGCAAAAAACATCCTGGAAAATGCTGTTCTTGTAAACAACGTACGCGGAATTAACGGATACACAGGTACCTACAAAGGGAAAAAAGTGTCTGTAATGGCAAGTGGAATGGGAATGCCCTCTATTGGGATATACAGTTACGAGCTTTTTAATTTCTTTGAAGTCAACAATATCATCCGCGTAGGAACAGCAGGTGCACTTGATAAAGACATAAACATAAAGGATATTGTCCTTGCGATTGGCGCCTCGACAAATTCCGCATATGCTTCACAGTTTAAACTGAATGGAACATTCAGCGCAACAGCATCTTATGACCTGCTCAGTCTTGCTCACAGGGAAGCTGTAAATAAAAGTATTGTCTGCCACATCGGGAATGTTCTCTCCTCTGATAATTTTTACAATGCAGATACTACCGCCAACGAAAAGTGGATTCAAATGGGAATCAAATGCATTGAAATGGAAGCCGCTGCACTTTATATGAATGCTGCACGGGCAAAGAAAAATGCACTTGCAATTCTGACAATATCAGATAACATTATAACAGGAGAAGCTACAACATCCGAGGAAAGACAAACTGCATTTACAGATATGATGGAAATTGCTCTTGAAACGGCAATAAAAATATGAGGTTGGTATTACCGACCTCATATTTTTATGCTCACGTCACCTGTACTAAGATTTTCAATTTCTCCGTTTTCTTTTTTTACCATAAGGGAATAGTCATCATTTATATCAACGGCAACTGCCTCTTCTTCTCCACCGTTTCGAAGAATCAGAATATTTTTTCCCGTAACCATTGAACGTTTTTTATATTCTTCAAGTAACTCATCACGCACGGGATTCATATAAATACGATGAAATTCATTAAGAAGCTCAGTTATAACTTGCTCCTTTATATATCTCTCTTTTGTTTCAAACAGAGCTCCTGCTCTGTTTTTTATATCATCGGGGAAACCGCCTTTGGGGGAAAATACATTTATTCCTATTCCAAGGACCATTTTATCCCCTACCCCTTCCGCAAGGATTCCACACACTTTTCTTCCATTAATGTAAATATCATTTACCCACTTAATAAGAGCCTTTTCCCCCGTTATTTTTTCCAATACCCTTGCTACACATACGGCTGTATCAACAGTAATTAAGAGAGGATTTCTGCCTTTTTCAGGGGCGAGTAAAATACTCATATATATTCCTGTTCCTTTAGGAGAATGGAATGTCCGTCCAAGGCGGCCCCTCCCTGCTGTCTGCTCACTTGCGATAAGAACGGAAAATTCCTCTGCACCTGTTTGTGCTTTTTCTTTCATCAATAGATTTGTAGAGGTTACTTTCCTTTTTAGTTCTATTATGTAATTTTCGGAAACACGGTATTTTATAAATTTTTTAGAAAGATTATTCGAAAACATATTTACAATCACTCCGTAACCATAATAACACACTATAATCAATTAGTCAAAATAAAAACTGTAATAAAGCCCGTACTTACTTCATACAATTTACCAAAAACACAAGTATGGAGGAACAAATATGGAGCAGTACAAGATATACAACGACATTGCGGAGCGCACACAAGGAGATATTTACATAGGTGTAGTTGGGCCGGTCAGAACGGGAAAATCAACTTTTATAAAGAGATTTATGGACTTATTGGTGCTTCCCAATATTGAAAACGAACATATCCGTTCCCGTGCAGTGGATGAGCTTCCTCAAAGCGGAGCAGGAAGAACTATTATGACTACCGAGCCGAAGTTTATTCCTAATGAGGCTGTTAACATCAATCTTACCGAAAATGCATCGTTTAACGTAAGAATGATTGATTGTGTTGGTTATTGCGTAAACGGAGCACAGGGACACACAGAGGAAGGACAGCCCAGAATGGTTACAACCCCATGGTTTCAGGAGGATATTCCATTTGATAAAGCTGCAGAAATCGGAACGGAAAAGGTCATTCGCGAACACAGTACAATAGGACTTGTTGTTACTACCGACGGAACAATATGCGATATTCCACGCTATGAATACGTTTCCGCGGAAGAAAGAGTTATAGGTGAACTGAAATCAATTAACAAACCCTTTATAATTCTTCTTAATTCCTCAATGCCTGAAAGTGAAAATGCTAAAAATTTGAAGGCCCAGCTTGAAGAAAAGCATAAAGTTCCTGTATTCTTGTTCTCGTGTGCAGATATGGATATGGATGATATCAATAAAATAATGAAAAATGTTCTTTTTGAATTCCCCCTTAAAGAGTTAGGAATAAATCTTCCCGGCTGGATAGATGCCCTTCCTCAGGACCATTACCTGAAAGCCTCTATATACGAATCTGTAAGGAGTGCTGTTTCCGGAATACAAAAGCTTAGTCATATAGACTCTGTTGCCCCCTCTCTTTCCGAGAACGAGTATATTTCCTCGGCAAGAATAGCCGACATTTCATTGGGCAAGGGAACTGTTCTGATTCAGACAGAGGCCGTTGACGGATTGTTTTATAATGTACTTGGTGAAACAACGGGACTTGAAATAAAGAATGACGAGGAACTTGTTTCCATGCTTTGTGCACTTTCCGATGCAAAGCGTGAATATGATAAAATTTCAAATGCTCTCAATCAGGTACGTCAGACGGGATATGGAATTGTTTCACCCGGAATTGAGGAGCTTTCCTTAAAAGAGCCTGAAATTATCCGTCAGGGCGGTCGCTACGGCGTAAGACTCCGTGCAAGTGCACCGTCAATTCATCTTATAAGGGCAGATATAGAAACAGAAGTTAATCCCATTGTAGGTAGCGAGAAACAATCAGAAGAATTGGTGCATTACCTTCTCAGCGAATTTGAAAGTGCACCTGCGAAAATATGGGAATCAAATATTTTCGGCAA
The DNA here is from genome assembly GCA_045661145.1 of Clostridia bacterium. Lineage (GTDB taxonomy): Bacteria > Bacillota > Clostridia > UMGS1883 > UMGS1883 > UMGS1883. The sequence goes on along the minus strand of JAZRFC010000026.1, from coordinate 22,248 downwards.
GTCACTTCATGAGCTTGTTAATGAGGGTCTTCAAAGCAAGCTTTCCAAGATGCCTGATGATGCCCGACTAAAAATTCAGGAAACACTCACTCGCATTATCAACGAAGGCTCAGGCGGTCTTATTTGTATTATTTTGTAATAACAAAAGCATCCCGTTCTGTGAGAATCAGTGCGGGATGCTTCTTTTCGATTTAAATTTATTTTTCAAAACCGTAAGACACGAAAGAATCAGAAACCCTGCTATTGCACCGCAGGTATCAATAATAATATCACGGATTTCCCCTGAACGCCCCGGAACAAACATCTGATGGGCTTCATCACTGCAGGCGTATAAAAAGCAGACTAAAACAGATAATATAAAACGCCATTTACCAAATATGCTGTACTCTTTTAACAGCAATGCCAAAAGGATACAAAGAACAGCATATATTGAAAAATGCGCACCCTTTCGAACAATAAATGTCAGGTTTTCTGCAATCGTATCAACTTGGTTTTCATTTAGTTTATTGTTAAAATCAAGGACTCTTACAAATGTTTTTATTAAACCCGAGCTTATTTCCCTTGATTCACTTGCTTCCTGAGAGGAAAAAAAGAATATTGTTCCCATACAGGAAATAACCAATATCCATAAAATCAACTTTTTCATCATATATCACATCCTGTTAAGGATATAATACACAAAAGTTAAGTTAAAGTCAAATTAATCTTCCATATGCTTTCCAAGAAAACCTGCGGCACTCTGGCAAAGCTTCTTCTCAACTTCTCCCACGGGCATAGTTTCTTTGTCGGGAACCATCATAACACTGCCGATTATGTCACCCTCACTAACAATGGGGGCAACAACTCCTGCAAAATATTTTTCAGAACCGTCTACTACGGGAAGTCCCGTTGAAGTTCCTGATTCAATTGCAAAAACAATTTTCTTTTCCATCGTTTTTTCAATATCTTCACTGATTCGTTTTTCTACAAGTTCTTTTTTAGGAGCTCCTGAAACGGCAATTACACTGTCCTTATCAGTAATTACCACGGGGATTCCGCTTGTTTTTGCAAGAGTTTCAGCATAGCCTGATGCAAATTCTCCAAGCTCTCCGATTGGAGAGTATTTTTTAAAGATTACTTCCCCATCTCTTTCAGTAAAGATTTCCAGTGGGTCCCCTTCACGAATTCTCATAGTTCTTCTTATTTCTTTGGGTATAACAACACGACCGAGGTCGTCAATTCTTCTTACAATTCCTGTCGCTTTCATAAAAAAAATACTCCTTTTGGTTTAATTTACAATGCTATTGTGTTCCAAAAGGAGAATTTTTATGTAAGGAAAAAGGTGGGAGTTTTTTAATTTAGACCTTGCTTTCACATTTTTAAACATTGTACATAATTTAAGCAAAATATATTGTAAATGTTGGAAAAGTATGTTATAATTACTATGCTATACTCTTAAATTATAATAGGGCAGGTATATTTTTCACTACTCGGCGTACGCTATTACGGTAAAAGCGTACCTCTGACGAAGCCTTGTAGTGAAGGATATTTAAGAGTATAGCAACCTTAAGAGTCGGAGTTTACGTTTTTCATGCGTCGGCTTTTGAGGCTGGCGCATTTTTGTTATTATAAAAATGCAATGTTTGAAGTGTTGACACTAATCATCTAATAATCAAATAAGGAGGAATTAAACTAACCAAAATCAGATGGTTTTGTCTTATACGGATAACAACAATGATTCTATAAAATTGAAAGGAAGTCGAGTTTAATGAAGAAATTAACAAGTATATTCTTGGTGCTTGCAATGCTTTTAACACTTGCACCTATGAATGTTTTTGGGGCTAATACAGTTAATATTAGCTCTGAACAAATTGAAAACATGACACAAGAAGAATATGCCCAGTGGAAACAAAATTTAGTTTCACAAAACAGAGTAAGAATGATGTCGATTGATAGTTCTTCCGAGGAAGTTGAAGGTGATTACTCTGCCAATATAGAAGGCTACATAAGAAATGAATTTATAGAAGCCTACATAAATTCAGATGGTCATTACACAATGGGCACAACAGGAGGAAATCCCGACAGCGCAAGTGATAATAATAAACTTTTACTGTTTGGACACCCTGGTAGCTCAACGACAGAAACACTTATCAAAATTGACAACGAAGAAACATATTTTTATTCTAATAATACCATTTTTAATTCAGAACGAACACAGGCGACAACAACCGCAACTATTGACGATGTTGAAGTTAAACAGATAATAACATTAGAAACCAATACATATACAGGAAATGCAGATGTAGCAAGTATCAAATATATAATGACTAATAATAGTAGTCAGGCAAAGCAAATCGGTGGAAGAATTATGCTTGATACTATGCTTGGTAATAATGATGGTGCTCCGTTCCGTATTCCAGGAATTGGAAATGTTACTAGTGAGATTGAACTGTCAGGAAACGATATTCCGGAATATTGGCAAGCATTCGACAATTTGACAACTCCCAATGTAATATCTACGGGTAATTTTTACAGAACTGCTGCCGAAAAACCAGATAAAGTGCAGTTTGCATATTGGGGAGACATCCGTGGTTCGTCTTGGAATTATGCAGTTTCTAATCAGTCAGTAACCGGTGATAGTGCTGTTGCGTCATATTATAATCCAAGAACAGTTTTGCCAGGACAATCGAGAACAATTGTAACATATTATGGTATAAGTGATTTTTCAAGTTCTGATGTAGAAGATGATATTACTCTTCGAGTATCTGCTCCATCATTTCTTGGTGGAAACAATGAAGGTTATTTGAATAATCCCTTTGTAGTAACTGCATATATTGGAAACTATACTTCATCTACTGTTAATAATATTACTGCTCGGATTTCATTGCCGGAAGAATTGCAAATAGAAGGTTCAGATCCAACAACAAAAAATGTTGGAAGTATTTCTTCCGGAACAGAAACCTTTACCAAATGGACAGTACGCGCTTTACCGCAAGAAACCGGTAAAACCATTACTTATAATATCACAATTAATGGTGAAGGAATAGATGAAAAAACAATACCTATTTCATTAAATCTTTACACAACAAATGACTTGTATCGTAACATTTCCTTTAATTTAAATGGTGGTGATGGTGTTGCACCCGAAACACAGCGAGTGTTAGTTGGTACAAAAGGAACAGAGCCTGAAAAGCCAACACGAACGGGTTATGTTTTCAAGGGATGGTATGCAAATCCACAGTGCACAGGCGTAAGCTGGTTTAGTTTTTTAAACACAGGTGCTCTTTTAAGAACAACAGAAAACATCACTTTATATGCAAAATGGGTCGATAACCAGATTCTTCAATATGGCAGAGATACATTTAATTTTGAAAACACCGAAGGAGACTTTTTCGGTGGTTGGAATCAATTCTGGGGAAACACCAATTACAAAATTACCGGAGATTACTATGATATTCTTCTAAGAAATCAAAATAATAGACAAAGTATTATAAATTCAATGAATAGTTCTTGGGGTGGTTCATGCTTTGGAATGGCATGTGTTCTTTCGCTTGTAAAAGCAGGTGAGTTAGATGAAGTATTTTTCCAAGATGATGCCTTAAATCTTTTTGACTTGGAAAAACCAAAAGACAACAAAACAGTATTTAATTTAGTTAATTATTATATGTTGATGCAATTTACTAATACAACGAATCGTGCAGTTCACCCCAACAGTTCGGAAATTGCCAATAATCGTAATTTGGTCAATGTGATGAAAAACAGTGCTCATCCTGTTGTATTATGTTTCTATATTTTAAGAGACAGTGACAATGTTTCTGTGGGTGGTCATGCTGTCGTTGCGTATGATATGCAAGAAACAGATGAATGGTACAACATAAGTATATGGGATCCGAACGATCAAGACAATCCTATAACATTACAAATAAGCAAAGATTTTAATCAGTCGGAGTTTCTTAATACATGGTATGATAATGCAACTTATCACTCGTATACAGCATCGGCTTTAACGGTTGAAAACTCAGATAATACATATGATTACAGAAATATTCAGAATGAACTAATTGCATTAGGACGTTCAAATGGCGCCGAAGGAATAGCTCTAATGTCGTTGAATAATGAGGAAACAATGGAAATAGTGTTAAATTATAATAGCTTTCAAATAGAATCCTCTGCTGGAGCAACCGCAGTAATAACGAATGGGATAAAAACAGATGGAGATTTAGATGTTGTTTATTCAGGCACATTAAACGAGTTTGGCAAAGAACTAAAAATCAAATTTTCTCTACCGCAAATAGGAGAAAATGAATATTATATTATTAAACCCGCCGCAGAACAGAGAAGTATAGTAACCGATGAACCTTTGTCTGAATATATAACAAATATTGCTGATAACTCATATAACGGTTTTTATAATAAGGTTGTTATGTCGGATAATGGTGAAATTAAAATTTACAATGATGGTAGTATGACGACAACTAATGAAACTGCTGTTGAACAAAGTATTTTGACAAGCATTAACAATAGCAATACTTCTACACTTTTTGAACTTAGTGGTAAAGATGTTGAGATAAGCCAAGGAGAAGAAGAGATACAACTATCAGGAACTGAAATGTCAAATACAACAATGACAATTTCAGATGGTTATAATACTGCAACTGTTGAAAATATACCGACCTCTACTGATTCCATATCAGTTTCACAAAACAATAATGATTTTATTATTAAAAATGCTTCTGATATGCAATTAGCAAGTACTAATCTTGGTTATTCAGTTGTTTTCTACACATTAGGTGGAACATTAATAGATGCTATCACAAATATCACATCTGGTTCAACCATTGCAAAACCAGAAGATCCTACAAGAGAAGGTTTTATATTTGATGGCTGGTATTTATCTACAGCATACAACGATAATGAAAAGTGGGATTTTGATTCTGATGTTGTAGAGGATAATGTAAGATTATATGCAAAATGGTTGGCAGATGAAAATTATATGCACAGTGTTACATTTAAATCTGACGGAAATGATGACATTGTTATAATTGTCAAGCATGGTGATGAATTGACGGAGATACCAAATGTTCCAGCAAAATTGGGGTACGTAGGACAGTGGGATGTAACTGACTTTTCTAGTATAACATCTAATATCATAGTAAATGCGTTGTATTCTCCAACAACTGGAAAAGCTGTAAAACCGGTAGCATCACCAGCGGGCGGAAATTATAGTAGTGCTCAAACAATTACATTATCTACAACAACCGAGGGCGCAGAAATTTATTATACATTAAATGGTTCTGCTCCTTCAAGCAATAGTCAAAAATATTCACAACCTATAACAATATCATCAACTACAACTCTAAAAGCAGTAGCTGTTAAAGGTGGAATGCTTGATAGTGACGTTATGACCGAAACTTATAACATATCTAATGGTGGCTCAACTACCGGTGGCGGTGGTGGAGGCGGTGGAACACCTTCATATAAAATTACAGTAACACAAGGTGAAAATGGTACTATTAGTCCTTCTTCTGCAAGTGTAACTAAAAATGGCGATAAAACATTCACTATTGTGGCAAACGAGGGTTATGAAATTGAAGATGTTATTGTGGATGGTGAAAGTGTTGGCGCAGTAACAAGTTATACTTTTGAGAAAGTAACAAAAGCCGCAACAATTACTGCCAAATTTAAAAAAATTGAAGAGTCAAAAGTTGTATGGGAAAATCCGTTTAAAGATGTAAATAAAGATGATTGGTTCTATGAAGCAGTAAAGTTTGCATCAGAAAAAGGTATTACAAGTGGTATATCAAAAAATAAGTTTGCTCCAAACGATAAAGTTACTAGAGGTCAGTTTATTACTATGCTTTGCAGAGCTTATGGAATAAAAGAAATGACAGGAGACAACTTTAATGATTCTGGCAATACATGGTATAGTGGTTACCTTGCAGCCGCTAAACAGCTTGGTATTTCAAAAGGAGTTGGAGATAATAAATTCGCTCCTGAAAAAGAAATCACAAGAGAAGAAATGGTAACACTTATTTACAACTACTTAAAGTCAATTGGCGAAGTTGATGAGGAAATTCAAGAAGCAACATTTGCTGACAATGATTCAATTTCTAATTGGGCAAAAGCCGGTGTTGCATTTGCAAGTGAAAAAGGATATGTAAACGGAAAAGGAAATAATCTTTTTGATCCTAATGGTGATGCTACAAGAGCAGAACTTGCACAGATTTTCTTCAATATGCTTAAATAATTAATAAATACAGCGACTTTGATTTCAAATCAAGGTCGCTGTTTCACTTTTTAACTTTTAATAATTCGCGTAAGGTAAAAATGCCAAAAAAATACTCCTTTTGGTTTAATTTACAATGCTATTGTGTTCCAAAAGGAGAATTTTTATGTAAGGAAAAAGGTGGGAAACTTCAATCAAATTTAAAAGAAAAGCTTTCTTTCCATCATTTCACGGGCTGAACGATTTATTCCAAGATATATGAGCAATCCACCTATTAAAGTCAAAACCGCCAACGGATAAATTGACCAGCCAATAAAATGAAGGTTAAATGTCATATCCATTAAAAACTCAATAAGGAGCATAAAACCACCAAAAAGAACAAAAGCTCCGCCTGTAATATATAATTCACCTTTTTTTAGATAATGAAACAGTGTTACCATAGCGGAAACAATCACACAAATTCCACCTATAACGGGAAATGCAAAAGTTAAAAACCAATCTCCGCCTGTAATAAAATTGATGTACAGCAAATAAAGCCCTGTTGCAATAAATCCGCAAGGAACAAAAATTACGGGATTTCTTTTTTTAAACCAAAGAGGAAGTGCAAAGACTATGTACCCTACTCCAAGCGCTCCTGCAACAAAGCCAAACCACTCTAGTTTTCCGTTGATTTGTATATCTGCTAAGAAGCATACTATCAGCGGAATTAAAAACATAATTATAATCGCACCGTTCAAGACCTTTGAATTTGATGTAGTTTTGGGTATTTTATTTTTTGGATATAACGAGGATGTTACAGCTTGTTTAATTTCAGGATGATAAACCGCCGTATTACATAAGGGACAGATTTTTTCACTTTCAGCAAGCTTTACACCGCAATTTACACAATACATAATCTTCACCTCTCTTTTTGATTGCTTTCCACAGTTACAGAAAGTCCCAACTCCTGCAAAACGGCAAAGAAATGCCGTTCAAGTTCTGCATCTTTAATATTACGGATGAAATTAATATATACCGTATCACCGTAAGACAGCATACCGCAGTTGTAGGGTGCTTCTGCCTGTACACCAAGAATAAAATCAAAACGCTCGATATAACTTTTCATTATTTCAGGAATTTTTATGTTTCCTAAGTTAGATAAAGCCAGGCATGATTTCTTCTCCCCCACGCTGTCAAAAATTGCTTTCATAACTGCGTTTTTTATAGGCAAAGGAATAAGACGGACAAGAGGATTTCTCTCATCGTTAACATTGGTTGCTATGACTGAACTCATATACTTTTGTGTAATTTCCAAGCCCATCTTATGTTTTACTATTTTGCAAATTTCCTCGAAGGAATATTCACCAAGTCTGGGGTCAAGTTCAGGTATTGTGTACATGGCAAAATTACGCAATGTTTTACTTGGGAACAGTTGACGCAGGTTTACGGGTATCAGTACCTTTATCCTTTTTTGTTTTTTAATAATGGGATTCTTTTCCTTTTGCAGGTTAAAAAGTGCCATCATAGTAACCGCACTCATAAAGGCAGTGAGTGTCGTGTTGTACTTATGTGCAATATCCAATGCTTCATTTACAGGTAAGGAAAAGCAGGTAAGATTTAAAAAGCCGTCGTTCAACCTCTCTCCCGTCATATGCCATGCATTAGTATCCTTGCGACTTGCAGGTACTTTCCCTGCATTTTTAAGAAAGCTATCTTCAAGTTCTTCTTCGGATGGAGATTCTTTTCTGTCCAAAATACCGTTTTCCAAAGGTATTGTAATACCATATTTCTGTTCAAGATATTCTGCCACAAGATTTTTAAGAAAAATCAACGCTCCTGTACCATCGGTAAGAGAATGAAAGAATTCTACGGCAATCCGCTTTCCGTAAACAATCACACGAAAAGCACATTTACGCATTTCTTTCTTATCCATATAAACAAGCGGATAGCTGTATTCATCTTTAATGTCAGGAGTATTTTCCACTTGCTGCAAATAATACCAGAAAAAACCTTTTCTTAAGCGTGCTGCAATCGACGGAAAACGCTTGATGCAAATATCAAGGGCAGACTTCAGCACCTCTTTATCTATATCCTCTGTTAATGTTACAGATTGTCTGAAAACATTACTCCAATTTTTTCTTCTTGCTGCAGGATATATTTTTGCCGCATTATCCAGCCGCACCCACCTGAGCGTATTTTTAGTCTTTTTATTCATAGGTATTTCTTCCTTTTAAACTTGTTGAAGTTTCAACAAGTTTATCATATATTTAACAAAATGTCAAATAAAAACCGTGATGGATATTCCAACACGGTTTTATACTTAAATCAGTTTTTAAGGCTGTGCATAGGAGCAGGGATTCTACCTCCGCGATTAATAAAATCAACACATCCGTAGGGATTAACGGGCATTACGGGGCCTGTTCCCAAAAGTCCGCCGAATTCAACCACATCGCCAACCTTTTTACCAGGTGCAGGAATTATACGAAGTGCAGTTGTTTTTGTATTAATTACACCAATTGCAACCTCATCAGCTAAAATACCTGAAATTGTTTCTGCAGAAGTATCTCCGGGCACAACAACCATATCTATACCAACAGAGCAAACACAGGTCATTGCCTCAAGCTTTTCAAGAGAAAGTGCACCGCACTTAACCGCATCAATCATACCAGCATCTTCACTTACGGGAATAAACGCACCGCTGAGTCCTCCTACATAGGAAGAAGCCATTACGCCGCCTTTTTTAACAGCATCATTAAGAAGCGCAAGTGCCGCCGTTGTGCCGGGTGCACCGCATTTTTCAACGCCCATTTCTTCAAGAATATGAGCAACGCTGTCACCAATTGCAGGAGTAGGTGCAAGAGAAAGGTCAACTATACCTGACTGTGCACCCAATCTATGTGCTGCTTCACCAGCTACAAGCTGTCCCATACGGGTAATCTTGAATGCAGTCTTCTTTATAGTGTCAGCCACCACACCGAAATCTGCACCCTTTACCTTTTCAAGTGCCTTTTTCACAACACCTGGGCCACTGACACCTACATTGATAACACACTCTCCCTCACCTGTTCCGTGGAATGCACCTGCCATAAAGGGATTATCTTCAACAGCGTTTGCAAAAACAACAAGCTTCGCACAACCGAAACCCTCACGGTCAGCTGACATTTCTGCAGTTTTCTTTATAATTCTTCCCATATGGGCAACCGCATCCATTGAAATACCTGCTTTTGTTGAGCCCACATTCACGCTGGAGCAAATCTTATTGGTTGTACAAAGAGCCTCGGGTATTGTTTCAATAAAGTCATACTCGCCTTTTGTATAGCCCTTTTGCACCAATGCAGAGTATCCTCCTATAAAATTAACTCCCGTTGTATCTGCTGCTCTGTCAAGAGCCTTTGCAAATTTAACATAGTCACCACAGGCAGAGCCTACAATAGAAATAGGTGTTACGGAAATTCGTTTATTTATAATCGGAATACCGAGTTCTTTTTCAAGCTGCTGACCAACAGGAACAAGTTTTTCTGCAAGACGAGTAACCTTATCGTATACTTTTTCCGATGCAATATTAGAATCCTGACCGATACAGTCAAGGAGGGAAATACCCATTGTAATTGTACGAATATCAAGATGTTCATTGTCAACCATATTTATGGTTTCCATTATTTCAAAAGGATTTATCATATCTTCTCCTCCTTATATTCTGTGCATAGAATCAAACACGGTTTTATGACGAACCTGTATTTTCTGTCCGATTTCACTGCCAAGTTCCTTTAATCCTGAAACAACTTCATTAAATGGAATCAAGGACGTTTCCATATCAACAACCATAACCATCAAAAACTGTTCATCATAGGTTGTCTGTGAAATGTCAACAATATTAATCTTGTTCTGCGCAAGAAAGGCACTTACTCTTGCAATAATGCCTACGCCATCTTTACCCATAACAGTAATTACTGATTTCAATTAAAATTCCTCCTAACATAAAAAGCCATACAGTATTATAACACTGTATAGCTTTCATTTCAAGTAAATTTCTGTTATTTAACACTATTTTTAAGCTCGTCAAGACATCCGCTGCATACATTCTTTTCGTGATACACAAAAATATTTTCTTTACTTCCACAGAAAATACAGGTAGGATTGTATTTTTTCAGAACAATACTCTCACCTTCAACATATATTTCAAGCGGGTCCCTGAGGTCAATACCCAATGTTCTGCGAAGCTCTATCGGAAGAACTATTCTGCCCAGCTCGTCAACTTTACGCACTATACCTGTTGATTTCATAATAATTTCTCCTTCCAATTTATTACATTTATACTATATCAAAAACACGAGCAAAGGTCAACAGATAATCTGTTAATATTTTGTAAATTCCGACATATTTTTCATTTAAAATAAATTTGTACTGTTGCAATTTTCTTTGTAATATGGTATTATATTTTCATAAATTTTTTACTGTAAGGATAAAGGTTATGGCAACAAAAAAATCATTACTACCAATCATACCCGTAAGGGGTTTTGTAATATTTCCAAAGACGGTTTTTCATTTCGATGTAGCACGTGAAAAAAGCAAGAATGCTGTTCTCAAGGCAATTTCTGCAGATGGGCTCATCTTCCTTGCATCTCAGAAAAATGATTTAATTGAAGAACCTAAGGAAAGCGATGTTAATTTATTTGGTGTTATTGCGAAAATAAAGCAAATACTGAAGCTTCCCGACGGTTGTATAAGAATTCTTGTCGAGGGAATTTCCCGAGGAAAACTTTCTGGTTCCTTTGTAAAAGAAAATCTGTATGAAGGTGAGGTTGTTTATAAAAACTCATCTGACCGTGATTTATCTGTTGAGGAGTATTCTGCATTTTTGAATCAGATTCACTACCTTATAAATGACTACATTGAGTTCAATCCAAAGCTTGCAACGGAGGAATTTCTCAAAAACCTCCCCGAAACAAACCCATCCGAATGTTCAGATGCGATTGCCTCAAATTTACTTCGTGACAACATTGATAAGCAGGAGCTTCTCGAAATCACAAATGTTAAGAAGCGTATTTTAAAGCTTATTGATATAATGACAAAAGAAGTCAAAATTTTAGATATTGAAAACATAATTGCCGCAAAAGTCAAGCAGCAAATGGACGACCACAACCACGAATATTATCTTCGTGAACAACTTAAAGCTATCAGCGAAGAATTAGGCGACGACAAGGATGATGAAATAAGCGAGCTTCGTGCAAGGATTGAGAGTAAGCCCCTCCCCGAAGAGGTTTACTTAAAAGCATTAAGAGAACTTAGAATCTTCGAAAAACTCTCTCCTACATCTCCTGAAAGCAATATAGCAAGAAATTATCTCGAGCTGATTTGCGACCTTCCCTGGGAAACATATACAGATGAAAACAGTGACCTTAAATCAGCAAAAAAAATTCTCGAACGGGACCATTACGGACTTGAAAAGGTTAAGGAAAGAGTCCTTGAGCAGCTTGCAGTCATAAACAGAAGTAAAAATCCTGCGGGCAGTATCTTGTGCCTTTTGGGCGCTCCCGGTGTTGGTAAAACATCTGTTGCAAAATCCATTGCAGAGGCTACCGGCAGAAAATATGTAAGAATTAGCCTTGGCGGAATGAAGGATGAATCTGAACTTCGCGGACACAGAAAGACATATGTGGGGGCAATGCCGGGAAGAATTGTAAACGCACTCAAGCAGGCAGGCTCTTCAAATCCGCTGATTCTTCTTGACGAAATAGATAAAATCGGCTCTGACTACAAAGGTGACCCCTCCTCTGCTCTTCTGGAAATTTTAGACGGTGAGCAGAATGTTTCATTCAGGGATAACTACCTTGAGCTTGGGCTTGATTTATCAAAAGTACTTTTCATTGCAACTGCAAATGATATGTCGACAGTACCTGCTCCATTACACGACAGATTGGAAGTAATTGAGCTTTCAAGCTATACTGCAGAGGAAAAATTTAATATAGCAAAAAGGCATCTTATTCCTAAACAGTTAAAGAAACATTGTCTTGAAAAGACTGACCTGAAGATTTCTGATAGGGTTATAAAAGAAATAATTTCTTCATATACTCGTGAGGGTGGTGTACGCAAGCTCGAGAGAGAAATTGCAGCTGTCTGCAGAAAAGCTGTTGTAAAACTTACCGAAAGCAAAGCTAAAATTTCTGTTACAGAAAATAATCTAAATGAATTTCTTGGTGAAAAAAAGTACACCGTCGACAGAATTTCTCCTACTCCCCTTATCGGCGTGGTAAACGGACTTGCGTGGACACAGGTTGGCGGAGAATTGCTTCAGTGTGAAGCTGTTGCGCTTCCGGGAACGGGAAAAATTCAAATCACCGGAAAACTCGGCGATGTAATGAAAGAATCCGTTCAGGCGGCAATATCTTTTGTTCGTTCCATTTCAGAAAAGCTTGATATTGAGTCTGATTTTTACGAGAAAAAAGACATACACATTCACTTCCCCGAGGGTGCAGTGCCTAAAGACGGACCGAGTGCGGGAATAACAGTTGCCACGGCAGTAGCAAGTGCCCTTTCGGGCATCCCTGTAAGAAGCGATATTGCCATGACAGGAGAAATCTCACTTCGCGGAAGAGTTCTTCCTATCGGCGGACTTAAAGAAAAAGCCCTTGCAGCATACAGAATGGGTATCACTGATATTATTATTCCAAAAGAGAATGTTAAGGACATTCAGGATATTCCATTGGAAATAAGAGATAAATTTTCTTTCCATCCCGTTGAAAGTTGTGAAGAAGTTCTTTCTCATGCACTTTGTTTCAAAGAAGCAAAGAAATCGAATAAGGGAAACGTAAAGTTTTCTAAAGAAAGGAGTTTGGAGCGTGAATATACACAATGTTAATCTTACTATTTCGGCAGTTTCTCCAAAGCAATATCCCGATACCGTATTTCCTGATATTGCATTTGCGGGGCGAAGCAATGTTGGAAAAAGCTCTTTCATAAACAAAATGCTTAACCGCAACAATCTTGCAAGAACAAGCTCCAAACCCGGAAAAACAGCAACAATTAACTTTTACAACATAGATGATACATTGAATTTCGTTGACCTGCCCGGATACGGATATGCAAAGGTTAGCAAGGACGAAAAGAAAAAATGGGGTAATATGATTGAAACATATCTTGATACCCGTGAAACACTCGCTTGTACCGTGCTTCTGGTAGATGCCCGTCATAAGCCGACAAATGATGACATTGTGATGCTTAACTACATCCGCGAAAGACACGGCTTTGCATTTGTGGTTGCAACAAAATGCGATAAAATTCCGAAAACCAAGCTGAATGACCATCTTGATGAAATTTATTACACATTAGAGCTTGAAGATGATGATATTATGATGCCTTTCAGTGCTGAAACAGGTATGGGCAGAGAAGACATTTGGGAAGCGTTCAAAGAGTTGTGCGAAATTGAATAAATTTACACAATTTGTAAAATATTATAAATGAGGTGTTAAAATGAAATTTGAAGGAACAAAAACCCAGCAAAACTTACTTGCAGCGTTTGCAGGTGAATCTCAGGCAAGAAACAAGTACACTTACTTTGCATCTGTCGCAAAAAAGGAAGGCTACGAACAGATAGCTGCAATTTTTGAGCAAACAGCAAATAACGAAAAAGAACATGCAAAGCTTTGGTTCAAGGCATTGGAGCTTCTTGGTAATACATCACAGAATCTCCTTGCAGCAGCCGAGGGTGAAAATTATGAATGGACCGATATGTATAAGTCCTTTGCTGAAGATGCTGAAGCAGAAGGATTTAAGGAACTTGCTGCACAGTTCAGAATGGTTGCTGAAATTGAAAAGTCACATGAAGAAAGATACCGTGCACTTCTTAACAACGTAGAAATGCAGAAAGTATTTGAAAAGGCTGAAGAAGCTATTTGGGAATGCAGAAACTGCGGCCATCTTGTAATGGGCAAAAAGGCTCCTCAGGTTTGTCCCGTTTGTAAGCATCCTCAGAGTTACTTTGAAATCAGAAAAGAAAATTATTAATCCTGTAAATTCAAAAATGCTGAATGATAAAATATCATTCAGCATTTTTATTATTCAAAATCATCAATTTTTCTCATTAACTCTCGGTTTCTTCTCTTTCGGGCATCACGACGCTTTTTTCGGAGAATTCTTCTGCGTCTGCGTTCAAGAATTATAAATATGATTACAGCAACACCGATTGCGGCAAAAAGCCAGGGAGATGTTACAAAAGCAATCATCTTATTGACAATAAATGTGATGGGGTCAAGTTTGTAATTTTTTTCTGCCACTAAATTTATATTGCCGATAGAAATCCCATTCATAAAATACTCTCTGCTTCCTATCACCTGGTCTTTTTCAACAGGAGCACTTATTGATTTTCTGAGGTTGTCTTTAAAAGTAATTACTGCATTTTCTGCATTTTTATGCTTTATAACAGAAACTTTCTTTTGGGCTTTCAAAATCAGTTTTTTATCGCGGCGGGTATTTACTATACCCGTTTGTGCAATCACATCGCCTTCTTTTACAACAGTCTGCGTAACATAATTTGAAAAGACGTAATCAAACATATTTTTGCAGTCCGAAAAGCTTTGCGCTATGTTATCCTCTGTTTCCGCTTCAAAAACCAATGCAAGAAGAGACATTCCGTTTTTCTCTGCAGAAGCTGCTATACAGCTCTTTGCAATGCCTGAATATCCCGTTTTAATTCCCGTAGCATTTTTGTAGTAATAATCATTTCTGAGCAAATTGCTGACAAAATGATTTTTGTTTATGACTTTTCTCGATGTTGAGCTTTTTTCAGTTGCAGGAATAATGTACGACTGACACTTCACAATCTCCCTGAAGGTTTCATTTTCCATAGCTATTCTCATAAGAGAAGCCATATCTTCAGCAGTTGTATAATGCCGTTCGTCGTGTGCACCTGTAGGATTTGTAAAGTTGGTATTATCCATTCCCAATTCCTTTGCACGGGAATTCATAAGCTTTACAAATTCTTCTATACTGCCTGCCGTCCTCTCAGCCAAAAGGTTTGTAGCATCAGAAGCCGAAGAAAGTAACATTCCGTAAAGGAGCTGACGAACAGTAAGTTTTTCGTCCTTTATAATTCCAAGCTTATTATCTCCTGCAGGAACATTTGAAACTGATGACTCACTAGCTGTAACAAGTTCTTCCAGATTGCATTTTTCAAGAACAATTAAGGCAGTCATTACTGTCGTAAGTGATGACGGAAAGACCTTTTCTCCTGCACTTTTAGAATAAAGAACTGCTCCTGTATTCATATCCAATAGAAGAACATGAGGTGATTTTGCAGTTAAAGTTTCTTCCTGTATATTTTCCTGATTCTCTTGTGTGTTTTGTTGAGCATTGTCCTCCGGAGCCGCAAAAGCTATTGCACAGGAAAACAACATAATTATAATTAATGCTAGTGCAAATATTTTATTTTTCATTTGTTATATCCTTTTTCAAGCTTTTAACTGCGGCTATAAAAGCCTCGTCCTTAGTTATATCGGGGGTTATATCAGAATTCTTCAATACAATATCGGGAGTTATGCACTCATTTATCCATTTTCCGTCAGGAGTAAAATTTTTGCAGGTAGTTAATTTAAGTGCCCCCTCACCCGGGTCCACGGGATTGAGGTAGCGTACCGTCTGGCTTACACCTTTGCCGTAGGTCTTTTCACCAACTATCACAGCTCTTTCTCTTGCCTGCATAGAACCTGCAAAAATCTCTGAAGCACTTGCTGATGACCCGTTTACCAGAATTGCCAGCGGAAGCATTGAACTTCCCTGCTTTGCAAGATATTCCGTCTTTTTGCCATTCTTGTCAACAGTATACATAATCATACCGTCATCCAGGAACAAATCGCAAAGATTTATAGCACTGTTAAATTCTCCGCCGGGGTTATTCCGTACATCAATAACTATCCCCACAACACTGCTTTCAAGGTTTTGCACAATATCCTCCAAAGCTTTCTGGGATTGGATTGTAAACCCTGAGTATCTGATATAACAGATATTGTCTATTATCTTATGTGTTACCTTGTACATATCGATTTCAGCACGGTAAAGTTTTACACTGAATTCCTCTCCATTACGGATAAGAACAATCTCAATAGCTTTATCGAGGGGACTTTCAATGCTGATTCCTTTCATATAGAAAACCGCATCTGTCATATCGGTTGCCTTATATAGAGTTCCGTCAATCGATTTAATGAGGTCACCGCTTTTTATTCCTGCACGGTCTGCAGGAGAATCTTCAAATGCAGACATTACCTCAATATACCCTTTGTCAAAATTTGCAAGAACCTCTATTCCAATACCTATGTAATGACCTTCTATCATCTGCATTGTTTCCTTTGCATTCTTTTCATCGTAGTATGCAGCATAGTCATCACCCAAAGCTTCAAGAATACCGTTAATTGCACTTTCCTCGCATTTTTTAAAGCTATACTCACCAACATAGGAGCTGTCAATAATAGACATAACTTTTTCCAATTTTTCAAATGGATAGCTATACTTTGACAAAATCCTTACCGTTGCAAAAGAGCAAAATGACAAGGTCAAAACAAAGGTTATTAAAATTGCAAGTATTATTTTTGTTTTGTTTTTCACTTAATGACACTACCCATCAATTAAATGTTATAAGTATTCGTCAGGATCTATTGCTGAACCGTTAAGTCTTACTTCAAAATGAAGGTGCGGACCTGTGGATACACCGGTAGAACCGACTTTTGCAATTACCTGTCCTTTTTTAACAGTAGCTCCCTTTGATACAAGCAGAGTACTGCAATGTCCGTAAAGGGTGGTTATTGCCTTACCGTTTTTAGTACCGTGGTTAATAACAATACATTTGCCGTAACCGCCGTTTGTCGTTGCCAATGTAACAACACCATCGGCAGCTGCCACAATATCAAGGCCGTATCCTGCACCAATATCAATTCCCGAATGAAATTTTTTTGTCTTGTAAACAGGATGTATTCTGTATCCGTAATGACTTGTTACTCTATGGCTTCCGGGAACCGGCCACAAAAATGCACCGCCTGTATATTTTTTACTGTTTCCAGATGAATCAAATGCATTTTTGTTGCTGTTTATGAGCCTTTGTTCTTCTGCTTCTGCAGCTTCATAAATCTGTTTGTACTTTTCTACATCTTTTGCAGCATCATCAAGAAGCACTTTCTTCTGTTCAATTGCTGTGTTGAGAGATGCTCTCTTCCCTTCAAGCGAAACCATACCTTCTTCAAGGGTAGTAAGATAATTTTCAAGAGTCTCTTTCGTTTGGGCTATTGTTTTCATGGTTTCATTCATTCTATTCAGAATATTTCTGTCATATTCCATAAGAAGTGAAATCATTTCAATTTTAGAAAGAAAATCGCTGAAATTTTTTGCACCGAACAGGATTTCAAGATATTTCACATCACTGTTTTCATACATTACCCTTGCACGGGAAAGAAATAACCCTTTATAAAGAGCATATTCTGCTTCTGCCTGGACAAGTTCCTCCTGCTTGGTTTCGATGTCCTTTTGTGTTGCAGTTATGCTTTCCTCCAGATTTTTAATTTCATTCTCTGTATCGGATATTTGTTTATCAAGAGATTTATATTCTTCTAAAATTGTTTTATGCTTCGCCTCTGCATTTTGTTTGTCTTTCTTTGCCTGCTCTGATTTTTGCTTTGCAGCATCAATCTGTGTCTGCGTTGCCGCCATAACAGGTAATACAACTGATGCGACAATAGCCAATGCAACCATACCTGCACAGATAACAGCTAAAATGCGTTTTAATTTTTCACTCTTGTTTTTTCTTTTCACGGAGAATCCTCCTTATCCTGTACCGCTTAAACCTTAAGGTATCGCTTAATTGAAAGTCCGCTTCCGGCTGAACCCATAAGAACACCGAAAAGTGCCATACTGATTCCGAGAGGAAGAAGACATTCCTGAAGAGGAACAAACTCAAACAGACTGATTACAGATGCCACTGTTTCAATGGCTGTGTTGTAACCAAAGGCTATAATTAAAAACGAAGCCGTAAATCCAAGCAGACCTATCATAACACCCTCAATTACAAACGGCATTCTGATGAAGTGGTCCGTTGCTCCTACAAATTTCATAATATGAATCTCTTTTTCACGTGCAAATACGCTGAGTTTTATAGTGTTCTGGATGATAAATACCGCTATAAGAAGAAGAACAATCATTGCTATGGCACTGCCCTTCTTCACACTTGAGGTAAAGCCCACAACATTTGTAACTATGTCCTTGTGGTTTTCAACCTCCGCAATTCCCTGAATTTTCTTAAGGGATGCTATGGTTTCATCTGATTTTCTGATGTCGGTAAGCGTAATTTTAATAGAGCTTCTAAGGAAGTTTTCACTTTCAAGACCCTCTAATACGTCGGCATCATCGCCAAGCTCTTTTTTAAAGTTTTCAAATGCCTGGTCCTTTGTTTCAAGATGTGCATCGGTTACATTATCAAGTGTAAGTACCTGGTTATAAACACTTTGCTGTGTTTGTTCGTCTGCATTTATATCAATACGGGCGATTAGTTCGCACTGATCTTCTATTTGCTTGCTTATACTGCTCATATTAAGTGTAAACAGCAAGAACACACCGAAAAGGAAAAGACAGCATGTAACGGTAATAAATGACGCTGCGGTCATTATTCCGTTTCTAACAAATGAACTTGTTGCACTTTTAAAATAATACTTAAACGCCAAGATTGTACGCCCCTTCCCTTTCATCACGAACAATACATCCGTTTTCAAGCTGTATTACGCGCTTTTTCATATCGTTCACAATTTTTTCAGAATGAGTAACCATTACGATTGTTGTCCCCATTTTATTTATTTCATCAAAAAGCTTCATAACTTCATTAGAGGTTTCAACATCAAGATTTCCGGTAGGCTCGTCAGCAATGATGAGCGAGGGACTGTTTACAAGTGCTCTTGCAATACTTACACGCTGCTGTTCACCGCCGGAAATTTCGTTGGGATAATTCCTCGCACGCTCAGAAAGGCCTACAAGCTCTAAAATTTTCGGAACTTTTCTTTTGATTTCCTTTTTCTTTTTCCCGATTATTTCCATTGCAAAAGCTACATTCTCGTACACGGTTTTATTGGGGAGCAGTCTGAAATCCTGAAAAACTACACCCTGCGCACGCCTGAGATACGGTATTTTTGACCGTCTCAAGGAGCTTACATATATACCATCAATTATAACATCACCGCTTGTGGGTTTGATTTCACCGGTAAGCAGCTTTATGGCAGAGCTTTTTCCTGCACCTGTTTTACCTACGAGGAAAACAAATTCCCCATCTTCTATTTTAAAGGAAACATTATCAAGACCAACAATATCCTTGTCATAGATAACCGTAACATCTTTAAACTTTATCATCAAATCATCCTTTCGTCATATACGCATAGGCTTTGAAACAAGATACTTTTTAACCATAAGTGCCACCTTAAATACGATTGCATGGTCAAAAAGCCTTAAATCAAGACCTGTAATTTTTTTGACCTTGTCAAGTCTGTATACAAGCGTATTTCTGTGCACGTAAAGCTGTCTTGAAGTTTCTGAAACGTTGAGGTTATTTTCAAAGAATTTCTGAATTGTATAAAGTGTCTCCTGGTCTAACGAATCTATTGAATCCTTCTTAAAAACTTCTGAAAGGAACAGTTCACAAAGCGTTGTGGGAAGCTGATAAATAAGACGGGCAATACCTAAGTTTTCATAATTCATAATGTACTTTTCCCCGTCAAACACCTTGCCTACCTCAAGTGCTATACGCGCTTCCTTATAGCTCTTTGCAATGTCCTTGATGTTTGAAGCAATTGTACCTATTCCAAGATGGATGTTAACCATCGCTTCCGTTGTTACGGTATTCACAATCTCGCTTGCAATGCTTTCAAGCTCTGCATCGGTTGTGCCAAACTTTACCTCTTTCACAACAGCAATCGTATTGTTGTCCAAATCTATAACAAAATCTTTTCCGTTATCGGGAATAATACCGTTTATGATGTCATACACATCTACACCGCGGATATCGTCGTACTGAAGCGCAAAAACTGCTCTGTCAACATCAAGAGAAAGACGAAGCTCCTTGCTCTTCATAAAAATGTCTCCGGGCAGTATGCTGTCGGCAAGCATATTTTTTATGAAATTAGCCTTGTCATACTTGTCGTTGTGCATTTGCCTGATGCCTGCAACATATGAGGAAAGCATCTGTATATGTGCAAGGTTAATTTCATCTGCTCCGTTTTTGATAAAGGTTATATAATCAAGCTTTCCGCGAGCAGTAACTGTGCAGAAAGTATATCCGAGCATTTTTACGATTTTATCCGAAGAATTAATACAAGCATTTAAGATTTCCTGCAAATTATTTTCAATTTCCATAGAACGACCTGATGAAGCTACCGTACCGTTTGCTTCTATCACTCCGGTTTCATATCCGAGGATTTTACTGCTTTGAAGAAGAATATTGTTAAGATACTTATTTATCAAGATAATTACCTCCTATAAATTACGACATAACTATACAGATATATAATAACACCTTCTCCGTGATATTTCAACAGTTTTTTGCTATTCTTTACAAATTTGTTACAAAAATTTCTATTGTCTTAAAATAAGAAAACACAATAACGTCAAAGTGCATAAAATAATTATTAAGAACAAACTGAAAGGACTAATAATATGCTTGCTACCGTCGCTTCATCTACATCTGCCAATCGAATCAAACGGAGCCTTATAGCTTCGGGGATTAACTCTGTTGTTGTGCAGACCCCTGCCCCACTCACCAAAGAGGGCTGTGGTTACAGTATCCGTTTCGACGACAACCTGAAACCAGCAGTTGAGCAAGCCGCATTGGAGCTTGGAATAAACATACGCGCATTTTATTCCGAAAAAACAGTAGACGGAAAAAGAAAATATTTTAAGGAGATATAATATGATTTATCTTGACAACGCTGCAACTACCTTTCCCAAACCTGACTGTGTGATTAATGCGGTTACTGAATTTATGAAAAGCCACGGGGGAAATCCAGGTCGCGGTGGGCACTTTTTATCAGAGGTTGCATCGGATAAGGTATTGGAATGCCGTGAAGAATTAGCTTCGCTTATAGGTGCCTCTTCCCCCGAGCGAATTATATTTACAAAAAACACAACCGAAGCTATTAACTTGGCTATAAAAGGCACACTAAAGCCTGGTGACGAAGTTATTATATCCTCCATGGAACACAACAGCGTTCTGAGAAGCTGTATAAGTATGGAAAAATCTGGGGTTACAGTAAAAATAGCACGGGCAGACAGTAACGGGAAGCTTAGTGTTGAGTCATTTTCAGGTCTTGTCACCAATCACACAAAAATGATTTGCGTTATACACGCTTCAAACGTTATCGGAACGGTTAATCCCATACGTGATATATATAAATTTGCCCGTTCAAAAGGTATTATAATGCTTACAGATGCGGCACAAAGCGGAGGAATACTGCCACTTGATGAAGACTCAGGTGATATGATTGCATTTGCAGGTCACAAGGGGCTTTACGGACCATTCGGAACAGGGGCATTATATATAAAGCCGGGAATCTATCTTAACACACTTATGGAGGGCGGAACGGGAAGTATGTCCGAAAGTGCATTAATGCCTGATATACTCCCTGACCGATTTGAAGCAGGCACCATTAACGCATGCGGAATAGCAGGTTTGTGTGAGGGGATTAAATTTATAAAAAAAGAGGGTATTGCTGAAAAAGAAGTCATGCTGCAAAAACATTTTCTGGAAGAAATATCGGTAATAAGCGGAGCAAAATTGCTCGGAACACCCGAAGTTGGTGTATTCGGTATTCTTTTGAAAGACCATGATTGTGTTGACATATGCGGAAGATTGAGCAGTGAATTTTCCATTGCAACGCGGGCAGGGCTTCACTGTGCGCCTATGGCACACAGGACACTCGGTACAATCACAAAAGGGCTTTTAAGGTTTTCATTAGGGTATTTCAATACAAAGGAAGAAATTACTGAAGCTATATCAGCATTGGAATATTGCCTGAAAAATTAAAATTTTGTTACAAGCTGAAAAAAAA
>JAZRFC010000025.1:0-15826 GCA_045661145.1 Clostridia bacterium | reverse complement strand
CGTATCGGTAGAGCATCAGGTTGTAATTATCTATGCGGTAGTAAATGACTACCTTAAAGATATTGCTCCCTACTCCGGCTGTACTATCGGTGAATACTTTATGTATCAGGGAAAAGATGTCCTTGTAGTTTACGACGACCTTTCCAAGCACGCTGTGGCTTACCGTGCACTTTCTCTTCTCATACGCCGTCCCCCGGGACGTGAAGCATACCCCGGCGACGTATTCTATCTTCATTCCAGACTTCTTGAGCGTGCGGCTCGTCTTGCCCCTGAATACGGCGGCGGATCGCTTACCGCTCTTCCCATAATCGAAACTCAGGCAGGCGACGTTTCTGCATATATCCCGACCAATGTAATTTCCATTACAGACGGTCAGATATTCCTTGAAACAGAGCTTTTCCACTCCGGTGTAATGCCTGCGGTTAACCCCGGTATTTCCGTAAGCCGTGTAGGCGGTAATGCACAGATTAAGGCAATGAAGAAGGTTGCAGGTACTCTTAAGCTCCTTTATTCACAGTACCGCGAGCTTCAGTCATTTGCCCAATTCGGAAGTGACCTTGACCCCGATACCAAGATGCGTCTTGAACAGGGTGAAAGAATCGTTGAGGTTCTCAAGCAGGACAGAAATGCCCCCGTATCGGTAGAGCATCAGGTTGTAATTATCTATGCGGTAGTAAATGACTACCTTAAAGATATTGCTCCCGAGGATGTAAAGGAATTTGAAAGAACACTCTACGATTATGTTGACAACACATATCCCAGGATTGTTTCCAATATTGCAGAGTCAGGCACTCTCTCCGAAGAAACTGAGGAAATGATAAAAAAAGCAGTTACAGAGTGTAGTGAAAAGTTTCTCTCCCGTAAATGAGGTGACGCACAATGGCTTCAATGAAAGCAATTAAAAACAGAATAAAAAGCGTCGAAAATACCCGTCAGATTACAAAGGCAATGCAGCTTGTTGCAACCAGCAAAATGCGTAAGGCGAAAGAGAAGATTGAAGAAAGCAGACCGTTCTTTGAAACTCTTTCCGATGCACTCGAGGACATTGCATCAAGCACAGTTGATTTCTCCTCCCCTTTTACTGTAAAGAAAGAGGGCAAGGCGTGTCATATAGTAATTGCCGGAGACCGTGGTCTTGCAGGCGGATACAACAACAATCTCTTTAAATCCCTCAGTTATAACGACGGTGATATTATTTTTCCCATAGGAAAAAAGGTTGTGGAGCATTTTTCAAAGAAAGACGTATCCTTTTTCACTACCGAATACCAGATTGCTGCTGATGTAAAAATCAGCGATTGCAACAGTATAGGGCAGGCACTTGCGGAAGCTTTTGAAAAGGGTGAATTTACATCCCTTGACATTTATTATACAGGGTTTGTGAATATGCTGACACAGCTTCCTGCATCAAAGGAAATTCTTCCTCTTACCTCAAAGGGTGACGGTGACAAAAAGAAAGCCCTTATTGAATATGACCCCTCTCCTGAGGCGGTGTTTGGTCAGATTATCCCCCACTACATCGGCGGTATTATTTACGGCGGTGTTTGTGAATCCATTGCATCAGAGCTTAGTGCAAGGCGCACTGCAATGGAAAATGCTACCGACAATGCAGGAGAGATTATTGACAGCCTCAGCCTGACATATAACAGAGCAAGGCAGGCGGCAATTACGCAGGAAATCACAGAAATAGTTGCAGGAAGTAACCAATAATGAAAGGATTGAAAATCCATGGCAGAAAAAAACATAGGCAAGGTAATATCCATTATCGGGCCTGTACTTGATATTAAATTTGAAAACGGACATCTTCCCAATCTGCTTAATGCAATTGAGATAACTCTGGGAGAGCGTAAAATCACTCTTGAGGTTGCTCAGCACATTGGTGACGATGTTGTCCGCTGTATTGCAATGAGCTCCACCGACGGTCTTGTACGCGGTATGGATGCCGTTGACACAGGTAAGGGTATCAGCGTTCCGGTTGGCGAATGTACACTCGGCAGAATATTCAATCTGCTTGGTGAACCCGTTGACAATCAGCCCGCACCCGAAAACCCCGAGAAATGGGAAATTCACCGTCCTGCTCCCGGTTATGACGTGCAGGAAAGCACTACCGAAATCCTCGAAACGGGTATCAAGGTAGTTGACCTTATCTGCCCCTATGCAAAGGGCGGTAAGATTGGTCTTTTCGGCGGTGCAGGTGTTGGTAAGACAGTCCTTATTATGGAGCTTATCAATAACGTAGCAAAGCAGCACGGTGGTCTTAGTGTATTTACCGGCGTTGGGGAAAGAACACGTGAGGGTAATGACCTTTATAACGAAATGAAAGAGTCCGGCGTTATTAATAAAACCGCTCTCGTTTACGGTCAGATGAATGAGCCCCCGGGAGCAAGAATGCGAGTTGCTCTCTCCGGTCTTACAATGGCGGAATTTTTCCGTGACAGAGAAGGTCAGGATGTGCTTCTTTTCATTGATAATATTTTCCGTTTCACTCAGGCGGGCAGTGAGGTTTCAGCGCTTCTCGGACGTATGCCCTCTGCCGTTGGTTATCAGCCCACTCTGGCAACTGAAATGGGTGCTCTGCAGGAAAGAATTACATCTACAAAGAAAGGCTCAATCACATCCGTTCAGGCTGTATATGTGCCTGCCGATGACCTTACCGACCCTGCTCCTGCAACGACCTTTGCACATCTTGATGCTACAACCGTTCTCTCAAGACAGATTGCTTCTCAGGGTATTTACCCGGCGGTTGACCCCCTCGACTCCACATCCAGAATCCTTTCTCCTGATGTGGTTGGCATCGAGCATTACGAAGTTGCAAGAGATGTGCAGAAAATACTTCAAAGATATAACGAGCTTCAGGATATTATTGCAATTATGGGTATGGATGAGCTTAGCGAAGAAGATAAGCTCACCGTAAACCGTGCAAGAAAAGTGCAGAGATTCCTCTCTCAGCCTTTCTCCGTTGCTGAACAGTTTACAGGTATGGAGGGTAAGTATGTTCCTCTTAAGGAAACTATAAGAGGTTTCAGGGAAATCATCGAGGGTAAACACGATGACCTTCCCGAGTCTGCATTCCTTTTCGTAGGAACTATTGAGGAAGCTATCGAAAAAGCTAAAAAATAATGGCCCGATAGGACTGATAATATGAACGAATTTGATTTACAAATAGTTACTCCCGACGGTATTTTTTTCGACGGGAAGGCTCAGAAAATTATTCTCCGTACAACCGAGGGGGATGTAGGCATACTTGCCAAGAGGGCAAACTATGTTGCGGCACTTTCCATAGGCGTTGCAAAGGTTGTTACCGCCCATTGGGAGAAGAAAGCCGCCTGCTCCGGCGGTATGGTAAGTGTTACAGACGGCGTTGTAAGAGTTGTTGCCTCTACTTTTGAGTGGGGCGAGGAGATTGATATAGCCCGTGCGGAGAAAGCAAGGGAAAAAGCTCAGACTCGTCTTAATTCCACAGAAAAAAGCAACTATGAGTATAAACTTGCTGAAATCAAGCTTAAGAGGTCACTTGCAAGACTTAGTGCATCCTCTAAAAACTAAACTATTAAAAAAGGGCTGTAAAAAATTTTTACAGCCCTTTTTTCAAGGATTGATTATATGAATTACCCCTACTTACCGAAAGAAAAGGCTACGCTTTTTATAGCCGATACAAATATCCCCGATGCAACGGTTATTACACCGCCTGAGATTAAGTGTCTGCCCCAAGCTATGCGTCGTCATGCAGATTTGGGAATTGCAATTATTTCCTCAAAAAAAGCCGTATGTCCTCCCGAAAGTTACGCATACTATAAAAACGCACTCTCTCATTACGGGTTTGAGATAATCGAGGGTAAAAATTCCTTGGGCAGGCACTACCCGAAAGACAGCGCATATAATGTTGGTATAGTCGGAAAAAAATGCTTTTTAAATAAAAAGGTATGCGACGAGGTGTTATACGAAATAATATTATCCGAGGGTTATGAAATAATTGAAGTAAAACAAGGGTATACAAAATGTTCCATCTGCCCGATTGATGAAAACTCCTTTATCACAGGTGATGTTTCAATTGCACGGGCAGGAGAAAAGGCAGGAATGGAAGTTTTACTTGTATCAAATGACAACATTGCTCTTCCCGGATTTTTAAACGGTTTTTTTGGAGGTTCAGTTGGAATGGCGAGTGAAAATGAACTTCTGATAAACGGTGACATTGACCTGCTTCCCGATTCAAAAAAGATAAGAAATTTTCTTTCCCTGAAAAATATCAGGATAACAAAACTTAAAGAAGGAGAAGTCCTTGATATAGGCTCTATTATACCTCTGATGACTACATAAAAGTAAATGAGGTGATAGTTTTTGGAATTGAATACTGCCATGAATCTGCCCGAGAATACCGACATATATGAATTTGCTACGCAGATTACAGAGGAAATAATGGCACATTACGAAAAGCCGCTTCTCAAAAAAATTGCCGAGAGCGAATTTCCCCACTCAACACCTGTGGAAAGAATGGAAATAGTAAGCCTTGCCATAAGCCACGCAGATGGCAACAGCCTTGATGTAATGGATGCAATCCACTATGAAAGACGGCGTGCGCTTATTGAGGAAAAGGCTCTCGACTATCTTAAAGAAAACGGCTCGATTATTATAAACGGTTTTGTTAATTTCAGACTTGGCGAGTATAAGGATGAATTAAGAAACCTCTGCCACGATGCGGCAGAAGAAATCTACGCAATGCGCGAATATGATGAATTTATGAATATGCTCCGCTTTTTTGTTTCTGTGCAGGCACCCAAGGAAAATACCGTTTATCTTAAAAAGTCGGGCGGAGTTTTGAAAATTTTCAATAAAAGGCACCGTGATATTACTGATTTTTATTGTGAAGAATCAGTTTTCAGTGAAGAGGGATTTACCCGTGAGGATATAATCTTAAGTGCACTTATAACCATTGCACCCAGGAAAATAGTTATTCACGGAAAATGCGATAGCGAGCGTATTTACGATACAATTTCAAATGTATTTCCCGATGTGGAATTTACCGAATAAAGAAATCGTCTTATGAAACAATCATAAGACGATTTTCTATTTTTAATGCACTATTGTACTTCCGCCGATAAATTCGCGGATTATGGATGTTGGGGGAATCGGAGCAGGGTCAAACTCATTAAAATAAGACAAAAGCTTAATAAGTCTTCTGGCACGGCTGTAATGAGGGCTTTGTGGAGTTATCCCCTCAAGAAGTCTGAGTGCAGGCTTTTTAATTACTGCCAATTCATATACCAAAGATGAATTGAAAACCTCATCAGCTTCACTTTCAAAGGGGAATATATATTTTTGCTCACCGCGACGGACACTTTTCCAGAGCCTGAAAGTTTCCTCAGCAGGAGTATTTCTGTGCTGTGCATCACGAATCATACGCCTTAGGAGTCTGTTATCTGTGGGTGAAAATGCGTTATATTCATCAAGGCACAGACTAGTAAGACAGCTTAAATATATTTTATATTTATTTTCCCTGGCTACACGGCTTGTCAGAAGCTCATTAAGGGCATGGATGCCCTCAGCAATTATAATCTGATTATCAGAAAGGGTTAGTGTCTGTCCCTTTACCCTCTTTCTTATTTTGAAGTCATATCGGGGAATGTCCACGGTTTCACCTTTAGAAAGCAAAGAAAGATGTTCATTGAAAAGCTCATAGTCAATGGCTTCCACACATTCAAAGTCCATTTCTCCGTTTTCGTCACGAGGCATTCTGTCGTCATCCACATAGTAATCATCGAGAGATATAACCACGGGATTAATATGATTTATTTTAAGATGCAGGCACAGTCTGTTTGCAAAAGATGTTTTTCCTGAAGACGAGGGTCCTGCAATGAGAATAACCTTAATCCCTTTAGATTCCTTGATTCTGTCAGCAATACGGCTGATTCTTTTTTCGTGAAGTCCCTCTGCCATATTGATAAGCTCTGCAATACGGTTTTCTCTTATAGTTTTATTTAAGGCAAAGATATTGTCAATTCCTACCGTTGTAATCCAATCACGGTAATCTTCAATGGCGTTATGAACCTTGATACCCTGTTTTAACTGAGGTATTGTATTAACGGTATAGTCGGCAGGATATTTAAGCAAAAATCCGTCATCAAAGGGCTGTATATCAAATACAGACAATGCCCTTACGCTGTATGCAATGGGCTGGTAGGTAAGGTGATACCTCTTTGCCGTTTTACATACGGTAATATACTCGGCAGGAAGGGATGCGATTTCTTCTGCTCTTTCCTTTTCCCCACTTTCAAGAAACAGTGTTGCCGCCTGAGTGCGGCTGAGCTTAATAGAGCGAAATTCCGTATTATTCTCTATTATTTGTTGCATAGCCGTTTTAAGCTCTTTGGCAAGCGTTTTTCTGTCCTTCTCCGTTTCCATTTCAAAATATGTGGACTTATTTACTGACTGTCTGACAAAAACAGCATTTGCCCCATCTGTCATTTCAACAGCGTGGAGAAGCACCAATATGAGGGACTCCTTATATATAAGGTATCCCTCGTCGGAGCTTATTGTAAGAGGCTCAACCATATCATTTTCCTCAATAACATAATCTGCGGAAACAATTTTTCCGTCCACCTTGCAGGCAAGGACGGAGGATGAAAGTCCCTTTTTCTCAATAAGCTTTCCCACCGTAATTCTTTTTTCTGTACTCATTTTTTCGTTCTCGTAGGTAAAGTTAATCATTATATTCACCTCAAAAATTCAAGTGCCGCTTTCTTCTTTTCTATTATTTCATCAATTCGGTTAATATAATCGGAAGCTTCCTTTGGGTTAAACACTCTTTCTATTCTGTCACCCTTTACCATTTTTGTGGAAGCACCGCCCCCCATGGCAAGAATGGTCTGTATTTCCTCCATTATGAAAATGTTGTAAAGGCTTTCGTGTCCCTTTTGGGAAAATCCTACATTTTCAAGATTACCAAGGGTGTTTTTCTGTTTGTAAAGGTAATAAGGATTGTATCTCTTTGAAGTAAGGTAATCGTAAGACAATTGCACCATACTGTCCATATCCTTTGCAAATCTCAGTTTTTCAAAATCCGAAATTAGCCGTGCTGCCCGTTTAAGATACATTGTATGCACCGTAACCGCTTGGGGTGAAAGAGCACATACCTCCTGAACGGTTTTCCTGAAGTCCTCCGTGCTTTCATCGGGAAGTCCTGCAATAAGGTCAGCATTTATGCTGAAATCATATTTTTTGGTCATTTCAAAAGCCCTTATTGTATCCTCAACGCTATGGCGTCTCCCTATCTTATCAAGGGTTTTCTGATTCATAGTCTGTGGATTTATGCTTATGCGGTTTACTCCGTTTTCCCATAAAACTGAAAGCATTTCATCAGAAAAGGTATCGGGTCTGCCTGCTTCTACGGTAAACTCGCGGAGAGTAGTTACATCAAAACAGCTTTTGACACGCTTTATAAGTCTATCCAAATCCTCGGGAGGAAGAGTTGTGGGAGTGCCGCCACCGAAATATATTGTTTCCGCCTTGTAGCCAAAGCTTTCCGCCATGCGGGAGGTTTCTTCAATTTCTTTCAGCAGAGCCTCCACATATGGTTTAACAAACTTCTGATTGTGTGCCACCGCCTGCGATATAAATGAGCAGTAGGCACATCTTGTGGGACAAAACGGAACTCCCAGATATAAGCTGACGGTATTTTCCTCACGGTTTTTCAAAAGTTCAAACTCTGTTTTTGCCACATCCAGACTAAGCTGAGCTTTTTTAGAAGTTACAAAAAATTCTTCCTCCATATAACAAAGAATTTCTTCGTCGGTTTTATTTTCATCAAGCATCATTCGTGCCGTTTTTGCAGGGCGTATTCCCGTAGAAATCCCCCATGGCGTAGGCATATCCGAAAGCTTCTTGCAGGCAAAAAATAACGACTTTTTCACAAGGTCGCTTATTTGTCTTTTCTCGGGAGAAAAAAGTGTAGCTTTTATTTCACCCTCGGCGGTTTTTTCGCCGAGGGTGACTTTAGCTTTTGCAATATATAAATTTTCATCAATTTGCAAAACGGATTCTGCCGTAAAGTCGGAATTAAGGTCAAAAAACAGTTGCAGAATCTGTCTTACCGCATCCTCAAAGGAATGCCCATTTGTTATTATATTCATTTATATCATTCCTATATAGGGGTTATTCATACGCTCAAAGCCTATTGTGGTATCCTCCCCATGTCCGGGGTAAAGCTTCACCGAATCGTCAAAATTATCAAGAAGATACTTTATTGACATGAGCTCTGTTTTAAGGTCACCGAAATCATACCGCCCGATAGAGCCACGGAAAAGTAAATCTCCGCAAAAGAGATTATTCTCCCACAAATATGTTACCGAGCCCTGACTGTGTCCTGGGGTATGAAAATATTTTATCTCCGTATTTCCAAAGGTGATTTCTCCTGCAGAGTCAAGAGAAATTGCGTCATTGTAGGTTTTATTCCCCACTCCCGTAAGAAAACTGAGATTTTTGGTATTATCACGGAGCATAATCTCATCACCGCTGTGGATAAAAACCTTTGCCCCTGTTTTTTCGGCAAGGTCACTGACTGCACCCGTATGGTCAAAATGTCCGTGGGTAAGGAGAATTTTTTCAAGCGTACATCCGCTTTTCTCCAATACGCTCAAAATTCTTTCTGCTTCGTCGCCCGGGTCAATAACTGCCGCCTTATTATCCTCTGTCAAAAGGTAGCAATTTACTCCAAGCTGACCTAAAACCAAGCACTGTATATCCATATAAATTAACCTCTTGTTCTCTTTATGTCATATACGCCGGGTACACGGTGAAGTCTCCTGATAAGGCTTTCTATATGCTCTTTGTCCTCAACCTCAACTGTAAGGTCGATAAGGGCAGTTCTGTCCTTGAGACCGCGTGCATTTGCCGCAACAAGATTAAGCTTCTGCTCTGCCACAACACCGATAACATCTGCCAGAACGCCCGGTCTGTTGGTACATTCAATACTGATTTCCGCACTAAAGGATGAGGATATGTCGTCAAGCCAATTACACTCTATCATACGGCTCTTCATATCTTCCGTAATGTTTTCGGGAAGAACATTGATACAGTCGCATCTGTGTACACTTACACCTCTGCCCCTTGTGATAAAGCCAATGATGTCATCACCCGGAACGGGATTACAGCAACGTGAAAGTCTTACCAGGCAATTGTCAACGCCCTTGACCTCAATACCGCTGTCGCTCTTCCCTTTCTTCTTCCCTATCTGCTTTGCAATAACATCGGGAGAAATTTCTTCCTTGTGGTCATTCTGATAGCTGTCACGGAGTCTTGTAATAACTTTTGCCGCAGTTATTCCGCCGAAGCCGATAGCGGCATACATCTCGTCTACATTTGAGAAGCCGTAGCGTTTGAGCATGGGGTCAAGATACTTGCTCTTAAACAGCTCGCTCTGACTCATTCCAACACGCTTAAGCTCTGTTTCAACGGCATTCTTACCGCGTTCAATATTTATTTCACGATTTTCCTTTTTAAACCATGAATTTATCTTGCTTCGTGCTGTGCTTGTTTTTACAATCTTAAGCCAATCACGGCTGGGACCCTTGTTGGCACTAGATGTTATAACCTCAACAATGTCACCGTTCTGAAGTTTGTAGTCAAGGGTAACAATTTTTGAATTAACCTTTGCCCCTGTCATTTTATATCCTACCGCAGAGTGGATATAAAATGCAAAGTCAATGGGCGTTGACCCTGCAGGAAGACCTATTACGTCACCTCTTGGAGTGAATACAAATACCTCATCGGCAAACATATCAATCTTCAGGGTACGCATAAAGTCCTCGGGGTCTACTGCCTCGCTCTGTATTTCAAGAAGTTTGTTTACCCAATCGAGATTTTTTGTATCACCAGCTCTGCCCTCTTTGTATTTCCAATGGGCAGCAATGCCTCGCTCGGCAACCTGATGCATATCCCATGTACGGATTTGTATTTCAAAGGGCTGACCGTCGGGCCCTATTACCGTTGTGTGCAGGGACTGATACATATTGGGTTTGGGCATTGCAATATAGTCCTTGAATCTGCCGGGGATTGGCTTGTATTCCTCGTGGACTATACCAAGCACGGCATAACATTCCGCAACGGTATCCACGATAATACGCACGGCAAACAAATCGTATATTTCGTCCAGAGTCTTGTTCTGGTTATACATTTTTCTGAAAATGCTGTAAATATGCTTTGCACGGGCGGAAATATGGCATTTGATACCCATTTCCTCCATTTTGTCTGCAATAACACCACGCACATTCTGTACATAGGCATCACGCTCTGACTGTTTCTGTGAAAGTCCGTCTACAATTTCGTAGTACGCCACGCTGTCAAGATATTTAAGAGCCAAATCCTCAAGCTCTATCTTTATCTTTGAAATACCTAGTCTGTACGCAAGAGGAGCATATACATCAAGTGCTTCCTTTGCCTTTTCAAGCTGTTTTTCGGGTTTCATATGCTTTAAGGTACGCATATTGTGTATTTTGTCAGCAAGCTTGATAAGGACCACACGAATATCTTCCGCCATGGCAAAAAACATCTTGCGGAGGTTTTCAATATGTGCCTCCTCCTTGGAAATACACTTGATTTTGTCCAGCTTGGTAACACCCTCAACAAGCATTGCAACCTGCTCGCCGAATTCCTCTTTCATACGGTCGTAGCCAAACTCCGTATCCTCGATAACATCATGGAGAAGTCCTGCAATTACAGCCTGAGAATCAAGTTCCATATCGGCGAGTATGCACGCAACCTCGTAGGGATGAATAAAGTACGGCTCACCGCTGTGACGGAGCTGACTTGAATGCATCTCTTTCATACAGGTGTATGCCTTAAGGATCAAGGCACGGTCTTCCTCTGCATTTTTATTATATTTTTTTATTTTGTCCATTAAGACTTCAAAAGCCTGATCCATAATATCACATCCGTGTTTTAATACATAGCTTCAATTTCTTTTTTGATTAGCTGATATTCCTCGCTCTTGTCAATTGAAACCTTTTTTCCTTTTTCCGTTTCAAAGAGTGTAATCTGTACCACATCGCCAAGCTTGTTGAAGCTTAAGATTTCAAGGTCCTTGAACACTCTTAAAACATTTACGATTTTGTCCCTCATAATACGTCTGCCGAGTGCATCAGTAAGCTGTCCAGAAAGGCTTGCAAGCTCTTCGCTGATGTTACCTCTCTGACGGATATATCTGTATATTTCTACAAAATCGTTTCTGTCAGGAAGCACATCCTCAATCTCTTTGTGGGCAATTCTGATACCGCTGACTATTATCTGCAGTCTTACCTGCCCGTTATAAAGATTGATATTAAGCTCGCCTGCAATGTCTACTAAGTCACCTACACAGTATTCTGATGCCATTGAGCCTGCCCCGAAGGCAATCGCCTCTACAAGACGTTTGTCACTTTCCACTAAAAGACGGCAATGCTTTCCGTCGGAAAGAGTTTTTACGTCCACGATTCTTCCTCCCATAAGGGCAAAAATGGGAACCTTGTTACCTGCACCGTAGGGAGCAAGAACTTCTGTTTTTCTTATGTTTGCGGCAGTTATATCTTCCACCGTAATTTTAGAATCTATAAGTATCTGAGGAAGCTTTTCCTCACAATTGCAGGATGCTGCAAATTCATTAAGGCGTTTATCAAGCTCGGAAATATATTCCTCCTTGATGGAAAAGCCTGCGGCATATGCATGACCGCCGAATTTTTCCAGAATATCGGCACAATGTCCCAAAGCATCAAAAAGGTTAAGACCCTCTACGCTTCTGCCCGAGCTTTTGCACCACTCATCCTCAATAGAAATAAGTATACAGGTTTTGTTGTATTTTTCGCATATTCTCGATGCAACAACTCCGATAATTCCATGGTGCCAGCCGCGTTTTGCAAGCACAAGAACTTTTTTATCGGAAAGGTCTATGTTATTTATCATTTCAACCGCTTCGTCGAAAATTATCTTTTCTTCATTCTGGCGGTTTTTGTTATCGGTGTCAAGTCTTATTGCAAGCTCCTGCGCCTCAAGAGGGTCCTTTGTAAGGAGAAGGTCAACTGCTATCATTGCGTTTGACATTCTTCCTGCGGCGTTAAGTCTGGGTGCTATGGAATAGCTTACAACGGCACAGTTATTCCACTTTTGCCTCAGTCCCAAAGTAGAAATAACAGCCGCAAGTCCCGTGTTGGGGTTTGTGGAAAGCTTTTCAATTCCGCGTGCGGCAATAATTCTGTTTTCATCCTTGAGAGATACCACATCGGCTATTGTACCCAGAGCCACGATGTCTGCATATTCGTCGAGAAGCTCTCGCTCGCTCTTTTCGCTTGCAGCACATACCAGCTTGAAGGCGACACCTACACCGGCAAGGTCTTTAAACGGGTAGTCACAGTCCGTTCTCTTAGGATTAATAACGGCAACTGCCTCGGGAAGCTCCTGCTTGCATTCGTGATGGTCTGTAATAATAACATCACAGCCCAGCTCTTTTGCATATTTTGTTTCTTCAAATGCGGTAATACCAGTATCAACACTTATAAGAAGCGTTGCACCGCCGTCGGAAATTTTCTTGACCGCAGCTTTATTGATGCCGTAGCCCTCGTTCTGTCTGTCGGGGATATATGCCTGTGCATTTACTCCGTGACCGCGGAGGAAGCTTACCAAAAGGGCTGTTGAGGTAATTCCGTCCACATCGTAGTCACCGTAGACAACTACATTCTCCTTTTTTTCAATGGCTTCTTTAATGCGGCTTACTGCCTTATCCATATCACGAAGGAGATTGGGGGAGTAAAAGCTGTCTGCATTTTTGGCCAGGAATTTTTTCGCATCCGTTGCATCGGTAAATCCGCGGTTTAGTAAAACCTTGGCAACGATGACGGGAATGTTGAAAAGCTCTGCATAAGCCTCAGCCTGCGCCTGACTGATGCTTTCATCGAGGAACACCCACTCTTTTTCGAGCATATGCTTACCTTCTTTCGTAAAAAACTAACTATAATAGATTGATTATATCATATCTTGAGGTTGGTTTCAACAATTTTAAATCGAAAAGTATAATTATTATTTGAAGTTTTATACTAAAAATACTAAGGAGGTTTTATTATGTGTACGGCTGTAACTTATTGTTCTAAATGCGGATATTTTGGGAGAAACCTTGATTTCGAGCATTCATTTGGTGAAAAAGTGGTGATAGTTTCAAGGAATTTTCCTTTTGTTTTCAGGTCGTGGGGTGAAATTCCCTCACATTACGCCATAATCGGAATGGGAATTGTGTCAAACAATTTTCCTCTTTATTTTGACGGTGCAAATGAAGAAGGTCTGTGTATGGCAGGTCTTTTATTTTCAGGATACGCTCATTTTCACGAGGAATTGCAGGGGTATGATAACATTGCATCCTTTGAGCTTATTCCCTGGGTTTTATCCCAATGTAAAAATGTTTCCGAAGCAAAGGAACTTCTCAAAAAGGCAAATGTAACAAACCTTGATTTCAGCGAAGAATATCCCACAACACCGCTTCATTGGATAGTCAGCGACAAACATTCAAGCATCACCGTTGAATCCTGTAAGGAGGGGCTTTTTATCTATGACAATGAGGTGGGCGTCCTCACAAACAGTCCCACCTTTCCAATGCAGGTGTTTTCCCTTAACAACTATATGTCCCTCTCTCAAAATCCGCCCAAAAATCTCTTTTCTGAAAAGCTGAAGCTTACCCCATACAGCAGAGAAATAGGCGGTCTTGGTCTTCCGGGGGATTTGTCATCAACCTCCCGTTTTGTCCGAGGTGTATTTACCAAGCTGAACTCTTCCTCCCCTGATGACGAGCAATGCTGTGTAAATCAGGTTTTCCACATTTTAGGAAGCGTTTATCAGACAAGGGGACTTAATAAAACAGAAGAGGATTTTCCGAAAATAACGTATTATTCCTCCTGCATTAATATGGATGAGGGAATATATTACTACACCACTTATGATAATATGAGCCTTAATGCAGTGAAAATGGGTGAACAGGATACTTCGGGAGAAAGAATATATACCTTTCCTCTTGAAAGAAAATGGCAGGTAAATTTTCAGAGATAAAGCCATTAAATGGCTGACATTTTCCGACAATCTCTTTCATTGACTATTAAGAGGCATAAAGATATAATAGTACTCGGAGGTGAAACCCATGTCCGAAAAGAAATCCGAGGATTTTCAAGAAAAGGTTTCCCACTTGATTGTGAGAAATCAAAATATATTAGATATTCTGACAAAGTGTCAGAATTCCTGCGGAAAAATATGCCGTAGCACGGTTAAAACGGCTACGGGGTGCGGTTGTCTTAAAATTGTGGGAGAAAAAAGCCTGCCCGTATTTTCCGACGGAGATTTTATGCAAAAAACAAATCCGGGCACAGAGGGAAATCTCTGCCACGAATGCAGGGATATTATTGAAAACGAAATTGGTGAAATGCTGTTTTATATTGCAGGATTGTGCAATGCGTTAGGACTCAGTATAAAAGACATTATGAAAAAAGAGATTAAAAATGTAGAAGTATTGGGGAAATACAGTCTCAGATGATACAAAAAACGCTATGCAGTTGCATAGCGTTTTGGTTATTACTTTCTTCTGCTTCCTCTTTTAGATTCCACGTTTCTCTTAATGTCAAGCATTCTTGCATCGCTTGACTGTTTGAAAGAAGCCATCATATCCTCGAAAGACATATCTTTCTGAGTATTTTCAGAACCCCATTCAATTTCAGCAGGTTTACCGCTGAAAGGTACCGCCTGAGGACGGCGGAAATTATTTTCCTGAGCCTTTTTAATGGAAAGGCTGATTTTACCCTTTTCGTCAAGAGACAAAACCTTTACCTTTACCTCCTGACCTACAGTGAGATGCTCATTTATATCCTTAACATAGTTTCTTGCAACCTCTGAAATATGTACAAGACCTGTTTCTCCGTCAGGTAAATCAATAAATGCACCGAATCCCGTTATTCCGGAAACCTTACCCTCTACAATTTGTCCTACTTCCAATGCCATAAAGGTGTTATACCCCTTTCAGTAAATAAATAAATTAATAAACGAAATCCAAATGCATCAATTACCCACTACAAACTGTGTTTCATCTTCGCGGATATACCCCTCGTCACGGGCCTTGTCTTCATAAAATCTGTCGGAGGAGCTGTGTGCGGCTCTTTCCTCAGCCTCTACAAGCTCGCCCTCTTTTATAACTATCTCTTCATCGTAATAAGCCTGTTGTTTGCGGATGTCAGACAAAGTTTTCTCCTGCACTATGAAAGTGTACAGAAAACCGCCAAACACCAATATGCAAATTACCAGATATATTATACTGTCGCGTGTCCATACGCGTTTCTTTCGGGTTTTGCGATTCAAAGGCTTTTTCACGCCCCTCACCTCTCACCCTATAAGTATAACTTATAGATTTTCATTTGTAAAGATTTTTTTACAACATTTTAATTCTTTTTTTTAATGCTTTGCGACGTTTTTTTGAATGTCTTGAAAGCTTTTTTTGTACTCGTTTCCCGAAATTTTTAAGTTTTTTTATTTTCCTTATCAGCACTTTTACGGGGACTATAAGAAGCAAGCATATTTTTACCGTGGGTTTAACAATGATTTTTTCTGCAAGGCGAAAGAAAAAGTATAAAATTTTCGTAACAACACGGCTTAATGCGGCGGCATAAAGGATACCACCGCATAAAATCCCGATAATCTAATAGTAACGCATTTCTCCGTTGTTATAAATAAAGCCCGGAATAATTGTCATAAACACAGTAAATACAGCAAATATAAAGTCCTCCACAAGAGTCCGGGTACTACCTGCGGCAAACATTCTCCGTAAAAGTCTTTGTATATC